>NZ_JAKTHZ010000018.1:0-29819 GCF_027854645.1 Acinetobacter sp. AOR41_HL | reverse complement strand
ACGCCTTCAAGTACTTCTGGTGTATTAATAAACTCAAAGACTGCGCCTGCAACTGCACTTGCCAGCGGGTTACCGCCATAAGTCGTACCGTGTGTACCCACTGAAAAATGCGGCGCAAATTTATCAGTTGTTAGCATTGCACCGACAGGGAAACCACCGCCCAGTGCTTTTGCAGTAGTGAGTACATCTGGAGTCACACCGTAGTTCATGTAAGCATAAAGTGCACCTGTACGACCGACACCTGTTTGCACTTCATCAAAAATAAGTAAGGCACCGAACTGATCACACAGTGCACGTAAACCTTTTAAAAATTCGATATCAGCAGGAATTACCCCACCCTCACCTTGTACAGGCTCTACAATTACTGCACAGGTTTGCTCATTAATAACTGCTTTAGCCGCTTCTAAATCATTATAAGCAACATGGCTAATGCCGTTTGGAAGTGGTGCAAAGTCTTGTGAATATTTTGGCTGACCACCAGCCGAAACGGTAAATAAAGTACGGCCGTGAAACGCATTGTTAAATGCCACAATACCGCTTTTACCTGCGACACCGCTGTCGAGTCCAACTTTACGAGCAAGCTTTAATGCTGCTTCATTTGCTTCTGCACCTGAGTTACAGAAGAATACTTTGTCTGCAAATGTATTTTCAGTGAGTTGTTTAGCAAGACGCAGTACGGGTTCATTGGTATAACCATTGCCGACATGCCAAAGTTTTTTTGCTTGTTCTGTTAACGCATTGACTGCCACTGGATGCGCATGACCTAATGCATTTACTGCAATCCCGCCTGCAAAATCGATATATTCTTTATTTTCTTGATCCCAGATACGTGAACCTTCACCACGTACCGGAATGAAATTTGCCGGTGCAAATACTGGAACCATCCATTCGTTAAAGTCATTTCTGGAAACTGCAAAATTATTCATTGTGGCTTGCCCATCAAATTAAGATTATTAGGATTATCGATGGGTCTATTATTAAAAATCAAAATGACTCACAAAATTTGTAATTTAGTAAAAAATGAATTATTTTTTATCAATCTGATAATTGACAATGACATTATGGACAATATTGATCAAATTATTTTAGGTTTACTTAAAGATAACGCACGGATGTCTGTAACCGAGATAGCCGAAAAAGTTCATGTTTCAAGAGCAACGGTTAAAAAGAGAATGGAATATCTCGAGTCTTCCGGCATCATTACCGGATATACGGTTCGTTTTAAACCAAATGCTGAACGCAATGTCATCCGCGCATGGATGAGCATTATGGTCGAAGGTACTAAAGCACAGTCTGTGATTAAAGAACTACGTCTAGAAAGCGCGGTTGAATGTCTGCATAAAACTAATGGTAAATGGGATATTTTGGTCGAGCTACGCTCCGACACCTTAGAAAACTTCGATAAAGTATTAGAGAGAATTCGAAATATTTCAGGTATTTACAATAGTGAAACTAGTATTTTGCTGGCGAGCCATAAGACCTAATCATCACGTTAAATCTCAAATTAAACATGGGGTGAGCCAACTTACGGCTGAGCTCATCCATTTCCCTTTCATTCAAAAAATTCTCTATGGCCGCTCATTAAATCTAAAAACACCATTCCAACGATGAACCTATTCTAATAATCCTCAATAAATTTTTAATTTTTTTAAATAATCAAAATCAAAAACTTAAAACACCTTCTCAGTTGAACTCACCCTTTTTCTACTTAATCCCCTCATCAAAGCATTTGACAGAAAATTTAAAACATAATACATATAGTATTATATGTTATATGTTAAAACCTAAGGACAAGGTATAAAAAATGGCTAAAACTCAACTACAACACTTCATTAACGGCGAATATGTTGCTAGCAAAGGAAATGATTTCTTCGATTTGGTAAGCCCAGTCACTGGTGAAGTCTATGCACAATCGCCGAATGCGACCGAGGCAGAAGTTGATGCAGCTTATGCTGCTGCAAAAGAAGCATTTAAAATTTGGGGACGTAGTACACCTTCGACTCGTCAGAAAGCATTACTGAATTTGGCAGATGCTATTGAAGCAAATGCTGACCGTTTGATTGAAGCGCAAAGCCGCAATACAGGTCAGTTAAAACATTTAATTGCATCTGAAGAAGTGGGTGCATCAGCAGATCAAGTTCGTTTCTTTGCAGGTGCTGCCCGCTTACTCGATGGCACAGCAACTGGCGAATATTTAGAAGGTTTAACTTCTTCTATTCGCCGCGAACCAGTCGGTGTGGTTGGTCAGGTTACACCTTGGAACTATCCACTCATAATGGCAATTTGGAAAATTGCTCCTGCTTTGGCAGCGGGTAACACTGTCGTATTAAAACCAAGTGACACAACACCTGAAAGTACCCTCTTACTTGCAGAAATTGCTGCACCATTTTTTCCGAAAGGTGCATTTAACGTGGTGTTAGGCCAAGCGCAAGTTGGTTCAAAAGTGGTATCACATAAAACCCCTGCTCTCGTTTCTATTACAGGTTCAGTTCGTGCCGGATTACAAGTTGCTGCTTCTGCTGCGGCAAATTTAGCAAAAGCTCATCTTGAACTTGGCGGTAAAGCACCTGTACTGGTTTTTGAAGATGCCGATCTTGATAAAGCCGTAGAAATGATTGCTTTAACAGGCTATTTCAACGCAGGTCAAGACTGTACTGCTGCAACACGTGTGATTGTGGCTGAATCTGTTCATGACGAGTTTTTAGCTAAACTTATTGAAGCTGCAAAAAATACACGTTTTGGCGAACCAGATGATCAAGACGCGCTTTATGGTCCTCTTAACAATGCCAATCAATTAAAGAATGTTAAAGCGTTTATCGACAACTTACCTGCTCATGCCAAAGTTGAAACAGGCGGAAAACAGGCAGACCGCCCAGGCTTCTATTTTGAACCGACTGTTATTAGTGGTTTAAAACAACACGACGATGCTATTCAGAACGAAATTTTTGGACCAGTGATTACCGTTCAGAAATTTACAGATGAAAATGATGCCATTGAAAAAGCCAACGATGTTGAATATGGCCTAGCTTCAAGTGTTTGGACCAAAGATCATGCTCGCGCAACACGTCTGTCACGTGAACTTGATTTCGGTACAGTTTGGATTAATACCCATATTCCTTTAACCGCGGAAATGCCACACGGCGGCTTCAAAAAATCAGGATATGGTAAAGATTTATCTGGCTACGGTTTTGAAGAATATACCCGTGTTAAACATGTGATGAGTTCAAACGAATAATAACAATGCGTTTTGAAAGGAGATCAAAATGAATAAGCAAGAAATGAAAGACTTGGTGACTAAAGCACACCACGAGTTATTTAATTTGCATGACACCACTGCTCTAGACCGTTATTTTTCTGAAGACTTTATAGAGCACTCACCACTCGTTGCAAATGGTATTTCAGGTTTACGTCAACTGGTAGAAGACTGCCCAGATATGCAACACGAAGCTGTACGTGTACTCGCAGATGGTGACTTGGTTGCAATTCATGGCCGCTTTCAGGGCTTAGATCAAAAACCATTGGTTGGGTTTGATATTTACCGAGTAAAAGACGGCAAAATTGTCGAGCATTGGGATGGTCTTGTGGCAGAAGCTGCGCCAAATGTAAGCGGTAGAACTCAACTAGATGGTCCCACTGAAATCGTAACTCACCATGACCCAGAGAAAAACCGCGAAATTGTGACATCTTTCTTTAAGAAGTCATTAATTGATGGCAATTATGATGCCTTTAAAGAATATACCGACGGCGACCAGTTCATTCAACATAGTCCAGATATTGGTGATGGCGTTAAAGCAGTCATTGATTTTTTGAACAATATCCGTAATGAAGGACAAGGTTTGGTATACTCAAAAACGCATCGCTCCATTGCTGATGGTCAATTTGTATTGACACATTCCGAAGGCAGTATTGCTGGTAACCGACATGCCTATTTTGAACTATGGCGTGTAGATAATGGCAAAATTGTTGAACTTTGGGATGCAATACCGGCTGTGCCTGAAGATGAACAGGCTGTCCATGGTTATGGCGTGTTTTAATAACTATTTATCCGCTTCATTAAGCTAAGTCTTTTGACTTAGCTTTTAGAGAATTCGCCATGTCAGCATATACGATAATTTTTGCACCTATTGCTCAAGCAACTCGTTCGGAACAAGTTGTAGAACGCTTGGAAAATGCAATTATCTCTGGTTTGCTCAAAAGCAATGAACAACTTCCTAATGAAGCAGACTTAGCACGCTTAATGGGAGTTTCGCCAATCACTGTTCGCGAAGCATTAAATACTTTACGCGTAAAAGGTTTAATTGATACACGTCGTGGAAGAAATGGTGGAAGTTTTGTTTGTGAGCTACCTTCTGATTTACTTTTAAATCAACATCCTTTGCGCCAAGCTTCAAATGAGTATCTTGCCGATTTAGGCGAGTTTCACAGTGCAATTTTAAGTCATAGTGCCTATCTGGCCGCTCAAAGAACTACTGAATATGAACTTAACAAAATAAAAGAGTTAATTGAACAATTTGAACAAGCTGTTGAAGCAGATACACGTGCACAGCTTGATTTACGTTGTTTGCTAACGCTTACCTCATTTGCCCAATCTGCAAGGCTGGCAAATCAGGAACTCACGATTCAGGCTGAATGGGCTCCGCTTATCGCCGTACTTTATCAAGATGATGATTTTCACCGTGAGGTTGTAAAACAATATCACCATCTTTTGTCGTCTTTTAAGGAAAACAATGAAAATGAAGCTGTGATTCAAGCCCGAAAAATAGTTTCAATGCTCACTGACCAAATGCTTCGGTATAAGTTATCGAGTGAATAAAAATAATAAATATGATGGCTTATCAATAATCAAGTTAGAAATATGGAATTTTAGGAGTTATAGGAATGACCCAACAGTTAGATATAGAAGAGCTACAAAATTTGTTAAAGACGGTAGTTGACGAAACAACCTCTATTACAGAAAAACTCGCAACTAAGGCGAGCAAGATTTTGTCAAAGCATGCATCTGAAAAAAATGCAGATATTAAGCTTTCAACTTCAGAACGCTCTGCTTTGCAAAAGGAAATTAAAAAAGCACTTAATCAAAGCCATTATAGTCAAGGAACTGGTTTTGCGAGTTATAGTCCGGCAACTCAAGAGGAACAAGACTACTGGACACTCGAATGGTGGTATAAAAAAGAAGATCAATTACAACAAGCAAAACTTGAAAACTATCAAAATGCGCAGCGCTTTTTAGATTTCCGCTCATTTGAGTGGTTCCATAAACCTGCACAAAATAAAAGTCCATGCATACATGGACCTTATGTTGATTATATCTGTAATGGTGCCTACACCATTACCATTGCCCACCCTGTCATGATTCATGACCACTTTATTGGCGTCATTGCGACCGATATTTTAGTTTCGGCTCTCGAAAAACTGCTTATGCCCAAACTCAAAAATATTAAGCAAAAGACTGTCATTATGAATGATTCATCTCGGGTCATTACTTCAAATGACATTAGCATCAGAACCGGGACATTATTTAAAGAAAAGACTGATCAACAGTTTTTCTCGCAACCATGTCAGTCTTTCCAGCTGGTTGTCATCTAAAAAGCAAAGAATATTGGCCTTTTATTCTCGCTTTAGTGTGCCATCAAGGTGATATAGCACTTTAAGCCCTTAGCTGTTGTTCAAACTTTCTTCAAATAGACTTGTTTATTCAGGTCTAGGGGAAGTTTTGGCCTAAAAATAGCATCGCCTTTCTGGATGAAAAGCAAAAACAACGAAATTTGAGGTTGAAAAGACATGGAAAATAAAGCGTCTTCCTTAAAAAAATTATCACTATGGCAAGTCACAATTATTGGTATTGCCTATATGACCCCTATGACGGTTTTCGATACTTTCGGTATTGTTTCCGGAATTACCAATGGTCATGTTCCCCTCGCATATTTACTTGCTTTAGGCGCGATGCTGCTTACTGCTTGGAGCTATGCGAGGTTTAGTAAAAACTCAGAAAGATCAGGTTCGGCCTATAGTTATACTGCAGAAAGTTTAGGGCCTAGAAGTGGATTTTTCGTTGGCTGGTGCTCTCTACTCGACTATCTTTTATTACCGCTTATTAATGTGTTGCTGGCTGCAATTTATCTCACCGCACTCATTCCGAGTATGCCTTATTGGTTTTGGGTGCTGGTATCGGCGGGCCTTGTGACTTTAGTCAACTGTTTCCGTATTCGGTTACTTGCCAACTTAAGTCTCGTATTTGTGTTTGCTCCGATTATCCTCATGGTCATTTTTGTATATTTAGTGGTTCGAGGTATTAGTTCGACCCAAGGTTATGAGCATGTGCTTACTCTGGCTCCACTATGGCATGGCCAACAATCGCTATTACCGCTTGTTGCTGGTGCTTCGGTTTTATGTTTTTCATTTTTAGGTTTTGATGCAGTTACTACCCTTTCAAATGAAACCAAACAACCCACCAAGAATATTCCCCGAGCAGTCATGTTAACCACACTTGCGGGTGGGCTTATTTTCTTCACAGCTGCTTGGTTTATTCAACTTTATTTTCCAAACAATGTTCGCTTTCATCATCCTTCAGAAGCATTACCAGAAATTGTGCTTTATGTGGGTGGTGCTTTGTTTCAGTCCATATTCTTATGCGGCCAAATTATGAACACAGTCGCCTCAGGTCTTGCCTCACATGCCAGTGCTTCGCGTTTACTGTATATAATGGGGTCCGACAATATTTTTCCTAAAAAGTATTTTGGAACCATCCATAGCTCTTTAGGGACACCATTTTTCTCGGTTTTATTTGTCGGGCTTATTTCAATGTCGGCTATTTTCTTAGATTTAGCTCAAGTTGTTAGTCTGATCAGTTTTGGTGCGCTCGTTGCTTTTACAGCCGTAAACTTCTCAGTTTTTATGAAATTTTATATTAAAGATAAACAACGTTCAGGTTTTAAAAATAAATTTCTAAACCTGTTTTTACCGTTGTTATCGGTCATTAGCATTATTTGTTTATGGCTCAATCTCGACTCATCTTCACTGATTTTTGGATGCTTCTGGTTAACTTTAGGCATTCTCTTATTCATTTATAAAACGATTAAAAAACAAAGTATTGCAATTAGTAATGCTTATTAATTTTTTAAGGAACGTCGTCATGAAAATTATTTCTAAACCTCAACTTTTAAAAGATGTGGAATATAAACCAAGTAAGTCTTTACAAGTGGGTAAAGAATGGAGCTGGTTAAATCCAAAACACGCGAAATTTGACTCAACTACGGTTAATGGCACTTCGGTAAATAACCCAGCAAACTACTATGAAAGTTCCCTGTCCGATTGGCATACATTTGACAGTTTAAATGCTGATATTGAATGTGATGTGGTGGTTATTGGTGGTGGTTTATTAGGTTCATCGACTGCCCTACACTTAGCTGAACAAGGCGTAGATACCGTTTTATTAGAAAAAAACCGTATTGGTAGTGCAGCTTCAGGGCGAAATGGCGGACAACTTACCCCAGGTTTAGCACGCTGGGAAGCTCAAGAAATGGCTGACCGATTAAGTTATGAAGATGCCAAAAAGCTATGGCATTTTACTTCTACGGAAGCCATGCAACTCATTGATGATATCTCTGAAAAATACCAACTCAACTTTGACCGTAAATACGGGCATATTACTGCCGCCGTTCATGAAGGACATTTGGTTGGCTTAACCCAAGGTGCCGATGCCCGAAAATACTTAGGTGAAGACCATACTCGTATTGTGGGTAAACATGAACTCATGGACTTTATTAAGTCAGACTACTATACAGGCGGTTTAATTGATGAGTTAGGTGGACAAATTCATCCGTTGGCTCTAAACCGTGGTTTAATTTATGGCTTTTGCCAAAATGGCGGTACTGTTTATGAACAAACAGAAGTTATTTCAATAGAAGAAAAAGCAGATGGTATTTATGTTCAAACAGTAAATGCTGTCGTAAAAGCTAAAAAATCTGTAGTTCTGGCAGTACACCATGCCTCGTTTAAACTTTTATCTGAACAGAACAATACCACTATTCCGTTTTATACCTATGTCGCGACCACCGCTCCTTTAGAGTTTGACACCAAAGAACTTCTGCCATTTGGACATCCGGTTTATGACACTCAGTTCCAGATTGATTACTACCGGCCTGTGTTTAACAACCGTTTATTGTTTGGCGGCCAAGGTACTGGCACATGCTGGGGGCCAGAGAAAACTTTAAATTATCTAGAGCATCGAATTCATACCGTGTTCCCTCAAATTAAAAATCTAGAAATGGATTTTGTCTGGAGTGGAACCACTGATTTAACTGTAAATGGTGCAGTCGACAGTCGTAAGTTTGGTAATAAATTCCCGATTTATGCAGTTCACGGCTGGAGTGGACATGGTGTTGCACAGACGGTACGCATTGGTAAAGCCATTGCAAATGACTTTGTTGGGCAATCTAATGACTTTGAAATGTTATCCAAAATTGACCATCAAAATATTATTTTTGGCCGTACGCTTGCCCCTGTCGTTATTCCACTTGCGAAAAGTATGTATGGCATCGGTGCAATGATTAACCCAGGCAAAATGGTATCTTTCTAATTTATAAAAACATCATTTTCTAAAAAGGATTCGTACAGTTTTGTGCGAATCTTTTTATATAAAGGCAATATTGCTTTTCAAACTAGGTTATCCCTATTCAATCCATTACAATAGCGCCAGCTTTTTTAGACAGCGCATAGTATTTTGAGTAACTCATCTTCCCAATTAAAACGTGGACTTAAAAATCGTCACATCCAGTTAATCGCTATGGGTGGTGCTGTGGGCACAGGACTTTTTTTAGGCTCTGCACAAGTCATTCAGTCTGCTGGTCCTTCAATCATTTTGGGTTATGCCATTGTTGGTTTGGTTGCATTTTTAATTATGCGCCAAATGGGTGAAATGATTGTCGAAGAACCTGTAGTTGGCTCTTTTAGCTATTTTGCACAAAAGTATTGGGGAAGATTTCCCGGTTTTTTATCGGGCTGGAACTATTGGGTTGTGTACATTTTAGTTGCGATGACTGAGCTTACCGCCGTGGCTAAATATGTACATTATTGGTGGCCTCATATCCCAGCATGGGTTTCGGTTTTATTTTTCTTTGTGCTGGTCACGTGCTTGAACTTAGGCAATGTTAAATTTTATGGCGAATCTGAATTTTGGTTAGCCATTATTAAAGTTACCGCAGTCATTTCAATGATTGTGTTTGGCTTATATTTATTGCTTACAGCCGGCAATGATTCTATAGCGAGCTTTTCAAACCTGTGGCAGCATGGCGGATTTTTCCCGCATGGCTTTTCGGGTTTGTTCTATATGCTCGCCTTTTTAATGTTTGCATTTGGCGGTATTGAACTGATTGGAATGACCGCTGCTGAAGCAGAAAATCCTGAAAAAAGTATTCCACAAGCGATCAACCAAGTTATTTTTCGAATTTTGGTTTTTTACGTGGCCTCGCTCGCAATTATTATGTCCCTTATTCCATGGAACCAACTGGACCTTGGTGGTTTAGATAAAAGCCCCTTTGTCATGATTTTTAGTCAGCTTGGCATTGGTTGGGCGGCACATTTACTTAACTTTATTATTTTGACTGCTGCACTTTCAGTTTATAACAGCGGCATGTATGCCAACAGCCGAATGTTGTATGGACTGGCAGTACAAGGCAATGCCCCTAAAGTCTTTGCCAAAGTAAGCAAACAAGGTGTACCCACAGCTGCTGTCGTCTTCTCTTCTATCCTGATTTTTGGGTGTGTTTTACTCAACTACTTTGTACCCGAAGAAGCTTTAAGCCATCTTATGTATATGGCTGTTGCAGCTTTGGTTTTGAACTGGGCAATTATTAGCTTTACCCATTTAAAGTTTAAGCAAGCTATGAAACTAGATGGAAAAGTTGCCAAATTTCCTGCTCTATTTTCGCCTTTGAGTAACTATGTCGTGCTCGCTTTTATCGGCATGATTTTATACATTATGTGGACTCAAGGCTTTAAAGAATCAGTAATTTTAATTCCGATCTGGATTACTTTAATGCTTGGTTTATATAAAGTTTTAAGGTTAGATAAATCACTCTGAACGTCCTAAAAGGCTTATTCAAACAGAATAAGCCTTTATTGTTTTAAGCGGCTGTAAACAAGTCTCACCTCTTTGCAAATTTCAACAGACCAAATATCTGCATCTCGTCTGATCAATTCTCCATCACTTAGTAGTTTTTAGTTATATGCTATCCATTTAAAAATAGTGCTTAAGACATTTTTAAGAGATGATTATTAAGGTACAAGTGTTTACATGATCTATAAATATTTGTGTCAATGTTCAGCTAAAATCGTGGCTGACCAGATATATCGCGATCATCAATCAGAAAAAGACGCTTCATAAATAGCTCTTTTATCCACTTTACTGATTTTGCTCCATTCACTGCGTCGCTTAATGATGAAAGACAGGAAAAATTTTATGGAAAAAACGCTGCAATGCCCAAAGTGTGGTTCTACAGAAATTGAAACACGTGACCATGACAAACTACTTAAAACCACTGGCGGTGTTTTACTAACAGCTGCAGGGACTACAGCGGGTACCGTAGGTGGTGCTGCAACAGGTGCTTCTATAGGAGCAGCGATTGGTACTGTAGCTGGACCATTAGGTGTAATTGTTGGCGGTACTGTAGGCACATTTGTCGGTGCAATCAGTGCAGGTATTACTGGCGGTGTAGTGGGTAATATTTTTGGTAAAAAAGCAGGTGTAATGATCGATAAAAATATATTTCAGGACTACCGCTGCCTAAAATGCAAATACCGTTTTAAAGTAAAGAAATAAACTAATTTCAATTGAATTAAGCAGGTAAAATCAATTTTCAACTGACTCTCCTGCTTAAACTCAACTTTTATAAAGTGCTCCAAATCATAAAGATATGAAGCAACTTGTCTAATAAATTAAAACCAAAATTTAGATTTTAATTTACTTCGCAATTCCATCTTGTTGGTACTGAGGTGAGCGTGGGCCATATAATAAGCCTGTACCCGGACTATAAGGAGTCGGAGTAAACAGTTGAGCATTTACCATACTTGCTATTGGATAAGCGCGATCATTAAAGTTGCTAGAAATCTGTTCAACCAAAGCACCGACTACAGCACCAAGTAAACCAGAGTTACCATCACTACTTGATTGGGATAACTTTTTCTCACCTGTCCAAATCACATCACCTGTTTTTAAATCAACAAGTTTTGCATCTGCACTTACTGTGGCGACACTTTGAATCACTTGATATTTAGAGCCATATTCTTTAATTCGAATGTATAAAGCAGCATCTGCACCAAAAATCTCTTGTAATTTTTGAGGAGCAATAGACTGCGCATCACTGCCATTGGTGACACCATTCTCTTTGAACATGTTATCTACAACAGAGATGGGAAAAACATAATAGCCAGCTTCTGCTACAGGTGCTATTACGGTTGGCCAATAACTGTAAGTTGCTTTTACATCTGGTGAATCATTGACTGGTGGTAATACCAAAATTGACTTTGGCATATGAGCTTTATAAGCGGTTATGTCTTTATTCGGTGCCGGAGTAACTGCACAACCAGTAAATGTAATGCTAGAAATAACCAAACCAGTAATTAGAAACTTCTTAATCATGATTTTGTATTCCCACCATTCGCATTCATTTTTTGCAATAAGCGATCCATTAAAACTGTAGACTCTGGATAAACTTGACGTTCAAGCTGGAAATACTCGATTGCTTTTTGAGAATTATTTTCTTGTAAATACAATAACCCTAAATGCGCATATAACCCCGGCGGAACAGCTAGGCCCTTACCTTTAGTTTTTTGAATCTCAGCTTCTAATGTCGTTATTTGTGCACTTGGTGTCGCTTTTTCAGGTGCGGTATACATCAAATAAGTTTGATGCGGATAACTTCCCCAATTATATAAAGATTGAGGACCAGTGGCACAGCCCACCAATCCCAAAGCAAGAACACTACTTAAAACAATTTTTTTCATCTAACACATATCCAAAATTATTGAATTGACCAACGGTTATTTTGAATATCTGTTACAAGATTATTTACTGCTTCACGAACAGCTAAATCGAGCACTTTACCATTTAAAGTAGAATCGTAAGAGGCAGTAGAACCAAAGCCTAAAACTTCACGTGCGCCTAATGCATATTCACCAGCACCTTGTACTGAGTGCACAACTTCTGAAGTTTTTACATCAATAATATTTAAATTAACTTTTGCATAAGCAACTTGCTGTTTACCACGGCCTAAAATACCAAATAGTTGCTGATCACCAACTTCTTTACGGCCAAACTCAGATACATCGCCAGTAATCACATAACGAGCACCTTTAATAGATTGAGCAGTATTGCTATAACCTACTTCTTGTTTAATTTCAGATAAATTGTCGCGATTTAAAACTGAGAAATAACCAGTTTGCTGTAAATGTGTCTCAAGAATCGTTTTCGCTTGGCCACCTAAACGGTCTACATTATCTGAGAAAACTCCTCTCATATAACTAGAGCGGTTATCAAACTTACCAATAGAAACAGGAGCTTTTACCCCATTATATTTAATTGCAGAAGTAGCTGCGGTGACTTGAGGACTTTGTATCGTTCTTGATGTTTCAGTGGTTGAACATGCGATTAAACCAAAAGAACTCGCCATAGTAATGATTAATATTTTTTTCATGTTTACTCTATAAAGATATCTAAAATACAAAGAATACATATTATATACAAAAAGACTATCAAATGAGCTTCTAAATTAATCTATGAGCAAAAATCTAATCAATTAAATTAAAACTTTTAAGTAACCTACTTATTATTTTATGAATATTTAATCATAAGAATCATATAAATAGTCACTCAAATGAGCTGTATATACCTACGAAGTCAGTTAGAGAAATTCAAAATCAGCTACTTACTTTACGCTACTTATTAGATATGAAAGAATTACGGCCTCATATAACTTTTGAAATTTAAAATGAGAAAAATATTATTTTTAAGTTTAGTCAGTATGTTTAGCTCGTATAGCTTTGCAGAAGATAATAATTCGGTTTATAGAGGACTTGGTACTGGACCGCAGGATTTCCTAAAGTTCCAAATACTCAAACAAAAAGGCTTTTTAGCAAAAAAACCTAATATTTCACGAGCAGACTATAACGATATATATAAACTCAAAAAGCCTTATGAGTTTATGGGACAAAATGTTGTACTCATTTCAGATGAATATATGTCTGAATATGTTGGCTGTTGTGTGAGTGAAGGTTGGGGAGCTGTATTTAAGCAAACTTCTAATTTGAAATTGATTGAGAAATTTGCAAAAAAGAATCAATGTAATATTACTCCAATAGAAACCGATAGTACTTACTATGGCTTTAAAATTCGTTCTCTACCACAAGGTAATTACTATGAATTATCTTGCCGTGAACGTGACTTAGCTCAGTCTGAATAGATAGGGATTAAATCTTTAACTTCACCATATTCATATATATGATTTAAAATATAGGGCTATAATCTTACAAAATAGATATACTAAAAAATAAGCCAAGCCCTATATTTTTATTTTATAGTAATTACTGGTAATTTATCTCCACAGAATAATGTTCCTTGTTCCTGATAGTACATGCCAATATTCCATTCCTTTTGAATTGGAGTAAAAGTTAACCTATCTTCTTCATTAATAATTTCTTTAGAGTAATCTTTAGGCCGAATAATCTCTAACTGATATTTCTTACCATTACAAAAAACATCAGCATTCTTTATACTCTTCTCAAGAATCCAGCCATTATCTTTGATTCTAGGAACTATGTTTCTTTGATAGGTTTCCTCATTTAAGCTCTCTACAGGAATTTGAACAACAAGAAAGCTTTGAGTAGGAGCAAAAGCAATACCCTCATCTCTCAAAATAAATTTTTGATCAATAAAGATTTTATCCAATTGTTCTTTAAAAAAAATTAATTTCCCTTTAAATTGTTCTGCAGGAACATTGCTATAATCATGTAGAGCTGCTTCATTCGGACTTTTAGAGTGTGGTTTTATCTCACCATCTTTATTGCATGCTGATAAAAGACTAAGACCTGCAATCAATATTAAAAAATTAATTTTAACCATAACTCCTTCTTATATTTTACAGACCAACTATTAAATTTAGATTTTAATAATAAATTAAAAATCCAATCAAAACCTAAAAACTAGATTATCAAATTAAAACAACAAGCACAAATTTAAGTAATTTTATTCAAATAATTAAAAAATTATTTATTATATTATAATGCAAAATACCAATAATCTTTGCTTTTAAAATTAACTTCATCACCCTCTCTTGTATAATGTCGACAATGAATAGGATTTAATATATCTATAGAATAATTATTAGTATTACAAAAATTATCATATGAATCAACAAAATCCCAATTCTTGCTTAATAGTTTGTTTTTAATTTTATCATAATCATTAATCGAAAAATTTTCTTTATTTATTTTTATCACAATTAATTGAGTAGATCTTTTATTTCTATCAGTATCAACTTCATATGGATATTCACTGAACAACTCCTTAGAAAGCACTTGTAAGCTAGTTGCGTTAGTACTACATGCTATTAGGGAGCAATAGAGACCTAAAATTAATAAAGAAAATATGAATTTTCTCACAATCATAATAAATTATCCAAATCAACTATTCATATTACATACATAACGTTTATGCCTAGAATGGATAAAACTTATATTCCAATAATCTACTAACTGATTCAATGACTGTCCATCTCCAGATTGCATAACTGTACCTATCTCTATAGGAGGAACTAGCTCAAGTTGATTCATATCTCTATCACAATAAATGTAAGCTTCTTTGTATTTTTCTTTATAGTTCCAACCCCTCTTATTCAACAGACCATCTATTTTATCTATAAAATTATCACTATTTTTCTCTAGATCTTTCACTTGAAATATTAATCGTTCTGCATTATAGGAAGAAAATATTTTTTTACCTAAAATTTGATTACCAAAAATATATTCAGCATCACTTTCAAATTTTTTAATTATTATATTCTTATTTTCAACAATAGTTACTTCGCTTTTCTTTATGTGATCACATGAAACACAGAAAGCTCCAATTAAAATAATAGTCATAAATTTTAAAAAGATTTTATTCCAAATATGCCCTGAACCATAAACAAGATGATTCAATGTTTGACCATCAGGCCGAATTGTTTTAATTAAATTTCCAAGCTCGTGCTTGGCACATCTCAAGTTTTGTTGTTGATACAAATTTTTGAGCCGTAATGACTTAAAGCCTGAAAACCCTAAAGGCCAACAAACTATTTAAAGATGATTTAAGTGGTGTTGTTATAGCTTTTGGCATCGAGAGCCAAGAAATAATGGATGTGCAAAGCCAACTCCTTTTTATTGAGAGTTCTGCCAAGACATTAAAATTAGGGTGGCAGAACGAAAGGGGGTTCGCAGACTGGAAACAAAGGAACCAGCACACCCGAAGGTGTCCCCCTTCCGCCCTACCGTAGAGAAAAAGGGGGCGAACGAGTTCCCGACACACAAAATAAGCATTTTGCATATCGACTTTGTTTTCCCGGTCTGCGACGACCGACTGGCAATGTGGCCAGCAGGCAAAGAATAGTTCCCAACCCTCTTACAGTCAAGCACACAAAATGACATTTGTTTTAAATTAGATCATTAAAAAAGTAAGGCTAAATAATCAACAAGTTATTGTTAATTTGAGGTTTATAAAAATAGTAAAAATCTTAATAGTATCTGTAAGTGAGGTGTTTAGGATTTAAGTGAGAGCAAGTTATATTTTTTAATTTTTAAATAATTAATTCTATTCTGATCAAACGCTAATGATTTAACCATACAAAAAAGGAGTGAATTTACTCACCCCTTTCTTATTAAATATTCGTGAATTACCAACCCCAACACGTTCCTGTAGCAGGTTTTCCACATAACTTGTAATTTACCGCATACCAAATACTCCCACCTGTACGAGGCGTTTTATCTTTCTTAATTTCGTCACGGGTCAAATCTGCAAGATTAGAAATTGAAGTCGCAGTAACCGAACCTTTAGCAGCATTTTTCACAAGCTGTAATGCCCCCAAATCTGCGGCAGTTGAAGTACCATAAATAATATCAGTCGGTTTGGTACTTCCCATCAATAATGAATAATCAGCAACCGCTGCTTGATAGCCTGTTGCACTACCCGATACAGTTAAATCAGCTTTTATTTCAGTAGTTGCCAATACATCTGCAGTACCATACACACTCGCATCGGTATGATAGAAACTTAAAGGATGTACCAGATTATTAGCGATTTGCTTGTTAAACCAATCTTCCCATAAAAACTCAGTATAGTCCGTTGCATTAGCAACTTTGCTATAACCAATATCACGTGTGAAATAGACCAATGAACGATATGGATTATTTTGCATACCGTCAGGGTTAGTTGCAGATTTCAGGCCTAAGTTTTTAGGTAATTGTTGATATGAAATCGGTTGGTTTTTCCCATCTCTTAACCATGCTTGGCCATTGGCAAGCATTTTCGCCCAAAACTCATCCGCAGTTTTACTATCGCTATAATTCCCAATAACTTTTACCCATACTTTAAGTTGACCACCGCCATCAGGCAGCTCACGGAACTCGGTCATTGTATGATGACCATCGGTCAAATAAAGGCGCCCATCATAACCAACAACAA
This sequence comes from Acinetobacter sp. AOR41_HL, assembly GCF_027854645.1. NCBI lineage: Bacteria > Pseudomonadati > Pseudomonadota > Gammaproteobacteria > Moraxellales > Moraxellaceae > Acinetobacter > Acinetobacter sp. AOR41_HL. Next base: position 13,111 of record NZ_JAKTHZ010000018.1, on the reverse strand, counting down.
CTGTTTTCAAATCAGCCGTTTCAGTGCCCGGCTGTTCTTGACAGTTAAATGTCTCCAATTGTTTTAAATTGGCCTTTTGTAGGTCTTGCAGACTTGTAAAATCATCACGACCTTTTGCACCAATCGCTTCACAATAATCGCTAAACTTCTTACCAATGGTTTTATTTAAATAAACTAATTGATTGACTGGATCTGCTTGCCAAGTTGGGCGCTGTAAATCACCTTGCCAACGCCCTAATTTATAATAAATTTGATCATAACCAATTGCACCCTGCGTTGGGATCAAATCAGCAATCGTAACTTGAATTACATCATTTGTTTTTGCTGTTAGAAAACGCTGGTCACGGGTATCTGTAGGTGTTGGGGAAACTACTGTAGATTGCTGATCTTGGCTATCATTGCAGGCAGTAATAGCCATCATGCTCGCAACAAGAAATACTAAACTTAGAACTTTATAAGATTTTTTCTGCATGTCTGGAAACTATCCAAATAAATTGCATTATTTTTGTACAGCAGAATTTCATTTATATGACTAATTGATGTCATTTTGATGAATATACCCAAACAGATATATGATTTTAAAAGAATGAATAGCATACAAATACTAAAAAGAACTGATGGCAAAAACTTTTATAGTTAGTAAATGATTATGCCTGCTCCATTCTTTATTCCACAGAATAGCTTAATTTTTTTACACTTAATTCCTTATAAAAATGTCTTTAAATATAAGTTTAAAGTTAAGGAATAAATAATTTTATTATAAGTTAGCTTAAGTACAACATTATAAATAAAAAGCTAAGCCCCGATTAGTGTGGCTTAGCTTTGAAAAATAATTTTAATTAAAAAATTACTTATTTGATGTCTGCAAATTCAGAAACAGGCTTATTCACTTCAACTTTTGTGCCACCAAATTTTTCACTCACGAATTTTTGTACTTTAGGTAAGTGGTAAAGTTCACCAAGTTTCGTATAGATCGGGTCATTTTTGTTTGCTTCAGCTACACCCAATAGATTGACATAAAGCTTAGTAGACTGATCAATTGGCTCACGGAAGATAGAATCTTTCATTACATTGAGACCACCTTCAAGTGCCAATGTATTACCAAGCACAATTGCATCTACATCGTTTTTAACACGAACCGCTGTAGTCATTTGAATTGGTTTTAATTGTAAATTTTTAGGGTTTTCAGCAATGTCGTTCGTAGTCCCTTTTACAGGGTCAAAGTTCGGTTTAAGTTTAATCAGTTTAGCAGACTGTAATAATGTTAATGCACGAGCTTCATTGGCAGTATCATTTGGAATAGCAATGGTAGCGCCTTGTGGGAACTCATCAACAGTTTTAATTTTATTTGCATAAATACCCATTGGTTCCAAGTAAGTTGTTGCAACAGCAGCAACTTTAGCTTTATTTGAAGCATTGTATGCTGCCAAATAGTTGAATGACTGGAACGCATTTACATCTTGCTCACCATTTGCGACAGATGTATTGAGCACAACATAGTCAGTTAAGTTGGTCACTTCGAGTTTAATACCAGCTTCTTTAGTCTCAGGAAGCGTTGCAACGTATTTCCATACATCCGTATCTGAACCTGTTGAAACCAATTTAATTGTTCGAACTGACTCAGTTTTGTCTTTGGTTGTTGCAGTATTTTCAGTTTGTGCAGGTTGTTTATTACATGCAGTCAGTGTTAGTACAGATGCGCTGAACAATACACTAAATAATTTTTTCATAGGTACATCCTAAAATAGGAAACGCCTACCCTACAAAAGAGTGAGACATTCCCAACCATTGGGTCGAAATGCAATATTTGGCCAGAAATAATTTCCAGATATAGGGTTTAGAAGCCTGAATTCAGCACTATTCATTCCTTGAACTTGCTCGCTAAACAATAGAATTATGTTTTGAAACAGCCTCTAAATATGGGATCATCATATATCAACAAGTGAATATTCTACAAATAACTTGTTCAATTCTGATATATAGTCATGCTCACAGCAACATATTGAAAACATAAACATTTTTCAAACACAACATACATATTTGATTTATATGAAATTTTTAGGATTTATTAGCAATATTTAAGCTAAATAGAGTTGTAATTTTTATTTTAGGCATAAAAAAAGCCCCTGCTATTAACAGGGGCTTTTCGAATTTGGCGGAAGCGGTGAGATTCGAACTCACGGAGGACTCACACCCTCGTCGGTTTTCAAGACCGGTGCATTAAACCGCTCTGCCACGCTTCCATGTGCGTAAGAATACAAAGCTTATTCATTTTATTCAAGAAAAATATCATCGCTTTGTGTTCAAGTGCATATTGTTTCATCAATTTTACAGTTGAGCGGCTAATTCTGCTCCTTCTTTGATCGCACGCTTCGCATCTAGCTCTGCTGCAAGCTTTGCACCACCAATAATATGGTAGTTCGCTATAGTCGACTCCCCTTCTTTTGGCATCAAGTCTTTTACAGACTCTTGACCTGCACACACCACAACAGTGTCTACACGTAAAAGCTGGTCTTGACCGTTATGTTCAATCCACAGCCCTTCATCGGTAACTGCTTTATATTGCACACCACGTAACATACGCACACCATGCTTTTTAAGCTGTGCACGGTGTACCCAACCCGAGGTCTTACCAAGACCAATACCGAGTGGTGTTGTTTTACGTTGCAGTAAATAAATTTCGCGTATCGCTGGTTCAACTATAGGAGGTTGCATCCCTCCTTCAGAAATGTAGTTCGGATCTGGGTCTACACCCCATTCACGTTGCCACTCTGCTAAAGGTTGAGGCTGTGGTTGATGTGGTGGTTTAAGTAAAAATTCTGATACGTCAAAACCAATACCACCAGCTCCAATCACTGCGACTTTTTGTCCTACTTCTGCACCCTGTAAAACTTGAGCATAGGAAAGAACTTGTGGTGAATTACTTCCTTCAATTTTTAAAGCACGCGGCACGACTCCAGTCGCCACAATCACCTCATCAAAACCTTCACGCTCAAGTTGTTCACGATTTACACGAGTGTTTAAACGAACATCTACACCAGTTTTTTGAAGCTGTACTTTAAAGTAGCGAATTGTCTCGTGGAATTCCTCTTTACCTGGTACAACCTTGGCAAAGTTGAACTGACCACCTACATCTGTATTGGCTTCGAACAAGGTCACAGCATGACCACGGCTTGCAGCAACAGTGGCAGCAGACATACCTGCCACACCACCACCAACAACTGCTATACGCTTAGGCTGTTTAGTTTTTAAATAAACCAGTTCTGTTTCATGGCCTGCACGTGGGTTGACTAAACAAGACACACGTTTATTTTTAAATGCATGATCTAAACATGCTTGGTTACAGGCAATACACGTATTAATTTCATCAACACGGTTGGTCGCAGTTTTATTTACCCAAAAAGCATCGGCCAATAATGGGCGTGCCATTTGAATCATGTCTGCCTTGCCTTTTGCCAAAATTTCTTCGGCAGTTTCAGGCATATTAATACGGTTAGATGCAATTACCGGAATTGAAATATGCTGTTTTACATGAGCCGTGTAATCGACAAACGCTGCACGAGGTACAGACGTTACAATAGTTGGCACACGTGCTTCATGCCAACCAATACCCGTATTTAATAAAGTGACACCCGCCTTTTCTAAAGCTTTAGCAACAGTGACTACTTCTTGCATGGTGTTACCGTCATGCACAAGGTCGAGTAGCGATAAACGGAAACAGATAATAAATTTTTCACCAACTTTTGCGCGGATCGCTTTAACAATTTCAACCGGAAAACGCATACGGTTTTCAATTTCACCGCCCCAACGGTCAGTACGCTGGTTTACATGGCGACTTAAAAACTGGTTAATCAGATATCCTTCCGACCCCATAATTTCAACGCCGTCGTAGCCTGCTTTTTTGGCAATATCAGCGCACTGTGCATAGTCTTCAATGGTGCTGAGAATATTTTTTTCAGAAAGTTGACGTGGCTTAAATGGTGAAATTGGTGACTTTATAGCACTTGAAGACACTACAAACGGTTGGTAACCATATCTGCCCGCATGTAAAATTTGCATTAAGATTTTTGAGCCATGCTTATGGACAGCATGAGTCACTAAACGGTGCTGCGGAATGTCAAATAAGCTATTCATCGTTCCGCCAGCTGGAGCCAACCAGCCTTGACGGTTTGGAGAAATACCTCCCGTCACGATCAGACCAACCCCACCTTTTGCACGCTCTTCAAAATAAGCTGCAAGTTTTGGGTAATTATAAAAACGATCTTCAAGTCCCGTATGCATGGAACCCATCACCACACGATTTTTAATAGTGGTAAAGCCTAAATGTAATGGTTTTAATAAATTGGCGTAACTTGTCATGCTGCGTCCCAATAATTTTTTGCAACTTGTTGCATAGTACTTTAATACTTTTTTAAAATGTTAGGATGACCACACATATTTTTTTACGTGTTGAAATTGTCAATTATTCGAGCTTGTGTCCCTTCATTTAATTTTTTATGGGTAATTGAAACGTTGAATCTTTTTCCCATTTAAATAAAGAGAAAAATAGCATCACAACAGCAATTACAGTTCCTATAGGGAACATATTAAGCATTAAGATAGATATCACAATTGAACCGATACGGCTGCTTGTAGTTCCAGTCTTAACACTTCTAGCGCATAAGAACTGTGTAGCGATTGCTGCAATAAGCCCTAAAAGACTACCAATAAAGTATTTGGGCGTATGCACAAATATATTGTAAATCGCATAGATAAGATCTGAAATTACAATAAACCCCGTAATACGATGCAATGTCGATAAAATTTGATTGTGATGAATCAACATATTTTGTTTTTTTCCTTTTTAGCATTTCGTCTAAATTGTCATACTTATCGTAAAACTTTATATTTTTCCAATATTAATCTATTTTTCAAATTAAAAAAAAAGAATTCCTTTCCTAACAGAAAAAAAATCGATTTGAAAAGTGATATAGTACTGAGCGAATAAATTCTCTTGGTCACCGAAGTATTAGGGTGCCTATTTCGAAATAGTTAGGACTAGCAATGACTGATAATGCAACGATCTTGCAGCATGTACCAGTAGGCAAAAAAGTTGGGATTGCCTTCTCCGGAGGCTTAGACACTTCAGCTGCTTTATTGTGGATGAAACAAAAAGGCGCTGAGCCTTATGCATACACTGCAAACTTAGGCCAGCCAGATGAAGATGACTACGATGCAATTCCAAAGAAAGCAGAACAATACGGCGCTGTAAAAGCTCGCTTAATTGACTGCCGCTTACAATTGGCACTTGAAGGTATTGCTGCAATTCAGTGTGGTGCATTCCATATCAGTACAGGTGGTGTTCCTTATTTCAATACGACTCCACTCGGTCGTGCAGTAACAGGTACTATGCTCGTTACTGCTATGAAAGAAGATGACGTAAACATCTGGGGTGACGGTTCAACTTATAAAGGTAACGATATTGAACGTTTCTATCGTTATGGTTTATTAACTAACCCAAATCTTAAAATTTATAAGCCTTGGCTAGATCAAAACTTTATTGATGAGCTTGGTGGCCGTGCAGAAATGTCACAGTTCCTCATCGACAACGGTTTTGACTACAAAATGTCAAAAGAAAAAGCGTACTCAACTGACTCAAACATGTTGGGCGCAACTCACGAAGCAAAAGATCTTGAATACCTAAATGCAGGTATCAAAATCGTTGATCCAATTATGGGCGTTGCTTTCTGGAAAGAAGAAGTTGAAATTAAACCTGAAGAAGTAACTGTACGTTTTGAAGAAGGTGTTCCTGTTGCGTTAAATGGTCAAACTTTTAACAATCCAGTTGAGCTTATTCTTGAAGCAAACCGTATTGGTGGCCGTCATGGTTTAGGTATGTCTGACCAAATCGAAAACCGTATTATCGAAGCAAAATCTCGCGGTATTTATGAAGCACCGGGTATGGCTCTTCTTCATATTGCTTACGAGCGTTTGGTTACTGGTATTCATAACGAAGATACGATCGAACAATACCGCATTAATGGTTTACGTTTAGGTCGTTTACTTTACCAAGGTCGTTGGTTCGACTCTCAAGCGCTTATGCTTCGTGAAACTGCACAGCGTTGGGTTGCTAAAGCGATTACTGGTGAAGTGACCCTTGAACTTCGTCGTGGTAATGACTACACCATTATGAACACTGAATCTCCAAACTTAACGTATGAAGCTGAACGTTTAACAATGGAAAAAGGCGATTCAATGTTTACGCCAATGGATCGTATTGGTCAGTTGACTATGCGTAACCTCGACATTACCGATACACGTGCAAAACTTGGTATTTATACAGATGCTGGTTTGCTTTCAATCGGTCAAGGTTCTGCTATTCCTCAATTAGACAATAAGAAAAAATAATTTTCTTATAACGTCAAAAAAGCCACCTCTATAGGTGGCTTTTTTAAGTCTCATGTCAAGCTAAGCAATTTCTGCAACTTGTAGAGGCTGATAATAAATTTGATTACGGCCAAGCTGCTTTGCTCTATATAAAGCCTGATCTGCTGCATGAATCAATTTATCTTGTCCCATCTTTAATCCACCTGTATATACGGTAAATCCTAAACTGATCGTGACATACTTTGACACTAACGAAGCAGCATGAGGAATGGCTTGCCGTTCAATCGCTTTATAAATATTTGCAGCCACTGCATATGCACCCTGTGCAGGTGTTTCAGGTAAAAGTACAACGAACTCTTCACCGCCATAACGCGCAACAAAATCGACATGACGAATCGAGTTTTTAATTGCTGCCGCAATACTAGAGATGACTTTATCCCCCATCTGATGTCCATAAAAATCGTTATAGTTTTTAAAAAAATCGATATCAATAAATAAAACAGCTAACGGACGTTTCTCTTGATTTGCACGGTAATAGAAGAAGTCAAACATTTCGTCAAAGGTACGACGGTTTGAAATTTGAGTAAGCGCATCTTGCTGACTTAAATGCAGAAGTTCAGATGCTTCAATCCGTAAAATCTGCTCATTAATTTCAGCAAGTTGGTTATTTAAAAAAAGACTTCGCTCTCTTGAGATGAGCATCGTGCTAATTGAGAAACCTAAAATACAAGTGCCGAACAAGGCCCGACCAAGGGCAATATAATCACAATTTACATTCAATAAATTAAGAAAAACAAAAACTAATATTGCTGCTGATAACCCAACATACAGCATATGTAATGGTTTGATGCCACTTAGAATAAAACCAAGCATATATAAAAATGAAAGAAGCAACATCGACTGATTTTTAAGTGCCATATTTTCGACACTGAGCAACAACATGGCACTTGTAATAATTGAGAAGAAAACAATGCCACAGGCAGCAAAATAAAAGTGATTAGAGAGTTTTTTAAATTTGGCAAAAATCCAAAATAATAAGAGTGCAAGTGCAATATTCATTGCACTCAACAAACAATGAATAAAGTCTAAAGTAATATATGGTTCACCAATTACTAAGTAGTCAGTTGGAAGGGCCAGTAAAATAAAAATTAAATAAGTGAGCACTCCACTTGCTAAAAACTTAGAGATGTTTTGCCGTGTACGATCAAGGTTTAAACACCAGAATTTTTTTTCTAGCTGCTTTGGTAAAGGCATATTGGCGTAACGATGGGTATGTAGAGTGACCAAATACTCGATTTCTTCTTTCGATTTGAGTAATTGATGGACATTTCCCCTATTCGCCACTAGTCGATTCCTACATATTTCGCGTTAACAAAATATAACATTATTTTTTAAAGCTCCCTGCGCTTTATTTTGCCATTTGTCCGTAATTCTCGTTACCATTTTCACACTTTATCGATTATCATTTGTTTTATTTCGAAGTTTGAACTGCCTTGAACTCTATTACCCTGCTCCAGCCAGATGATTGGCATGCACATTTACGTGATGGTTTAGCATTAAAACGTACTGTTCCAGATTTGGCTAAACAATTCGCCCGCGCGATCTGTATGCCTAACCTTGTACCGCCTGTAAAAACAGTAGAAGAAGCTTTAGCTTATCGCGAGCGCATTCTTGCTCATGTTCCGGAAGGCAATAATTTTGACCCTCGTATGGTGCTTTATTTTACTGACCATACTTCACCAGATGAAGTTCGTAAAATTAAAGAATCAGAACATGTCAATGCGATTAAGCTTTATCCTGCTGGTGCAACCACCAACTCTGACAATGGTGTGAGTGATATTCGCAAAGTTTATGCAGTTATTGAGCAATTAGAAGAGTACCAAGTTCCGTTATTACTTCATGGTGAAGTGACTCACAATCATGTAGATATTTTTGATCGTGAAAAACGCTTCCTAGATGAGGTATTATCACCTTTATTGAAACAGTTCCCTAAACTTAAGGTTGTGCTTGAACACATCACGACTAGTGATGCAGCACACTTTGTTTTAGAACAAGACCGTAATGTGGCGGCAACAATCACTCCACAACATTTATTATTTAACCGTAATGATATGTTGGTCGGTGGTATTAAACCGCATTTCTACTGTTTACCAATTTTAAAACGTCAAACGCATCAAACAACTTTACTTGAAGTTGCAACAAGCGGTAATCCTAAGTTTTTCTTAGGTACAGACAGCGCACCTCATGCACAAAATGCAAAAGAGAATGCTTGTGGCTGTGCAGGCTGTTATAGTGCACCAAACGCAATTGAGCTTTATGCACAAGCGTTTGATCAAGTCGGTAAATTAGAGCGCCTAGAAGGTTTTGCTAGCCATTTTGGTGCAGACTTCTACGGTCTACCACGTAATACTTCTACCATTACTTTGGTTAAAGAAGATAATCTCGTTCCCGAATCTTTTGATTATTTAGATAATCAAAAAATCATCCCGCTGCATGCCGGGAAAACGCTGCAATGGAGAAAAGTGTGACACAAGAAAATTCTGTCCCGGTCATTGGCCAACGTTTTCGTGGCTTCTTACCTGTTGTTGTCGATGTTGAAACGGCAGGTTTTAATGCCCAGACAGATGCATTGCTAGAAATCGCGTGCATTCCAATTGTGTATGATGCTCAGGGACAATTTGTCCCTGGTCCTGCATTTCATGCACATATTAACCCTTTTGAAGGGGCTAACCTCGACCGCCGTTCGCTCGACTTTATTGGTATTGATCCATTCAACCCAATGCGTATTGCAATGGCTGAAGATGAGCGAACCGCTTTACGTCGTATTTTTAAATCGGTCAATGAAGTTCGTAAACAGCAAAATTGTACTCATGCAGTACTCGTAGGCCATAACGCGCATTTTGACCTTGGCTTTTTACAAGCAGCGATTGCTCGCTCAGGTACAAAAAACCAAAACCCGTTCCATAGTTTTTCAGTCATGGATACAGTTACTTTAAGTGCAGTAATGTTTGGACAAACAGTGCTTGCAAAAGCATGTATTCAAGCTGGAATTGAGTTCGATGGTAAAGAAGCACACTCTGCTTTATACGATACTCAGAAGACTGCTGAACTGTTTTGCTATATTTTGAACAAACTGTCACCTTACCTCCTTGACAGTTTGGTGGCGGCTTCTTAAGATACCGCCATCCTCAACGTCCCTATCGTCTAGAGGCCTAGGACATCGCCCTTTCACGGCGGTAACCGGGGTTCGAATCCCCGTAGGGACGCCATATTCTTTCTATAAAGAATCATCGCTTCAAATTATTTTATCTCACTTCACATTTTATCCATGAGATAAATTTTTATTTTCAAAATTAAGACTTCAACTTTACTTCATCAATATGTTGAGTGGGTTGTATACTTGGATCATCTTTCTCAATAATTATTGCATCAGCAACTAACTTTGTTTTTGTTAAATCTGGTTCTATTAAAACTTGAGCTAATGAACTTGATGTAATATTAAAATCACGATGTATTTGCACTAGTTCTGGTGTTCGTTTATAACGTATGACTTTAAAACCTGCTTCGTGAATTAAAGCATCTCGCTCCGCATCAAACTTTTCCTTCCCCTTATGGCTAGAATCATCTAACTCAACAATAGCAACTATATTAAATGCTTTATCCAACACAACAAAATCAGCAACTTTTCGATTAAATAAATTACGCGTCGCGTATCCTTGCGCTGTAATAAAAGCGCTGAAAGCAACTTGCGCTAAAATAATATGTTCAGGCAAAGCTTCCTTTAATTTCATAAAAGTGGGTTGTTCATTCATAGTAATGATAGGTTTTCCCTTGATTGGGGTACGTTTTGCATTTCTATTTTTGCTTTCCCCTTTCTTTAAAACACTTAAAATCGCTAATATCATTATGGCTATTAAAAATATGCCAATCATCGCAAACATCGAATTTCCCCTAAATAAATATAAAAACTATTTTGATTTTCAGAAATACTATTAAAAACGGCTAGTTATGCCATCTGCTGTGAAACGATTTTATTCCTTCAGTCGGCTAATATGATAACCCAAAACGTAATTGTACATATCAGAGCCAACGGTGTAACACATGTTACTCACTTGGACGATCAAGATCTCATCGGTTTTAAGGCCCATAACTTTACCAGCAGTAATTTCTATGTTTCAGCCCAAAACATTATAAATTTATGATTTATAAATATTTTATTATACTTAAGCTATGTTCTATCCTATACTAAAAATAGATCAAAACTATAATTTGAACATGACATGCAAATTCGATTATTTCATTTACAAAATTCACGCTCTCAACGCATTATTTGGTTTTTAGAAGAATTAGGGCTCAACTATGATCTCATCACTAAATATCATTCGGACGAAGACAAAAATAATAACTCACCGCATCAACTATCAAAATTTCCAACTCTCGAAATTATTGAACAAGAGCAAACTTCAATTTTGGCTGAAACCTCAGCAATTCTAGATTATTTCTCTCATTTACATCCACAACTGAGCCAGAACAATTTACTAAGCCAACAACTTCAAAACTTTTATTATTGGAAGAATTATTGTGAGGCGACATTCATTCCAGATCTGGTACTCAAGCAAATCTTTCACCAAATTGCAGAACGCACGCCTTTTCTGGTCCGTTTCGTTCCTAAGCTTTTAAAATATGGATTTGATCAAGGCTATCTCAATCAATCATTACAAAGACACATGAGTATGATTGATAAACATTTAGAACATCACTTATGGTTCGCGGGAGATCAGTTTACTACTGCTGATATTTTGATGTGGTTTCCATTACTGGCTTGCTCATCAAATTACAGCCAGTTTAAACATATACAGCGTTATCTGACCCAGATAGAAAACAGACCCGCCTTTAAAAATGCTTTAATTAAAGGTCAATGGTCTGCTTCTACTTTTCAAACTTACTGGGCCATTGCTTGGTAATTTATTTATGCCGATTTACGCGAATTCACGCGCCCCTGAACAACAGCCTTAATATTGCCCTTGGCATAATTTAAAAACACAATTAAAGGTGACAGTTTAGGATTTGGCTTTTTACCTTGTCCAATAGCTTTAAATTGTGCTGCGTACCAAATGATTTCCATAATCGCCATCTTATCGACAAAAGGTAAACCTGTTTTAATTGGTTTTACGGCATAGCGAACATCTTGGCCTGCAATTAAACGATCAGTTAAATCCGTTTCGACTGCAAGTGGACGAGCAATGCCAATAAAGTCATATGCACCACTTGCCAGAGCAGCATTCATACCTTCGACTGTACGGAAGCCACCTGTCACCATAAGTTTACATTTTACATGCTGACGGATTTTTTCAGCAAAGTCTAAGAAGTATGCTTCCCGTGCGATGGTACTTGCCTTACGTTTATCAGCTTTGACGCCAGCCATTGCTGGTGCTTCGTAAGTTCCACCTGAAATTTCAATTAAGTCAATTCCAGCTTCATCAACGGCTTTAAATACTGAAATCACATCTTCTTCGCTAATACCACCGCGCTGGAAGTCAGCCGAGTTAAGCTTAACTGAAATAACTTTGTACACGACAAAAAAAGACAACTCATTGAAATAATGGCATAATACTTGTTTTCTGACGATGAATATGATGACACATTTCAATGAGTTACATCTCATCTTAAACAAATATCTAAAGTGGAACAAGTCACGTGTAAAATGTTTTACACTGATTATGCTTGCATTAATTGTAAAACAGACATGTAATCTTTCTTCTGCATCTAAAGCCTTACCCATCAAGTGCTTACCACAATCATTTTATCGACGTATACAACGCTTCTTTGCAGATCAGTATTTCGATTATCGTCAAATTTCTCAGTTAATTTTCAATATATTTTCATTCGATAAAGTCCAATTAACTTTGGATAGAACCAATTGGAAATGGGGAAAACGAGATATCAATATCTTGATGTTAGCCATCGTCTATCGTGGAATAGCGATACCTATTGTTTGGACATTGCTCAATAAACGTGGAAATTCAGATACAAAAGAGCGTATTGCTTTGATTCAACGCTTTATCTCCATTTTTGGTAAAGATCGTATTGTGAATGTGTTTGCAGACAGAGAATTTATCGGTGAGAAATGGTTTATATGGTTAATTGAAAATGACATTAACTTCTGTATACGTGTTAAAAAAACTTTATTGTGACCAATCACTTAGCCAAGAGTCATAAAATTAGTGATTTATTTCGTCATCTTCAAGTTGGTCAAACTGAATGTCGTAAACGACGTATTTGGGTTGGTCGAGTGAAACTGTATATTAGTGCGTTACGATTAGAAGATGGAGAACTTTTACTTGTTGTTTCTCCTATGTTTAATGCTTCTGCTATTGGTGATTATGCATTACGCTGGGAAATCGAAACCTTATTTAGTTGTCTCAAAGGACGTGGATTCAATCTTGAAAATACTCGTTTAACAGACCCTAGACGAGTCAAGAAATTGATAGCAGTGCTAGCGATCGGTTTCTGTTGGTGCTATTTAACAGGTGAATGGCAACATGATCGAAAAAAAGCGATAAAAATAAAGAAGCATGGACGACTTTCAGTAAGTTTATTTCGCTACGGTTTGGACTATGTTCAAATGGCTATTCTACGTTTGATTGGTTTTGGAAAAAAAGAAGAATTTAAGAAAGTGCTCGCAATTTTAAGAAAGAAAAAGCCTGATAGGACAAGGGCTCTATGAAATTTGTCGTGTACAGAG
>NZ_JAKTHZ010000017.1:0-310131 GCF_027854645.1 Acinetobacter sp. AOR41_HL | reverse complement strand
TAGGGTCTGTTGAGAATTACCGAGAGTTAATTAAACTCGCGCACAATTGAATCATGGCTTCAAAACTCGTATCTGTTTTACAACTACGCATCGCTATACGTTTAAATTCTTTTAACTTACAGAAATAGTTTTCAATGAGATGACGCCATTTATACATAATCGTATCAAATGCTCTCATTACTTTTCGATTAGATTTAGGTGGGATCACCACTTTCACTTTACGTTCATTGAGTTCTTGGATGAGCCAATCTGCATCAAATGCTTTATCCGCTAGTAATGCCTGAAAATCAACATCTTCGATTAAAGGTTTGGTTTCTACTAAATCGTGATATTGACCAGGCATTAATCGAAACTTAATGAGGTTGCCTAGACTATCCACTAAGGCAAGAATTTTACAGGTCATTCCACCTCGAGATCTACCTATAGACTGTTTGAAAGTCCCCCTTTTGCACCTTGCCCATGTCGATGAACTTTAACAATCGTTCCATCAATCATGGCGTATTCCAAATCAACATCTTCATTTACAGATGCAAAAATAGTTTCAAATACACCAGCTTTCACCCAATCACGGTATCTTTTAAAGACGGTATTCCATTTACCAAAATGAGCAGGTAGATCACGCCATGGACTGCCTGTACGGGCAATCCAAAGGACTGCTTCTAAAAATAATCGATTATCTTTTCCACTACGACCTCGATCGGTCACTTTACCTAGGCAAAAAGGTTCCATTTTTGCCCATTGGGCATCAGTAAGTATGTATCTATCCATAGTACTATTATAAATTAATCAGTACCCTTTGTTAATTCTCAACAAGCCCTAGCAGCATCTGCTCTATTCTGGTCAGCTTTTGAACAAAAACCCACAACTTTTACTTTATTTGCGCAAGATTATACGGACCGTATTGTTTTCGGTTTTGAGATTCCAACGGTATGGTTTGAATCAATCAATGCTCTTTTTATTATTATCTTTGCTCCAGTTGCAGCTTGGCTATGGGCAAAACTTGGTAAGGCAAATAAAGATCCAAGCTATATCAGCAAATTTATTATTGCGTTGCTATTCGCAGCAGGTGGCTTTTTGCTTATGACTTTAGCCAGTCATTTTGCTATTCATGGCGGAGTAGTTTCACCATTTTGGTTAGTTGGTACATTATTTCTTCTTACCATAGGTGAACTTTGCTTAAGCCCAATTGGCTTATCAACCATGACAAAACTTGCACCCGATGTTATACGCAGTCAAATTATGGGTTTATGGTTCACTGGTTCAGCTTTAGGTAATCTCATGGCAGGTCTCATTGGCGGACATGTATCGGCAGATGGTATTAATCACTTACCTAGCCTATTTATGCGCTGTGTATTGGCCTTGGTTATTGGCGCAATCGTGTTATTTTTATTAAAGAAACCAATGAATAAATTAATGGGTAAAAGTACCAGCAAAGTTCAACCTGATTTGGAAACGATATGAACAACTTAACTGTTCCAGAAAAACTAGCGAAACTTCGAGAACTCATGACCAATCAAAGTATTGATGCTTTGGTTGTGATGAGTGCAGACCCCCATATGTCTGAATATTTACCAGACTATTGGAAAGCAAGGCAGTGGTTAAGCGGTTTTAGTGGCTCTGTTGGCACTTTAGTTGTGACCCAAAACTTTGCAGGACTCTGGGCCGATGGGCGCTATTGGGTACAAGCCGAACAACAACTCGCTGGAACTGGTTTTCAATTACAAAAACTGACCAGTGATGAATCTTCTACACATCTCGCATGGATTGAGAAAAATCTACCAGCTAGTTCGGTCATTTCAGTAAATGGACAAACACTTTCAATCCAGCAATCTAAAGCGTTGGAAAATACAGCAAAGCAACATGGTTTTAAGCTTGAAACACAGCAAGATCTAATTGGCTCGATCTGGTCTAATCGTCCAGAACTTCCTTTAGAGCAGATTCATTTAATGCCTGAAGGGTTAAATGCCCTATCTCGTAAAGAAAAAATTCGGGCAATACGCGATGCTTTAAATAGTAAGGCGATTGAAGGACATTTCATTTCATCTTTAGATGATATTGCTTGGGTTTTAAATGCACGCGGACAAGATGTAGAGTACAACCCTGTATTCCTTTCGCATTTATATATCAGTGCTCAACAGGCTGTTTTATTCATTGATAGCAACAAAGTCGATTCAACCATTCAACAGGCTTTCAAAGCTGATGGCGTTGAAATTCGTGACTATCAAGATTCAGCTCAGTTTTTAGCAAATATTTCTAATGCATCTGTGCTGTTAGATCCAGCCAAAGTATCGATTTTTCATGAGCAAGCCATCGCAAAAGATATTCGGATTGTTTACGACATCAACCCAAGTACACTTTTTAAATCGCGTAAACATGAAAGCGAAATTGCTCATATCCGCCATGCCATGGTGAAAGATGGTGTTGCCCTTTGCCACTTTTTCCACTGGTTAGAGAAAGCCCTTCATCAAGATCAACGCATTTCAGAACTCACCATTGATGAGAAAATTACAGCCTTCCGCGCTCAACAAGAGGGTTTTATAGGCCCAAGTTTTTCAACGATTGCTGGCTTTAATGCCAATGGTGCTCTACCCCACTACCGTGCAACTGAAGAACACTACTCATTTATTGAAGGCGATGGCCTATTACTCATTGACTCTGGTGGACAATATGTAGACGGCACTACCGACATTACTCGTGTTGTTCCTGTCGGGACTCCATCAGAACAACAAAAACGTGACTATACCTTAGTTCTAAAATGTCATATTGCTTTAGCAAAAACCATTTATCCAGAAGGTTTAGCTGCTCCTCTACTCGATTCAATTTGTCGTCATACTTTATGGCAACATGGTTTAGATTATCGCCACGGCACAGGTCATGGCGTAGGCTTTGCACTTAACGTGCATGAAGGACCACAAGTGCTTTCTTATTACGCGCCTATTCATGCCTACAGCAAATTGCGTGAAGGTATGATTCTTTCTAATGAACCGGGCTTATACCATGAAGGAAAATACGGTATTCGTATTGAAAATCTGGTTGCAAACAAACTTCACTCAGGGTTTGAAAAAACCTACGGCGATTTCTTAGAGTTTGAAACGCTGACCCTTTGCCCGATTCATTTAGATTGTATTGTCGTTGACATGCTAACGAATGAAGAGAAAGACTGGTTAAATGGTTATCATCAAACTGTTCAAGAAAGACTGGCTGAACATTTATCTGGCGATGTTTTAGACTGGCTGATTTATAACACACGTAAGATTTAATCTTCTTTTTGATTAAGGCAGAATAGTTTTTTATTTACAATACAAGCTTATTCTGCCTTATTTGTACTTATGTATAATTTCAAAAAGCCTCACTTCTTAAACCATTTTTTCTGCAAATTTCTAACGAATGAAATAGTTAAACTGGTTACTTCTTTTTTTGCTATATTAGCCCATTAGAAAACGGCTTCTTATTTTTCAAATCTAAAAAGCCTTTTCTGAAAACGGGTATCAATATGGGTAACTATTTTAGTCACTTATTAAATATATTTTAATTATCATGAGGTTAAGTTCATCATGCTTCTAATGATCGACAATTACGACTCTTTTACCTACAACATCGTCCAGTATTTTGGCGAGTTGAATCAGGAAGTAAAAGTAGTTCGCAATGATCAAGTCACATTAGAGGATATTGAACGATGGCAACCTAAATACCTCGTGATTGGTCCTGGTCCTTGCTCTCCAAGTGAAGCTGGTATTTCAATTCCTGCAATTAATCACTTTGCCGGAAAAATTCCATTGCTTGGCGTGTGTTTAGGACATCAAAGTATCGGGCAAGCTTTTGGCGGAAAAATTGTAAGAGCCAAAACGGTGATGCACGGACGTTTATCTGATATGTACCACAGCAATAAGGGTATTTTCAGTAATCTTCCTAGCCCATTCTCGGCAACTCGTTATCACTCGTTGGTCATTGATCAGGAAACGCTACCTGACTGCCTTGAAGTAACATGCTGGACCAATGAAGCAGATGGCTCAATGGAAGAAATTATGGGCGTTAAACATAAGACACTTCCTGTTGAAGGCGTGCAATTCCATCCTGAATCCATTTTGAGTCAACATGGCCATCAAATCTTTAAAAACTTTTTAGATATGTATGCATAATTCAGTCTCGAATCGACTGTTCTAAGAGTGATTGGATAAGCAATCCTAATAAAAAGCCAACTACGATCAGTTGGCTTTTTTATAGCTGAATCAATTATAACTGTAACTGTTGCACAATTGATCCATCTTGTTTTGCTACCAAAGATTCGCAGAGTTGAATACGCTCTTTAGTCTGTTTCAATCCTCTTTCCACCCCAACCAACTCTTTAGTTCGTGGTGCAAAAAAATCATTTAATTGTGCTGCCTGTTGTTGGGTACATGCTGCCCCACTAAACATTGCAGGGAAACGCCCAGCCGAAGACTTACCTAAACGGTCAAACACTGCCTCATGATTTACCTTAAACCAAGACCATAAGCCACCTTGTTCATCTCCATAATTATTGATTGAGTTAACTACGGTACGAACTTCACCAACTTTAACACGCGGGTTCAAAATCAACTGACGGGCTTGTTGACGTGTTGCTTCTTGATTTGCCGAGCCTAAGGCTGTAAGGATTGCTAGACGTTGTGTTGGTTGAGTCACGTGTTGTAACTCTCCAGACAATCGGTCAAAAGCTGGTTGACCTTTTTCTTGTACACGTACAGCTAAAATGGTTGGCAATAATTCAGGTGTTACTTGCGCAAAATTAAGCTGCTTTTGAGCAAATAGAGAATCTGACTGTTTTAACAGTTGTGTACGAACTTCTGGAACTTGAATATCTAAAGCAAGAAATCTAACTAACTCACTACGCCATAAACTGTCTTCAGCTGATTCACCTGTTTTGCTGACATAACCCAACTGATTTAATTTAGGTAAATATAAATTTGCCAAAACTTTTCTAAAATGTTCACGTTCAGCTTCAGTTTTCAATACATGACGATGAATGGTACTTAACTGGGAAAACAGCGCTGTACTAATTTGTCGGCTATTTGAATTGGCAAATTTCTTCGCAGCATCTACGACAGCCAACAAATTAATATCTCCATGGTTAAAAGCAGCTGAAATTGCATAGGCATAGGCCAACTGTTCAGTATTAGAAAGCTTTTCTGTAGCGGCAGTCAGACGAGTAAACTCTTTTTGTGGCAAACTAAATTGGTAGTATCCTGCCGCATCTGCATTTGGTATATACCAACTGCCAAAGCTGGCACCTTTGAGTTCAATCTTGGTTTCTGCTTGGTCTACCAATTCACATTGCACTTTACTGCCTACATTTGGAACTTCATAACGTACACATAACGGTACACCCCACAGGCTTCTTGCATCACCTTTTGAACCCACAGGTAAGTAACGGCTTTGCTTCACATTTAAAAAGACTTTATTGCCTTCTTGCTGTAATGCGGTGTTAATTAAAGGCACACCTGGTTGATCAAGAAAACTTTTCATCGCTCTAGTAAAGCGCTCACCTTGTCCAGATTGCTCTGCTAAAGCGCTAATTAAATCATTGGCTGTCGCATTACCATATTGGTGCTTATTAATATAATTGCGCACCCCTTGTTTGAATTTTTCTTCACCTAAATAGTTTTCAAACATATTTAAAACAGCTGCACCTTTTTGGTAAGTAATACTATCAAAAGCGGTTTGAATATCGGCATTACTTAAAATAGGCTGGCGAATACGGCGCACACTCACCAAGCTATCACTTTTCATCGCATCTGCGGTGTCTGAAATACGCTCTAAATCAGCGTTAAATTCCGGATGTAATTTTTGAGTAATTTTACTTTGCATCCATGTGGCAAAAGATTCATTTAGCCACAAATCATCCCACCACGGCATCGTGACGACATCACCAAACCATTGATGTGCGAGCTCATGTGCATTGACATTAAATGAATTCTGTACAAAAGAGACTGGTGAGTCCTTATCTAACAACATTAGATAGTCTCTAAAAGTAATTAGCCCTGGGTTTTCCATTGCTCCGGCAGCAAAGTCTGGTGCGGCAAGTAAGTCGAGCTTGTCAAATGGATAACCAAAGGCAAAATAATCTTCTAAAGTTTTTAAAATAGCTGGTGTTTCAGATAAAGCATGCTGCATTTTTTCAGCTTTAGCATCGGGTGCAATACCACGTAACTGGATCGGCTGCTTACGCCATGAAGTTGCTCCAATATCAGGCCCTTTTTGTAATTGCCACGGTCCGACAGCCAATGCAAGTAAATAGGTTGGCAGTGGTTTTGTCTGTGCAAAACTGAGCGTTTTCCAACCCGACTTCTCTGCTTGCTCAGATGTTTGTTGGGTATTGGCAAAACCTGAATATTTGCTTGGAATCGTCAAACGGATATTAAACGGCGTTTTAAAACGTGGTTCATCAAATGATGGGAATGACTGGCGTGCACTAATTGCTTCCATTTGAGTCATCACATAAGGTTTACCCTCAAACTCAATTTTATAAATACCGTCAAGTTGCTGATCGTACGCCGCATTAAAATCTAGAACGAGTTGATACTGGCCTGCGGGCAAGGTCTTGGCAAATTTAATTTTACTCACCCCATCGACCTCGGAGGCTTGCTCATATTTTGCTTTGGTTTTGACGCCCTCTGCCGATGTGATATTCACATCTTTCACCGTCAAAGATTTACCATGAATCCAGATGTGATCTGTGGCTTGAGCCAGTTTTAAATGAATAGTAGTTTTACCGGTATAGCCTTTTTGTGCGGGATCAATCTTAAAATCTAAATCATAAGATTCGGGTACAACCCACTCGGGTAATTTACCAATCGGGATTTGTTCACTGTTATTCGATGCAAAAATTTGAGTTGCCGATAAAGATAATAATGTTGTAAGTAGCAATCTTTTTTTAAATGAAGGCTTGACCAGCATAAGGGGTTTTATCCTCTGTAGTTTTAAATAAAAAGATGCAGCAATTGCTGTACCACTTCGCTGCATCCATACATCATTCTTAAAATTTATAGTTAAACTCCAACCAACCTTGACGGCCGAATGGTGAATATGATCCTACCGGATAATACGGCCAACCGCCTGTGTCATCTCGTTTCACTTTGTCAAACAGGTTATTAATAATGATTGAAGCAGAAGCTTTTGGAGAGATTTGATAAGTACCACTCCAGTTCACCAAATACGTTGGACTTAGGTAAGCAGTTTGGTCGCCGTTTGGAATTTTGCCATAACGATTAACTAATACTGTTGATGCCCAATCACCAAAGCTCCAGCTGAGACTGGTATTAAAACGGTCACGCCAATCAGGAATAGTTAAATCTTTTAAGTAGTCATCTTTCTCGCCATCTTTTGATTGTTGATATTCATGTTCTAGTACACGGCTATAGTTCACTGTCCAGAGAAAGTTACCAAAGCTGTCAGTTTTCCAACGCCATCTGCTAGTGAAATCAATCCCGCGGGTATGGTCTGATGCAGCATTAATCGGAACGATATTTATATTCTTAATGACATTTGGATCGACAACTGCATTTGCAGGGTTACGCTCCACACGTGCTAATGCATCAATACAGGCTGCAGAGTTAATATCTTGGTTGCCTAAACGACAATCTGCTTCCAAACGTAGAATTTTGTCCGCACTTAAGTTCGTCACAAGATTATCAATTTTGATATCCCAGTAGTCGATGCTGATATCAAATTTATTGGTTGGCGACCAAACAAACCCTGCACCATAAGATTTACCCTCTTCAGGTTTCAGCTCTTTGTTTCCGGTTAAAGTGTAGTTCGCCCCAGGTGCGTAATCTTTAAAGGTACATTTATCTAAAGGTTGTCCCGTTTGGCTACAACGTAAATAATCCGTTGTACTTGCGAAATAACCTTTTTGCTTATTTAAGAACAGATAGTTCATATCTGGTGCACGAAAACTAGTTGCGTAGTTACCGCGCAGCAATAAAGTCGGATGTGGTCTAAACTCTAAACCTGAACCGAATGTTAGCTTATCAATGCTGTTATCTGCCAAAGCATAACGGTCATAACGTCCAGACAGCGTTAAATTTAATGGCTTTGCTAAAGGTAAGAATAATTCTGCGCCAAGTGCTTGGCGGGTCCTCGTTCCTCCATATTCGCCACTAGAGCTTAAATTATAATATTCACCATTTTCGATCGCCTGATCTGGTTTAATCGAAAAACCTTGACGCCCAATTTCAGCCACAGCCGCAAGTTTGGCAGTTCCTGCAGGTAACTTAAACACATCACCATTCGCGCTTAGGGTTAAACTTTGTGCCCACGACTTATCTTTTTCTTTTGTTGTGCCCGAAATACTTTCAAATTCACTTGCTGTGAGTGGTCGACTTAAACGATCTAAGCGAGGGGAATAAATAGGAATACCATCTGCATCTGTACCAAGTTGCTGACCTAAGAAATATTCATCAACATTCGAACGTAATAAACCTTGGCGGTTTAACTGACTGGTATAAATGGAACCATTATAGGCTGCTTCATAACTCCAGCTCGTTTCTCCAATATCCCCTCGAATTCCGAAGTTTAAATTCGAAGAAAGCTCTTTCCACTTTTTATTTATGCGTTCTACCCCCCCTAATTCTTCAGGCGCAAAACGACGATTCCAAATTTCATAATTTCCCGAATCTTGATTTAGAAAATAACCACTCGATGCACCTAAAGAGGTCCATATCGGAATACGGGTATTGTTTTCAATTTGATTTGCCCCAATTAAAAAATCGGCAAATAGTTGGGTTTTATCATTTAACTCATAGTCTAAACCGAGATAACCATTTTGACTGCGGTTTTGAGTTTGGACAGTCCAATAGGTTGGTCGTACCAAACCACTGGCACAATTGTCCGCCCCTGCTTGTCCAATATTATTGACTGAACCCTTAAATAAACCGTTAAACGCCTGACACCCGCCAATTGAAAGGTATTTACCAGTATCGGCATTTTTACGACCCACAATAGTGT
The DNA here is from genome assembly GCF_027854645.1 of Acinetobacter sp. AOR41_HL. Classification (NCBI taxonomy): domain Bacteria; kingdom Pseudomonadati; phylum Pseudomonadota; class Gammaproteobacteria; order Moraxellales; family Moraxellaceae; genus Acinetobacter; species Acinetobacter sp. AOR41_HL. The sequence goes on along the minus strand of NZ_JAKTHZ010000017.1, from coordinate 301,149 downwards.
CTGGTTTTTCTCCCAAACGCGTTCGGCTCGACATAAAATCTCGATCAGCTGCCCATATCGGCTCACGGCCGCTGAGTTCAACCCCATAAATGAGACTAAGCTTGTCTAAAGTTTTACTGCCACTCAGTTGTAAACGTAAGTTTTCACCACCTTCTTTGGTTCCACCTGCCTTAATATTAAATTGTGTGCCATCTGTTTTCTTTTTCAGAATAATATTCACCACACCTGCAATTGCATCTGAACCATAAATTGCAGAAGCGCCACCGTTTAATATTTCAATCCGATCAATAATGGCAGTTGGAATATTGGCTAAGTTTACGAAATTGACAGAGCCATCATAAGGCACAGGATAGTCTGCAACCCGATGTCCATTAATTAAAGTCAAAGTATGATTTGGACCTAGACCTCGCAAACTAATGGCATTAGCCGCAGGCGTAAACGTATTTCCATAATCGGCACCTTGTACGAAACCTGTGTTCTGCGTCAGGTTATTGAGTGCGTCAAATGCATTACTGAAACCTTGTTTTTCAATATCGGCTGCGGTAATGACGGTCACACTGGTCGGGCCATCTTTTTGTGCTTTTGAAATCCGAGAACCTGTCACCGCAACACGAACTACTTTATCTGCTTTAGCTTGGTTTTGTGGTTGCTCTACAGCTTCTTGTGCATAACTTTCTAACGGATGAAACAGTGCAACAAATACGAAAATAAATGAGCGCTTATTTTTTAAAGCCCCTACATATTTCAAGTTATTTAAATACATATTTATTAGTAGACAAAATAAAGATCGCCCTACTATATCCACTTTTATTTGTTTGATTTATACACATTTTTTCTAGATATATTGATGTTTAAGATATACCAAATGGTTAATTATTTATCATAAAAACTCACAACAAACTAAAACCTTTTTCAATAAATAAATTTTGTTTATGAATAGATTCAAAACCTTCTCTAATCAAAATTTTTAATTCTCTTATCGAACAGCAAAAATCTTTGATTATTTTCTGCTAACATAGCTCCCCTAGCTAGTGAATCATGGAACGCAATAGGCCGAACCTCCCACACTCGATCAACTTCACCTAAAAATTTTAATCATTAATGCTGTAAATCATGACTATGAATATCCAACAGGCGCTTAACCACATTACCAAGAACATTCATTTGACTCAGCCTCAAATGGAAGAAATTATGCGCAGCATCATGCAAGGTGAGGCAACCGAGGCACAAATTGGTGCTTTAATGATGGGCCTACGCATGAAAGGTGAAAGCATTGACGAAATGACAGCTGCTGCACGTGTCATGCGTGAATTTGCGATCAAGATCGATGTGAGTGATATCAAACACTTAGTTGATATTGTGGGAACTGGCGGTGATGGACAAAATTTATTTAACGTCTCTACTGCATCTAGCTTTGTGATTGCAGCAGCAGGTGCCACCATTGCAAAACATGGTAACCGTGGCGTTTCAAGTAAATCGGGTTCATCAGACTTACTTGAGCAAGCAGGTATTCACCTTGATTTAGATATGCAACAAACCGAACGCTGCATCCGTGAAATGGGTGTAGGTTTCTTGTTTGCACCAAACCACCACAAAGCCATGAAATACGCTGCTGGCCCACGTCGTGAACTTGGTATTCGAAGTATTTTTAATTTACTCGGTCCACTAACCAACCCAGCTGGGGTAAAGCGCTTTGTGATTGGTGTGTTTTCAGATGAACTGTGCCGTCCAATTGCAGAAGTGATGAAACAACTCGGTGCCGAACATGTCATGGTTGTTCATTCAAGAGATGGTCTTGATGAAATTAGTCTTGCAGCGCCTACCACTGTTGCCGAACTCAAAGATGGCGAAGTTACTGAGTGGACACTTAATCCTGAAGATGTCGGAATTGAGTCACAAACTTTAAATGGTTTAGTGGTTGCTGATGCATCGGCGAGTCTAAAGCTTATTAAAGATGCTTTAAGCAAAAATAAATCCGATATTGGTGAAAAAGCAGCAAACATGATTGCGCTTAATGCGGGCGCAGGTATTTATGTAGCAGGCATTACCAAAACTTATGCTCAGGCTGTTACATTTGCGCAAGATATTATTTACGGCGGGCAAGCATTAGAGAAAATGAGTGTTTTAGCTGAATTTACTAAAACATTAAAACAATCTCAGGCAGATTAAGGACTTCTCATGATTAATATTCAAAATACCATTTTAGGTAAAATTGTTGACCGTAAACATGAGGAACTTGCTGCGCGTTTAAAACAACGTAATTTGCAAGATGTAGAAGAGCTTGCAAAAGCAGCGTCTCCGGTGCGTGGCTTTGCAAATGCTTTACAACATAAACGTCCGGGTGTGATTGCTGAAATTAAAAAAGCATCTCCATCAAAAGGAATCATTCGCGCAGACTTTAATCCTGCTGAAATTGCTCAGCAATATGAACACGCTGGAGCAGCATGTTTATCGGTACTGACTGATGTGGATTTCTTTCAGGGTGCAGATGAAAATATTGCGATTGCCCGCAATCATTGTGCCCTACCTGCTTTACGTAAAGACTTTTTGGTCGACCCATATAATGTAGTTGAAGCACGTGCTTTGCATGCTGACTGTATTTTATTAATTGTTGCTTGTTTGTCTGACCAGCAACTCGAAGAAATGTCTAAAACAGCGTTTGAACATCAACTTGATGTATTGGTTGAAGTTCATGACGAAGAAGAGTTAGAGCGTGCCTTAAAACTTTCTGAGCAATGTTTACTAGGTGTGAATAACCGTAATTTAAAAACGTTTGATGTAGATTTAAATACGTCTATCCGCTTGAAAAAATTACTTCCGGCCTCACGTTTACTGATCACTGAAAGTGGCATCGCGACACCAGATGATGTGCGTATGATGCAAGAGCATGACATCCACAGTTTCTTGGTTGGCGAAAGTTTTATGAAACAACCACGTCCAGATCAAGCTTTTACTGCTCTTTTTGGACAACCTCAAACGGTTTAATGAAGATATATGAGTAATAAAGATTCATCGCTTTCTAAAGAGCAACAAAAGTTATTGAAGCAATTTAAAAAGCAAATCTCCAATCCTCATTCAAGCAAAATCGCAAATCAGCCTGAGACGAAAAAATTTCAGGCTGAGACTGAAGAATTGGAAGATACATACCTGTTTCAACAGGCTGTTGCAGGTGTAAAACGCATCAACAATAGTAATATTGCCGATGTAAAAACACCTCGTGCCAAAAAAGTCGATGCACAAACTTTGGCAAAACGTGCAGCTGCCGAAGGTGGTCGTGATACCGAACATGCCGAGCTATCAGATACACAAGCTGCTTTAAATCCGGTCGCAAGCCAAGCAACGTTAAGCTATCGTATAGCTACCCTTCAACATAAGGTTTTTGAAGACTTAAAAGCAGGCAAGATGCGTTGGTTTGAAGCCGTAGATTTACACGGCTGTACCATTGAACAAGCACGTGACGCAGTTTTACAAATCATCCAGATGGCAAAAGATGAAAATCAGAATGTCATTAAAATTGTGCATGGTAAAGGCCCAGAAGCGGTATTAAAAACCTATGTCAACGGATGGTTACGTCAGCATCGTGATGTTTTGGCATTTGTAAGTGCCCCTGAAAACCAAGGTGGCACAGGTGCCGTTCTCGTACTGCTTAAACGTGCAGAAAAAAATCCTAAGTTCGAACAAAAAAAATGATCCTTTGGGATCATTTTTTTACATCAAATACCTGTAATAATTGAGCAACTACTGCAACGGCAATCGTTGCAGGTTGTTTCGATGAAATCCCTTCTATCCCGATCGGGCAAACCAAACGTTGTAATGTTTCCTGAGTATAACCTCGCACCTGCATACGTTTTTCAAAAATGGCCCTTTTACTCTTTGAACCAATCATCCCAACATAAGCAAATGGTTTTGCCGTAGGTTTTAAGGCTGTAAAACACAGTTGCAAATCTAGTTGATGATCGTGCGTTAAAATTAAAATTGCACCTGAACGGTCAAAATGCTCGATCTCGGCGTCTAAGGTATCAGTCGTTATACAGTGCACCTGTTCCTGTAAATCGGATGGGAAAATATCATCACGCGGATCAATCCATTTCACCCGAACACCAATAGGCAATAAACAACGAACAATTGCTTCACCCACATGCCCTGCACCACAAATCAGTACTTGCATGGCATAAGGCTGAATCTGCTGGCTAAATTGCCATTCTTCACTGCTACCAGAATGTAGCTCGAAACTTGGTTGTTGTTCCATCTCTATAGCCTGCCAAGTGGATGCATATTGATGTGAGACGTTACGCCATATATGCTTTCCAGCTCGCCATGCTTGGAAACTTCCAGACAAATCCGACGCAATTTCAGCGGGTAATATTTTTTCAAACAATAACCACATTACTCCGCCACAACACTGCCCAAGCCGAGCACTGAGGTTAAAACGTTCAATACGCCTCACACAAGTTCCCGTTTCACTTAACATTGCTTTAGCAATATCAATTGCCTGAAACTCTAAATGCCCACCACCGATCGTATCTGACTGCTGCCATTGCTGTTGTAAATTAAACCGCAACAACATCGTTGCATCAACTTCTCGTGGTGTAGAACCATCAGCACGGACCACTGTGACCAATACCATAGGCAACGCATCGGCTTGCCAAGCTACAAAATCAGTCCACCATTGTAAATGTTGCATAATCTTCTACATTCTAGCTTGTGGGCGATCTGCCAAAGCTTGTCCCCGTCCAATAGCAATTGCACGTAAAATTTCTTCGGCAGTTGCCGGAGCATTGAGTACGAGCGGTGCATTTTCTGGAATAGCCGCCTGTACTGCCTGACGAATTGCAGAGAAAACTGACAATGCCAACATAAATGGCGGTTCACCTACCGCTTTAGAGCGATAGATGGTGTCTGCCTGATTTTGATTATTAAACAGTTTGACGTTGAAAATATGAGGTATATCCACACTGGTCGGGATTTTATAAGTTGAAGGTGCATGGGTAAATAAACGGCCTGCGTGTGGACCCTGCGGCTGCCAATACAACTCTTCTGTCGTGAGCCATCCCATCCCTTGAACAAAACCGCCTTCAATTTGCCCAATATCAATTGCAGGATTAATTGACTGCCCAACGTCATGCAAAATGTCAGCACGTAATACTTTCATTTCCCCAGTTAAGGTATCTATTGCGACCTCACTAACCGCTGCACCATAGGCATAATAGAAAAATGGACGCCCTAAATGGTTGACCTGATCATAGTGAATTTCTGGCGTTTTATAAAAACCACTGTCCCATAGTTGTACACGTGCCATATATGCCCGTTGAACCAAGTCAGGAAATGTCCATGAAAGACCATTCGCTGTTGAAACCATACTATCTTCAAACTGGACTTGGTCAGCTTCACTTTGACTTATTTCGGCTGCAAGTTTTGCCAGACGCTCACGAATTTTAATACAGGCATTTTGAACAGCTTTACCATTTAAATCTGCTCCACTCGATGCAGCAGTTGCCGAAGTATTTGGCACACGAGAAGTATCTGTTGCAATTAAACGAACGCTATCGATTGGTAAACCCAACTCATGTGCAGCAACCTGCCGTACTTTGGTATATAGCCCCTGTCCCATTTCTGTACCGCCATGAGTAATAGAGACAGTGCCATCCATGTACACATAGACCAGTGCACCTGCCTGATTATAATGCACGGCGTTAAACGAAATACCAAACATTAATGGGGTTAACGCAATACCACGCTTAATGATGTCATTATTCTGATTAAAGGCATGGATGCTCTGTTTGCGTTTCGCGTAATCACTACTTTGCAATAGTTCGGCTACTAATTTTGGCGCAACATTATCACGAACTTCTGCCCCATAGTGCATACGGTCACGTCCGGCGCCGGGCTGCTCGGCAAAGAAATTGCGCTGACGAATTTCAACTGGATCACAACCTAAATAACGCGCAATGTCATCAATAATATTTTCAATGACAAACATGCCTTGCGGTCCACCAAAACCACGATATGCGGTATTGGAAACAGTATTGGTTTTACAACGCAAGTTACGTAGCTCAACTGCATTTAAAGAATAGGCGTTGCCAATATGGCAAATCGCCCGTTCATTCACTGGCCCAGAAAGATCAGCCGAAAAACCACAGTTTGAAGCCAGTTGCACCTTTAAGCCTTGCAAAATACCAGTGTCATCAAAAGCCACAGACCACTCATAAGCAAAACCGTGACGTTTGCCTGTAGCACTCATGTCATCATCACGATCTAAGCGTAATTTACACGGACGGCCTGTTTTTTGCGCTGCCAAAGATGCAATACACGCCCACTGCGCCGACTGCGATTCTTTACCACCAAAACCACCACCCATACGACGGCTTTCCACACTCACCTGATGCATATTCATGCCTAGTGCATGACAAATTAGTAACTGCATTTCGGTTGGATGCTGTGTCGAGCAATAGACTTTTAAGCTCTGATTTTCTTGTGGAATCGCATAGGAAATTTGCCCTTCTAGATAAAAATGCTCTTGTCCACCAACCTGAATATTCCCTGAAAGATGATGTGTTGCATTTTCAAAAGCCTGTTCAACGTCACCGTGGCTAAATTCAACAGGCGGTAGCACCCACGATTCTTTTTTAATCGCATCTTGAATCGTTAAAATCGGAGTTTCGGGTACATACTCAATTTTTGCTAAGCGAACTGCCTGACGGGCTTGCTGATAAGTGTCAGCAACAACCACAAACAAGGCTTGTCCATAAAACTCAACCTGCTCTTCAGCAAAAATTGGGTCATCTTTAACAATGGGTCCCCAATTATTTTCAACTTCAATATCCTTTGCCGAAAAAACTGCATGGACACCATCGGCCTGACGTACTGCCTCTAAATCAAACTTACTGATTTTGCCTTTGGCACAATTCGAAAATCCGACTGCCAAATGCAACGTATTTTCAAGCTCGGGTAAATCATCAATATAAGTTGCCTGCCCCGTCACATGTAAATGCGCGCTCTCGTGTGGAATCGAATCACCTGCTTTAGCGGATTTTTTAGAAACCCTTAAGTCAATATTTTGATTCATGTCAGATCTCCACCATAGCAATCAAGTCATTTACTCGAGTGATTGTCCGAGACAGGACTTTTTCTACATAAAAACGCTGTAAACAGTTTTTCGCGACGTGTAAACGATATGCAGAACTAGCACGTCCATCATCTAAAGGCTGATAGTCTTGCGACAATGTTTCTTGTGCCTGAACGATCAATTCTGTTGTAAGTTGTTGGCCTTCCAATATGGCTTCTGTATATTTTGCACGTTTGGGAATAGCAGCCATGCCACCAAAAGCAATTTTCACATTGTGAGCGATACCATCATTATCTAGCTCACATGAAATGGCTGCACATACCGCAGAAATATCTTGCTCAAATCGTTTGGCAATTTTATAGCTGACAAATTTAAAACGCGTCTGTCCGTCACGAAGTGGAATAACAATCGACTCTATAAACTCACCAAGCTGTAATGCTGTTTTTTGATAATCTAAATAAAAATCTTCCAAGGCAATTTCACGAGTCTGCTCACCAACGCGCAAAATCAATCGTGTACCTAAGGTAATTAATGCTGGCATTGAATCACCAATCGGCGAACCATTGGCAATATTTCCCCCTAACGTTCCTGCATTTTTAATGGGCATGGAAGCAAAACGGCGCTGCAATTCTTGAAAGTCGGGATAAAACTCTGAAATTTTAATGAGTGCATCACTCAAACTTACATTTGCCCCAATCGTTAAAGCATGGTCTGTGACTACAATCTTTTTGAGCTCTTCTACCTGACCGATATAAAGCATATCGCCCAAATCACGGCCCTGCTTTGTTACCCACAAACCGACATCGGTACTCCCTGCAACAATACGCGCATGCGGCAACTGTAAGCGTAATACGGCAAAATCCTGCAAAGTCCTCGGTGCAAAAAATTGCTGCTTTTGATCATTCAAATGCAATGCTGGTAATGCTCGTATCTCTTTTAATACATCAATTACTTTTTGACGCTTTAATGCCACACGTGGATAGTCATAAGCTTTTTGTGCTGCATCTAAAATAGGGCGATAACCCGTACAGCGACATAAGTTTCCAGAAAGATAATCACTGATTTTATCTTTGCCTGGGGGCTGTTGTTCATTTTCGTACATTGACCATAACGACATGATAAAACCGGGTGTACAAAAACCGCATTGTGAACCATGCATATCGACCATCGCCTGTTGTACCGGATGAAGCGTGCCATCTTGTACAGGCAATAAGCTATGAAGGTCTTCTACTGTAAATAGCGCTTTGCCATCTAAAGTCGGTAAAAACTGAATACACGCATTCACGCTCCGCAATTGCAAGCTGTCATTGACCAACTCACCAATCACTACTGTGCATGCACCACAATCGCCCTCAGCACAGCCCTCTTTTGTACCAGTCTGTCTGGTTTTACCAGTTTGGGTATATTCTCTTAGAAACTGTAAAACCGTCATTGTGGGTAGAATATTTTCTACTTGCTGCTGACCGCCACGAAAAAAGAAGGTGATTGGACGTTCTGACATGTTTTATCCTTATGTTTTATAATAATGCTTTTGTGCAAATATGATGCCATGAAGCGATCATTTAGAACTTACCTATATTAAACGCACATTTCATATCCAACCACTTGACTATTAACGATAAAAAACATGAAATTTATTCATCTTTTACTAAGCGTGCGCAAAACCAAAATAAATATAGTGTGAGGATTTATGAACATCAGGGCATGTTTCTGATACAATGCCGAGCTTGTCTAATAGAGTAAATTTATACGTCTTATGTCAATGCAGCAATCGTACGCAAATATTCTGACTGCCGTCGGTGAAGATCTTAATCGTCCCGGCCTTAAAGATACGCCTGTGCGTGCGGCTAAAGCTTTTTCATATTTAACTTCTGGCTATAGTAAAACTTTAGAAGAAGTCACCAATAATGCTGTTTTCCCATCAGATAACCATGAAATGGTATTGGTGAAGAATATTGAATTTTATTCGCTCTGCGAACACCATCTCCTCCCGTTCTATGGCCGTGTTCATGTTGCCTATTTACCAGAAGGCAAAGTGCTTGGCTTGTCTAAATTTGCACGTATTACCGAGATGTTTGCTCGTCGTTTGCAAATTCAGGAAAACTTAACTCAGCAAATCGCTGAAGCTGTTGCAGAAGTCACTGGCGCTCGTGGTGTTGCTGTAGTCATTGACTCTGCACATATGTGCATGATGATGCGTGGTGTAGGTAAACAGGAATCTACTACTCGTACAGTTTCATTTGTCGGAGATTTTAAAACCGATAAAGAAGCACGCCGTGAATTTTTAAGTGCAGTACCAGAAAGCTACTAATATAGTTTTACTGCAAAAAGCCCGACAATGTTGGGCTTTTTTTATAGCTAAACGCTATAAATCTTCAATCCAACTCTATAAAACATAACAATTAAATTAGATGATTTTTGTTATAAAAGTACGCATCTTTCTTTTTAAATGATTTATGAGCGAATCATGCGATTTAAAAAAATTTCTTACTTACTTTTACCTTCTCTTTTTATTTTTAATACCTCAATTTATGCGGGCAATACTTCTAAAGACCAAGAAATTAAACAATTGATAGATCAAAATTTTAAACCCTTATTAGAAAAATATAATGTGCCGGGTATGGCGGTAGGTGTTATTCAAAACAATAAAAAATATGAAGCGTATTATGGTCTACAATCCGTTCAAGATAAAAAAGCTGTAAATAGCAATACCATTTTTGAGCTAGGTTCTGTCAGTAAATTATTTACTGCGACGGCAGGTGCTTATGCAAAAAATACAGGAAAAATCTCTTTTGATGATACACCGGGCAAATACTGGAAAGAGTTAAAAAACACTCCAATTGATCAGGTCAATTTACTTCAACTTGCCACCTATACAAGTGGTAACCTCGCCTTGCAATTCCCAGATGAAGTACAAACAGATCAACAGGTTTTAACTTTTTTTAAAGATTGGAAACCTAAAAACCCAATCGGTGAATATAGACAATATTCAAACCCAAGTATTGGCCTATTTGGGGAAATAGTTGGTTTATCAATGAAGCAGCCTTTTAGTCAGGTCTTGGAAAAAACGATTTTTCCGGACCTTGGCTTAAAACATAGCTATGTCAATGTGCCTAAAACTCAGATGCAAAACTATGCATTTGGTTATAACCAAGAAAATCAGCCAATTCGAGTTAACCCTGGCCCACTCGATGCCCCAGCATACGGCGTCAAATCGACCCTACCCGACATGCTGAGCTTTATTCATGCCAACCTGAATCCACAGAAATATCCGGCAAATATTCAACGTGCAATTAATGAGACACATCAAGGTCGCTATCAAGTAAATAGCATGTATCAGGCACTCGGTTGGGAAGAATTTGCTTATCCGGCAACGTTACAAACTTTATTAGACAGTAATTCAGAACAGATTGTGATGAAACCTAATAAAGTGACTGCTATTTCAAAAGAACCTTCATTTAAGATGTACCACAAAACTGGTTCAACCAATGGTTTCGGAACCTATGTCGTATTTATTCCTAAAGATAATATTGGTTTAGTCATGTTAACCAATAAACGCATTCCAAATGAAGAACGCATTAAAGTAGCTTATGCTGTGCTAAATGCAATAAAGAAATAATTTTTCCCTAAAACAAAAAGAGAGAAATAGTCTTCATCTATTTCTCTCTTTCTTATGAATATATGATTTAAAAGAACCAAACATATCCAAGACTTGATTTCATCCAGTCCAGATGATTCTGTTTTTCATAATCCCAATTAAGCCGAATAGCATTATTGCTATTAATGGCATATTGCCACTGTGTATTTAAACGTAAGTTCCATTGGTTTTTATCTTCCCAATATGGCAACTCCACTTGCACCACTGAGTTAAACTTTTCAAACCACTGATTCATACACCCTAATGTCGGTCCTACTCCTACACGCCAACCTTTATCTAAATTTGAACCCGCTTGGACGTAAGTTTGTACCTGCCCATAGCAAATATGTTTGCGCTCATAATCTGCAAGACTGTAACCAACTTGAGCATTAAAACTCGCGACACCATGCTGCTTTTCATCACTATAAACACCGTCATGAACCGCTTCCTGACGCCAACCTAAGTTAAATCCCCAAGTCAGCGGTGTTTTAAATGGTTGAATCGGGTTATAGGAGTTCACTTCTAACAGATCAAGATGCTCAAGTTTTAGATGATCGTTACGCCACTGCGCATTACCATTTAAAAATAATAATTGAGTACCGGCACGGTATCCGCCTTGAGGATCTATTAAGTCATGATAAGCCTGTCTATGACCTATCTCGATAAACTTGTCACCTTGCACTTCGCCCAGTTTTAGCGAAACATTACGTGCATTATGGCCTTGTGTTGGCTCGGTAGAAGGTCGTTTAGGTTCTTGGCGCTGTTTATCTAAATCAATCTGACTTCGTAGTGCTAAAAGCTGTCTAAGCTGTGGCTGGGCAAAGCTTTCTTCAACTTTGCGACCAATAAATTGCAGATATAAATCATCGTAAGCCATCTCAAGGATTTTGGCCTGATCTGATGTGCTAAATGATTTAAGTGTTTCTGTAGACTGTTGAATTGGCTTCATTGCTACTTGATGAGCAACTTTTGCTAAAGACGCACCATGTTGATGAGCTTGGGCCAATAATTGAGTTTCTAAAGCGGGTCGGTAAACAGGAGCTTTGGTGAGTCCTTGCTGTTGCATCGCTTTAATGGTTTCCATTGGAATGGAAGCATAATTAAACTTTTCTTGTAGATGAGAATCAGGTTTAACTAAATCGACTAAGCCCAGTAACCGATAGGCACAGTTGTCACTCACAAAGTAATAAGGAAAGCTCACATGTTGCATTTCCCAAATATGGCTCACCAAAAAACGTGTTTCTTCAGGAGATAGATTTAACTCATATTCCCATAAATCACGGCTTTCAAAATCACCATACTCTTTTACCTTACGATAATAAGGCATAAGTGAGTATTCACCCGGATACTGCCCTGTTAAGCCTTTCCAAGCATATGACCAGTTGTCATTGCCTGCGACAGTGGCCGCATAATTTACAGCGTAAGAAACGAGGTTTAACTGCTTTTGATCTTTAGGGTCTAAGCGCAATAAGGTATGTCCAAACATTGAGCTTGGATTGCCCATAAAGTCAGTCGCATAAATTAAAGTCGCTTTATAAGGCTTAATCTGGCCAATCCAGTTTTCAAACTCTGAACATTTTACTTGCGGCAATTCATTTTCCTGAATGCCTAATTGCTTTATAAGCCACTGACTACGTGCCGGAAATTTACAACGTATTGACTGGTTGTCTGGGGCTGGTGTAAATAATGCGGCGATATCAGCTTTCTGTTCTTCTTTTAAATTATTTTTCCCATTTGCTGCAATAAAATAACCCGAATAACTCACTTCACTCTTCTGATTTTTATTGGCATACATGAGCCGTTGCCATGTAATGTCTTGGTCTAATTTTTTTTGTTCTGCAACTGACCAATAGTTTTGAATAGATGGATTTATTTCTGCTGAATACGCAATATTAACTGCCAAGGAGGCAAAAATTAAAACAACTGATTTCATTAAGCTCATCAATTTTTATCATTAAATATAAGAAAAACCCTGCCAAATGGCAGGGTTTTCAATTTCAAACTTATACGTAAGCTTTTAAAACTTCGTCTTTAGCCATTACGTTTTGTAATGAGGCTAATACTTGAAGTGTGTTTTGGTTGTTTGTTGAATAGATTTCACCGAAGTTTGCTTTTGAAACTTTGAAGAAACGGTCTTTGTCTTGTGGTTTAATTTGCATTAACTCAGCAAGTACGTTCAGGCTTTCACCTTGGCCTACAGCCATATCACGCGCTAAAGCTTCTGCATTTTCATTTGTGAAGGTAACAACTTGAGCTGTTACTGTTCCGCCTTGACGGCAACCTAAAGTACCGAAAGTAATACCTAATAATTGGTTAGTAAAAATACCGTTTGTTGTTGCAGCAAGAATTTTAGGCACCACTCCTTTTTGGCCAGCCCATACTTGCGTACCCACACCACAACCTACATCGTTATCAGCCATAGCAACACTTGAACCAGCTGCTAACAAAGCAGCTAAAGCTAATTTTTTTAACATAGATGTATATCTCCAAAATCATTATTGATTGTTTCTTATGTATTGTTATGTGTAACTATTGTTACACCCTTCAAAGATAGCGATATGCTTGTCATTTAGCAATTAAAAATTAAATAATATGATAAAAAGTAAAAAGGAAATTTTTATTTTAAATTCCAATTACCTTGATTATCTCGATGACCTAATATTTTAAGAACTAATACTAAACTTAGTAGTAATAATAAATACCATGAACCAAGTTTACCCCATCCCACCATATGCCAAGCATTGATCTGACTTGGATAAACCCAAATTTTATAAAATGTACTAATATTTTCAGCAACCCAAATTATGAATGCGAGTGTCACCAACACAGGAAGCATTGGAGTTTTAAACTTACGTTCATTTATTTGAAAATAAAGTGTAGTTTTCCAGAAAATATAAACACTAAAAGCAAATAAAATATAGCGAATATCAGGTATAAAAAATTTACTCATAAAATTAATATATGAGAAAAATGCGAGAAAAAGCATACTTCCAAAACTTGGAAGTTTTTCAAAAGAAACTTGAAATAAACGGATTGAGCGAGCAAAAAAGCTACCTACAGCCGAGTACATAAAGCCTGCAAATAAAGGCACAGTAATAATTTTAAACACAGCAGGCTGCGGATATTGCCATGAAGCGATGCCAGGGTGTGTCAAAAAGATTTCCATGACCATTGCCATGATATGAAATAAAGCAATGACCTTGGCTTCTTGCCAAGACTCAAGCTTTAAATACAACAGGCAAATCTGAATAATGAGCGCATAGATGAGTAAATAATCATAACGATAAAAACCCATATATTCATGGCTTCCCATCGGCGCAGTTAGGGCAAAAGCAATGAGAAGTAAAATACCAAACAAGGCTGCCGAAACAGCCTTGCCAATAAATTGAAAGGTTAAAGAGAGATATTGCACAAAAAACTATCCTAGATATTTAGCACTATACTCATGTACTGTATCTACAAAGATTTTTGGCTGGGCCGGATCTACCCATTGGGTAATGCCATGGCCTAAGTTTGCAACATAGCCTGTCTTCTCACCATTTGCATAAGCATCATCTAGCATGGCTTTCACTGCTTTTTCAATTGAAGCCGCTGAACCATATAAAACAGCCGGATCAAGGTTTCCTTGTAGGGCAACACGGCCTGCTACAGTTGTACGAGCTGTATTTAATGGTGTGGTCCAGTCTAAACCTAATGCATCTGCACCTGTTGTAATCATTGGCTCTAGCCACTGACCACCACCTTTAGTGAATACGATGACAGGAATACGGCGTCCATCTTTTTCACGTTGCAGACCTGCAATAATCTTTTTCATATAGTTCAGCGAGAACTCTACATATTCACGGTGTGCTAAAGCCCCGCCCCAACTATCAAAGATTTGAATTGCTTGAGCGCCTGCATCAATTTGCGCATTTAAGTAGTCAATGACTGAATCTGCTAAATGATCAAGCAACGCATGCAAAACTTCCGGCTGGGCATACATCATTTGCTTGGTAAAACGGAACTCTTTGCTTGAACCACCTTCAACCATATAAGTCGCCAGTGTCCAAGGGCTACCCGAAAAACCAATGAGTGGAACCTGACCACCTAAAGCAGAGCGAATTGTGCTTACTGCGTTCATGACATAATCAAGATCAGATTTAGCATTTAACTTCGGTAAATTTGCTACATCTTGTTCAGTACGAACCGTTTTATGAAACTTAGGGCCTTCGCCTGTTTCAAAATAAAGGCCTAGTCCTAACGCATCTGGAATCGTTAAAATATCTGAAAATAAAATTGCTGCGTCTAAATCGTAGCGACGCAAAGGTTGTAAAGTTACTTCACAAGCAAACTCTGTATTTTTGCATAAAGATAGAAAGTCACCAGCTTTTGAGCGTGTTTCCCGATATTCAGGCAAATAACGTCCTGCTTGGCGCATCATCCATATTGGAGTGGTATCTACAGGCTCACGTAATAAAGCACGTAAGAAACGATCATTTTTAAGTGTCGTCATTGCCGATCTCTATCTTTTTCATGTGGCAGCATCATATCAAAAAGGTGAATGTTTTTATAATTTCAATTTCATACAAAAAACTTGTCAATCTACTAAAAAATGCATATTTACACAAAAGTCTACTGCAAGAAGCTCGGTTTTCTGCAATACTTGCAACATGTTACATCGGGTTTATTGATCTTCCTTTAATGATTAAATTCACCAATACTTAAATACGCATACATTGCGTTATCGGTGATTTTATAAACTTTAGGATCAGTCTCCTTACCCTATTGCTTATATGAAAATTCTTAAGGTTGAATTACATGTTTGTTCGCTCATTACTCGCTATGAGTTTAAGTTGTATTATTGCTAATGTTGCTTTGGCTGCGTCAACAACTGAGCAACCAGTCACTCCTAAAAAAGTATCTGCTCCTGTAGAAGATCCGATTGATCCGCTTGCTGTAGATGCTGCTTCAACTGTTAAAGCCCAAACTCAAG
The DNA here is from genome assembly GCF_027854645.1 of Acinetobacter sp. AOR41_HL. Classification (NCBI taxonomy): domain Bacteria; kingdom Pseudomonadati; phylum Pseudomonadota; class Gammaproteobacteria; order Moraxellales; family Moraxellaceae; genus Acinetobacter; species Acinetobacter sp. AOR41_HL. The sequence goes on along the minus strand of NZ_JAKTHZ010000017.1, from coordinate 285,474 downwards.
CTCAAGCCCAGACACAGATTACAGCTCAAGAACAAAATGACTTAAATCGAGCGTCTACAACATTACAAAATTTACAAAAAGCTGAAGATCCAAATGCCGATTCAGGTATTGCTGCTTCAGAACCAACAGCGCCAGCTAAAACAACAACAGCATCTAAGACTGCTACTTCTGCTCCAGCCGCTTCATGGACATTAGATGGCTTAAACAATGCTGAGTGGTACGAAAATATTGGTAAAGGTCAATTACCAGTTTATGCACGTGCCCATGTCATGCTAAACAATGCGCATGCTTCACCAGGTGCAATTGATGGCATGAGCGGTAAAAACACCTTAAAAGCAATTGCATCTTTCCAGCAAATGAATGGTTTATCACCTACTGGTGAACTTACTAAAGAAACTTGGGATGCGCTTGTTGCAAAACAAACAAAACCAGCATTTATTGAATACACCATTACTGATGCAGACCTCAAAGGTCCGTATGCTGAGTCAATTCCTTCTGACTATGCATTACAAGCCAAAATGAAAGGTTTGTATTACACTCGCGTGAGTGAAATGTTGGGCGAGAAGTTCCATATTGATGAAGGTTTCTTAAAGAAACTAAACCCGAAAGCAACCTTCAAAAAAGTTGGTGAGAAAATTATTGTTCCTAACGTACGCAATGACTTACCAGAAGACATTCATTTAATTATTGCGCATAAAGGTGCTAAACAGTTGTATCTGTTTAATAGCCGCAATCAAATGATTGCCTCATTTCCTGCAACAATTGGCAGTACTGATACGCCATCTCCGACCGGTACTTATAAGGTAGTTGGTGTTGCGCGTAACCCTTGGTATAGCTATTCACCTTCGAACTTCGTACAAGGTAAAAACTTAAAACCACTTTCTTTACCACCAGGTCCTAACGCTCCTGTAGGTAACATCTGGATTGGTTTAAGTAAAAAATCATTCGGTATTCACGGTACACCAAACCCGTCTTTAATTTCTAAAACTGCATCACACGGTTGTATCCGTTTAACAAACTGGGATGCTAACGATTTAGGTAATAAAGTACGTTCAGGTGTCACTGTTAAATTCTTAGAATAATCTTTTAAAAGAAAAAGCCTGCTTTATGCAGGCTTTTTTTATATCTAAAATTTAAAACGAAAATTTCTAGATGTCTTGATCATATTAAAAACGCAACAATATGTTGCATCTACTCTATTTTTAGCTTGTTTCTACAGGTTTAACATAGTCCTCAAGAGATCAATAATAATTTGAGGAGATCGAGTCATGAATGCTTATTTGCATCGTAGTGAAGATCGTGGTCATGTTAAAGCAGGTTGGTTAGAGTCTTACCATAGCTTTTCATTTGGTAACTGGTATAACCCTAAATATATGGGTGTAAGTGCATTACGCGTGATTAATGACGACCAAATTGATGCCCATAACGGTTTCGGCACTCACTCTCATGACAACATGGAAATTTTAACATGTGTGCTCGATGGTGCAATTTCACACCGTGACACGATGGGAAATGAAGGCCAAATTAAGGCAGGTGAATGGCAACTTATGAGCGCTGGTACAGGCGTGGCTCATAGTGAAATTAATAACACTGATACACCCGTACATCTCTTACAAATATGGATTATTCCAGACGTAAAAGAAGCCGAGCCAAATTACCAACAAATTAGTTTGGACCCACGTAAAGATCCAAATAAATGGCATTTAATTGCAGGTCCCGATGCAAATGCCCCAATGCACATCCGCCAAAACGCAGAGGTCAAATCTGCTGTATTGGAAAAAGGAAATGAACTTCCTGTTGAAACATCAAAACGCGTAAATTACGTTCATGTCATTTCAGGTGTAATTCGTATTGGTGATCAAGAAGTTAAAGCGGGTGATGCTTTAGTGTTTGAAGATAACGCCGTGATTCATGCACTTGAAGACAGCCAATTCATTTGGTTTGATTTACCTTAAATAACTAAAAGCCCTTTTATATGAAAGGGCTTTTTTAATCGCTTCCTCCGCCCCCATCGCAACTCCCTGAGTCTGAAGAGGATGAACAATCATTTGAATAATTAGAGCTATGATGATGACTAGAACTATTATCGTGTAAATGATGTGTTGAAGATGAATAATCATGATCACTCGATGGTGAATAACTTTTTAAATTTCTGAGTAGCGCGATTAAACAGATCAGTCCAATACTCGAAAAAATGGCTATAAATATAATAAATAACTTCAAATAACGACCTCCTTGATTAGGCTATAGAGATACTTGTTGTGTCCCTATTCATTTATTTAAATGAGCTATGTTGAATAAACAAGTTGTTTTTTGATAGATAAGATCAATCTCTTAAGTTTCTTTTACATACAAATAGGCACTCGCTCTTGATATACCTAAATGTTGTGCCACTGTCTCGACAGCCTTTTTAATATCTAACAAACCGTTATTTTTTAACTCATGTACTAATTGTTTACGCTCATTGAGTTTTAACATACGCGGTGTCGTAGCATGCTTTGAGGCAAATTGGTCAATATATCTTCGAATTGCCTCTGTACCATTCGGTTCTAAATTTTCAATAATGTTGTCAGTTTCAATTTTAGTAAACTGCTCTAAAGCGCTTTGCATCCCCCTAAATAGGGTTAAATCAATATTCATACATAAAGCGGCTACATACTGGCCTTCTTCATCTTTAATCCCAATAGACGTACTTTTGGCAGGACGGCCATCAGCAAACTGGTTTGCATAGTTTGAAATGAGGTTTGGAAACTCTGGAGACATGATTCTAGCCAACCCTAACTCAGTGGCAGGATCTCCAATTTTTCGACCAGATAAATTGTTATGTATAGAGAGTATGGCATGCTCAGGATTTGTTAAGTCATGGACAACGACCTCACAAAAAGGAAATAGCGTTTCACTTAACCCCTTCGCAATGGTATCTAGTTGAGTGAGCAAATGTTTATCACGATTTCCCAAGGTATTTCCTCCAAATGACTTACTTACTATTTCAAACTTTAGAATGAAGCATGTAATAGTAATTTAGACTTTTTATCTAATTTTAAACTTAATGTAAATCAAAATCTTATATCTCATTGTTATCACATTAGAAAATAAAATTAGACATTTTATCTAAACATATATATTTTATCTAAACAAGGCTACTATTTTGTGTGTTCCTTGAGCGATACCAAATCTTGCATCCGAAAACATGAATAGAATTAGGTTTAATTATGAAAAATTTAACCCTTCCCACTTATGAAGATGTCGCAGCCGCTGCTGAACGTATAAAAGGTTTTGCAAATAAGACTCCTGTTTTAACTTCACGTACTATTAATAATGAATTTGAAGCAGAAGTATTCTTTAAATGTGAGAATTTTCAGCGAGTTGGTGCTTTCAAATTTCGTGGTGCAATAAATGCGCTTTTGCAATTCAATGAAGCTCAGAAAAAAGCTGGCGTGGTCGCTTTCTCTTCGGGAAATCATGCACAAGCAATTGCGCTCGCATCAAAAATTCTTGGTATTCCAGCAACAATCATCATGCCTAAAGATGCACCTGCTGCAAAAATGGCAGCGACCCGAGAGTACGGCGGCAATATTGTTGAATTTGACCGCTATACCGAAGATCGGGAAAAAATTGGTAAAGAGATTGCCGAAAAAAATGGCCTGACACTCATTCCATCTTATGACCATCCGCATGTAATTGCTGGGCAAGGAACGGCTGCAAAAGAGTTATTTGAAGAAGTCGGCGAATTAGATTACCTGTTTGTATGTTTAGGTGGTGGCGGTTTATTGGCTGGTTCTGCCCTGTCTGCTCGCCAGCTTTCTCCGAACTGTAAAATATATGGCGTTGAACCTGCTTTAGGAAATGATGGGCAAATGTCTTTTAGAAAGGGAGAAATTGTTCATATTGATACGCCGCAAACTATTGCCGATGGTGCTCAAACGCAATATTTAGGCAAATTAACATTCCCTATAATTCAGCAAAAAGTTGATGATATTTTGACAGTAGAAGACGAAGACCTCATTAGCTGTATGAAGTTTTTTGCTGAAAGAATGAAAATGGTCGTTGAACCGACAGGATGTCTTGGTTTTGCTGCTGCGCGTAATTTAAAGCATGAGTTAAAAGGCAAACGTATAGGCATCATTATTAGTGGTGGCAACGTTGATATTTCTAAATATGTAGAGTTTTTATCTGCTTAATAAAAGTCGATGTCTATCTATGATGTTAGGTAAAGCTTCATAGATAGACCTCCAATCTGTATCAACTTTTCGATTTATTTCGTCTTAATTTAATTAAAATTTAGTGTTAAATCAGTCCTCGCAGAAAATACTCAAGCATCTTCTCTTTTTGAGTTGTCTTATCTGAACTTAAAAGCTGAATAATGGCGCCCTCAATCATATATAAAAAGAGTTTGGCATCGGTAAAAGAAGCATCGGTTTTAAGTAATCTAAGCTGGCTATAAACTTCATTGGTCAGCCATGTTCTGTATCTCACCGCGGTTTTATAAGCTTTTGGATAACTATTTTTAGTTTCAAAAATAGCCTTAAATAATAAGTAATACGGGCCTTCTAAGTCGGTATGTAGAACATACAACTTCTTGAGTTTATCGATTGTGCTTGTGTCATGGTCATACTCGACCAGTGCAACCACTTGGTCTTGGAGGCGTTCTTTTTGTACGATTAAACAGATTTCGATGAAGCGTTCTTTAGAGTGAAAATAATTATAAAACGTCATTTTATTCACTTCGGTTTCCTTCACAATTTTGTCGACACCGACCATGTGAAACCCACCGTGATGGAACAGATTTATTCCTTTTTTTACAACTTCTAAAGCACGTGTTGGGAGAATAAAATTTGGCATAGTTTTACCGTTATAAAATAAATTTTTGTTGTATATAAATGAGATAAAAAAAGCCCGTGCCCTTTCTGGGAGAAAAAAGGCACAGCAAAGCCTATAAAGACTATGCTTGGCACATCTCAAGTTTTATTGTTGATACAAGTTTTTTGAGCCGTAATGACTTAAAGCCTGAAAACCCTATAGGTCATCAAGCTGCTTTAAATTTTTAAGTGGTGTCGTTATAGCTTTTGGCAACGGCTGCCAAGAAATAATGGATGTGCAAAGCCAACTCCTTTTTATTTGGAGTTCTGCCAGACATTTATAGAATTATGGTGGCAGAACGGAAGAAGGTTGACAGACTAGTAATAACTCAAACTAGCACACCCGAAGGTGTCCCTCTCCCGTCCTACCGCTACGGGAGGGAACGAGTGGTCCACCACACACAAAACTATTCCTCAGAAGGAAAAGCTCTGATGCGGGAGTTATTATTCAGCCTGTCAAAGCCGGCTGGCAATGTGGCCAGCAGGCAAAGAATAGTGCCCAACCCTGTTACAGTCAAGCACACAAAATGACATTTGCTTTAATTTAGATCATTAAAAAAGTAAGACTAAATAATAAATAAGTTATTGTTAAAGTGGGGTTTAGAATGGAGTATAAAATTTTGTGAGTTGGAAATATTATTATAGCTTTCATACCTATTCATAGCCTTATCATTTTTGAAGTTTTAAAGATTGCATATTTACCGACTTGGATAGACTATCGATAAGATTGGCATCACCCTCCATAATCTAGCAATAACAAACTTTATTTAGTTGAGCTTTGATAATTTAGGACTAATATAAATTTTATTAAAATATATTATTATATATCTAGCATAGCGCTCTACTATACTATTAAATATCTAATTTCAAATATTATTATTCAACACTACTAACATGTGGATATAAAATGACTGAACAACCAGACACTATTATTGAAGAACTCACATCAATCAATAAAAGCGTGAAAGAAATAGAAGCTAAAGGCAAGTTTAATAGCTTAATTGAACAAAATGATTTTTTTATATTTTTCAACACACTAAGCACTATTTCTGTTATTTTTATTGTAGCATTTGCCTTTAATATTAATAAACCTGATTCGCTTTATCGAGATATATTATTTTGGGGTTCCTTATTTTCAAAGCTTGTTTTATATATCTTAATAATTAATTATATTTACAGATTTAAATTCATCACTTACTTTTATGAATTAAAATTCACTAAAGTAATTACTACATTTATATTTTCTATAATTTTACTATTTTGCAATAGCAAAGCCTCTGCAGTAATTAATGACCTTTTTGGTATCTCAGCGAATGATTTACCTTATAGTTTAACCTTCACCACAACTTTTTATCTCGTTAATTATCTATCTAATACTTTACTATTGATTGGCATAATATGCTTGATTGGACTAGTTATCATCTGTGTCATAGAAGCACTTAATGACAAGGATGCAACTCCTAATCAAAACTGGTGGACAATTATTGTACTCTTAGTTTTTGCATTTACTACTTTTAGTATGCAAAACAAGGAAATATCAGAGATATCTATCAGACAAAAAGCTTATTGGCTAGCCTTACAAATGGATTTCAATCAAAACTATTACTGCAAAAATATTAAAAAAGACTATAAGGTTGCTTTCATCGGCTCAAATCAAGAAAAAGTTATAGTTAACAAGAATACCTTCCTACCAGAATCAATAAAGTTCGAAGACTTTTTGATAAGGACACCTTCATCGTACAGCATTGATTTTCCCGTTAAAACTTACTTTCCAGTAGGACTTATCCCCTCAGTCTCAAGTTGATTATCAGAAAGTTTATGCTTGGGTGGATGCCAAGCAGTCAACATGGTTAAAAAAACTAAATGAGGGATATACTAAAGATGAACTCGGTGAAGATGATTGTCGAAAGTGAGTAATAAAAAAGCCCTAATTATTTAGGGCTTTTTTCTATATCTGCTATATCTATAAAAATACTTATTTAGCTGGTAAATATATGCTTTGTATATACTGAAAATTGATTGCTCATAAAGAAAACAAATCTTTCAAATTAAGCCAAAACAACCTATGTATAAGTAAAGCTTGAATGCTATATTCGGCCCATGACTTAGCTCTATTTGCTTAAATGCTTAGGTGGGCTAACTTGCCAAAGCCATTTTATGAATAGCTTAATGACCTGCTTCTTGTCGTGATCATTTTTACAACTTAATCTCAATGGGGGCAGGTCGCCATCTCACCCACTACCCGCTTCAATCTTCGCTGTTGATTTTAATTCTAATAGGTTTAACTCCAAAAACAGGCATAAAAAAAGGGCTTACATGTTATTAAAACGATGTAAACCCTTTATAAATCTTGGTAGGTATATCCAGACTCGAACTGGAGACCTCTACGATGTCAAGATTACGCTCTAATTAATATAAGGCATTGAATAATATTAGAATAGTGCCTTTTTTCAACCATAAAAAACAATGAAAAACTATAAAACTAACATCAATATAATCAGACCCTTACGAAACCATTCCCCGAACACTTGCGGTATAATTTTTGTTCAGAAAACAGGAATTTTTAAAAGTTACAGATCCATTTAATTACAATATCAGCGCGTTTATTTTCCGACCAAATGCACTACCGCCAGCGACAAGTTATGACTAACCATTATTTATCCACAATTTTTTAAATTTGAATTTAATGTAACTCAGCTCTACCATTTATTTTGAATTTGTAACGTTTTCAAGGTGGGTATGAGAAGGCGTATTTTCGCACTTGTTGATGTCAACAATTGCTATGCAAGCATTGAGCGTGTTTTTAATCCAAAGCTTAATAATAGACCAGTCATTGTTCTTTCAAATAACGATGCTTGTGCTGTTGCCAGAAGTGCCGAAGCTAAAGCAATTGGTATTAAAATGGGTGAACCTCTTTTTAAAATAATTGATTTGGTTAAGCGCAATAATGTAGCTGTGCTTTCAAGCAACTACCCTGTCTATGCTGAAATGAGTAAACGATTTCATGCAATCTTAAAACAGTTTGTCGCACCACATGAACATGAAACATATAGTATTGATGAAGCATTTCTTGAGCTTACAGCTTACCAGCAAAATTATGATTTAGATGCTTATGCGAAATTAATGAAAGCAAGGATTTTGCAATGGATTGGCTTACCTGTCTGCGTGGGAATCGGTAGAAGCAAGACTGAAGCAAAAATGGCTAATCATCTGGCAAAAACCTACCCCACTTTTGACGGCGTATGTAACTTAGTTTCTTTCCCATCAAATATAAGAGATCTGCTTTATAAGCAAACGAGTGTTGCTGAAGTTTGGGGTGTTGGCCGTCAGCATTCTAAAAAACTTGAATCGATGGGAATTACCAAAGTTTATGATCTTATGATGTCAAATCCATATCACATGGAATCATTGTTTAGTGTAGTGATGAAGCGCACCGTGCTTGAGTTAAATGGTATTGCATGCATCGAAATTGAAGACACGCCACCATCACGTAAACAAATCATTTCTTCACGTGCATTTAAGCAAAAAATTACCAATAAAGATGATTTAAGAGAAGCAATCGCAAGAAGAACTCAAGAAGCATTTACACGCATAAGAAAAGATGAAGCATTGTGTGGCTGCATTATCGGCTTTGCACACTCAAGCCCTTTTGATATTAATAAACCATTTTATAAAAAAGAACTATCACAACCATTTAGTGTTCCAACGGACGACATTAGAAAGCTAATTAAAGCAACAACCAGAATGATTGATCATATTTATAAACAAGATGTGGATTTTAAAAAATGTGGTGTTGTTTTAACTGCACTCGAGAGTAAGCATACTTATACTTATGACTTACTAACAGATTATAGTGACCTAGAAAAAACAGAAAATTTGATGGTGGCGATAGAAGATATTCAAGAAAAGTTTGGAAAATTTAAATTAGGTTTTGGCGGGAGTATGTATCAAAATCGGGCTTGGTCTATGTCTCAAAATCTTAAGTCGAATAATTACTTTACATTTGAAGGGATGCTAACAATAAACAACTAATTTTTATTTGAGAATATTTTTGCTCAAATAACTTATTTTTAAGCTTTTTTGAGCAAATAATTGCACATTATTAAAGGCTCTTATTCAAGAGCCTTCACAATTGCAATATGTCTTGTTTTACAATCATTATATTTTGCAACTGTATCAACTGACCAGATCATTAAATCTTTACCTGTTGTGCCCTCAATTTCATTTAAATTAGAGCATGGCTGGACGAGATTAGCTGGTATTACCGGCTTTAATGAGTTCATTGAGTTGGTACACGCCGTCAAGGTCAATACAGCTATTGAAATAAATAGGACGCTCCACGATCTTTTGCACTTCACGTTTAACTGTTTCGACTTTTGTACTTTGCTCAACTTTGAGTTTTTCATAGTCTGCGCTCACTTTATTGATCTGATTCTGCTTTTCGGTTAGGGCGTCTAAATTTTTCTTTTCAATTTTCTGGATCTGAGACAAGCATTTTTGATCTGCTTGATTTAATTTGCCTGCCAAGTGGTTTGTGTACGCTATTTGAACTAGATACAAAATTGACAGAACCAGAATCAAGGACCATCGCTTATTGTTTAAAATCCAAGTCATGAATTAACCCCTATACATTTCTCATGTCGTTCTAGTTGTCTAGTCCAAACCCCATAACAACCATTTTTACGAATCGAACAATCGCGCTTTGCAACATACTTGTATTTAAGTAATGAGTCGCAAGCTGCTTTATATTGACCAGTCTTTAAATACTTAAGCATTGAAGATTTTGAGAATGTTGGCACACCGTACTGATATGAAAAATCCAAATAAATGTCATATTCAGTTTGTGATAATTTCACACCCTTCAATGAATCTTTAAATGCCACTTCACGTTTAGCTACATCATTTCGCAACCACTTGTCTGCTGTCGCACGTGTAATTGGTGGATCCGTCATTTTTACTGGTGAGCCGTCAAGTTTAAATGTGGAACCATGGCCCTGTGTAGGCCGATCACCTTTAACAGGTATCACTGGTTTTGAGGTATACCCCTCATCAACCTTTACGCCCATAAAAAAAGCAGCCGAAGCTGCTAGTAAACCCACCGCATATTTAGTCTTGTTCGACATCACAGTTACCTTTTAAGTTATCTATCCGCAACTTGTATTCGGCCTTTCGCATTTCATGCTCTACTTTTTCACGGCGATTTTTCTGAACCGCAAAATAAATTTGAATTGCCAAGCCAAGGGCAGCAATTAGCAAACCGCCCCATGCAATAACATCGATCTTTGCTATAAATCCGATAAAAGACCCCACGCCAGTAGTTGCTGTTACTTTTGATGTTAATGTTGCTGCACTCGCTTCAAGCGCAGTCTGAGTTTCAGACATTTGCCTTCTCCAGATTTTGGCAATAAAAAAGCACCCGACTGGGTGCTATTAATAATTTGCTGAATTAATCTCTTAAGATTAATTCATCATTTTTGATCAAATATTTATTTGCTGAGACCTGGTGATCTACCTCTAAAAACTGTTGCCCATTCTCAAGATGAATTGTTTCAACTAGAAATTCAGGACATTCTATTAAATTCTGTATTTCACCTGTTTCAACCTCATAAACTGCAAAATATGCCATTACTTCCTCATCGTCATTGCATGAATATAACGTTGTGACACATTCATTGAACCACCAGCAACCACCCGAAGTTGTAACTTGTATGTGCCGTAAATTCCTGTCGAATCATGTCTCGAAATATTAAGTGTCCCGGCACTTCGTGAAGTACCTTGCACGGTAATCTTATGGGTATGTGCACCACCCTCCGACATGGTTATATTACCGCTAGCACTAAAGCTGTGACTATGTCCACCGACATTGCCTGTCGATCCGCTAGCACTAAAGCTGTGGTTATGATAAGTACCTCCGGCATTAGTCGAGCCTGTTGTGCCGTTCACATTGTAGCTATGACTATGTGAGCCATCTTGTCCTGTTGTACCACTGACGTTAACGGTAGAACCATTATGGTTGTGCGAACCGTTTGCATCAGTGATTAAAGCAACTGAATTATGTTCAATAAAGTGAACTTCAAGATCCTCAAAAACAACTTGATCATTTTTAAGAACTCGACAATAAACTTGCTGTTTAGGGCTGTAACCAGAGAAACTAAAGACAGCGCCAAAAGTTAAAACTGTATGCCCCATATCTGACGGTACATTTAACGTCTGAATAGTGACATATTCGGTATCAACACCTACTGAAATTTCAGCAAACGCAGATACAGGAACAGTTACCGCATTATCAGCAATCTTTAAAGTATCAACTGCAAGATCAGCAATTTTACCTCTGGTCACTGCAAGATCATCAATTTGACCACTTCCAACAGCTAATTGTGCAATCTTGCCTCGCTGTACAGCCAAGTCTTTAATATGAGATGTATCAACAGATTGATAATCCATAATTGCAGCTTTCAAATAAGCAGCAGGTGGAAAAACAGTTCCAGTTAATGGATCAGTAAATGAAGTGGTACGGAAAATAAATGGATATGATACGGCACCATTACTGCCATTACCGATAGCAATAGAATCAAAGTTAAAAATAAACTGTGACTCTACCCCATTATTTGCACCACCCCAGCCTGCAATCTTTCCATTCACATCAAGCTTAATGAACTTTTGCGAATATAACCCATTGACTGATTTAGTGACCTCTTGAACAGCAGCTTTATTGCCGTTCAGATCAGTCTGAACTGTATCTGTACGAATAGCTTGAGCAAGATCACTTTCAATTCGTGCCGACTGTTCAGACCAGACACCAGCATAACCGCCATCATTGCCGATCAAATCAGAATCAGAACCAATCAGAGGCGGGTTAATTTGGGCATATACCCCATCAAGTCTGATTGTTTGAGCAGTAACCTTTTTATCAACCTCGTTAATATCCGACTTAACTTGAGTAATGTCACCAGTAGTGGCTTTGTCTTTCAACTCGATATTGATGTTCTTGATAGCTTCAATATTTGCTGAAGATTGATCGACACCAATTTTTGCAGTATCTCGAACTATGGCAAGAGCGTTGTCATTGCTAGCAATATAGTTATCAATCTTTTGGACTGTAATTTTATCGCCTTCAATACGTGATTGAACTTCTTGCTGGGTATAAGCTTGTAAATCACCTAGTACAGCATTAGTTGAATCAACTCGCTTACTTACAACAAGATCACTTTCAATTCGTGCTGATTGTTCAGACCAAACCCCTGCATAACCGCCATCATTACCAATCAAATCAGAATCAGAACCAATTAGCGGTGGGTTAATCTGTGCATAAACTCCATCAATTCGCGTTGTTTGAGCAGTTATCTTGTTATCAACATCTTTAATGTCAGACTTAACTTGAACAATATCACCTGTACTTGCTTTATCTTTTAAATCAACCTTAATAGATTGAATCTGCTCTGCATTTGCAGCAGATTGATCTGCCGCAACATTAGCTTGTGATAAAGCTGTTGCCGATGTTTGTTTAGCTTCATTCGCATTATCTGCCGCATTATTTGCAGTAGTTGCCGCTGTCGATGCTTCCGCATGGGATTGCTGAGCAATAGAAGCTGCTGAGCCTGCCTCAGAAACCGCCGTTTCTGCCTTACTAATTGCAGAAGCTGCATTTTGTTTAGCTTCATTAGCATTTGCATCAACAGTATTCACTCTGCTATCTAATTCAGTTAATGCCTTAGCATTGCTTTCTGAATTAGACACAGCAGATTCAGCTGTTTGCCGAACATTCGCAAGAGCTAGATCATTACTCGCCCGATAATCAGTCAACGCTTTTGTAACAACCTTGTCGCCTTCAATGCGCGCAATTTGCTCTGAATTGATACTTGCTGCATTATCATTTACAGAAACAATAACTTGATCTGTACGTTTTGCCTGTAATAAATCTCCTTCTTGAACAGCAGATAAAATCGACCAGACACCTGCATAGCCAGCATCATTTCCAATTAAATCAGATTCTGAGCCAATTAAAGCAGGTTTAGTAACGACCTCAACCCCTGTTACGCGTTCAGCTAATGCTCTATCTGCATCAATTCGCGCCTTACTTTCATCAGTAACCAAAGCACGAGTTTGAACATCATTTTCAATTGACTCAGCTCTCACTGTTTCAATTAATAATGCATTCGCAGAATCACCCTCAACACGTGCATTCGCTTCTTGTTGTATTGCTGCTGCATTATCTCCAGCTTGTGCAACTACAGTATCAATTCTTTGGCCCAATGCACTATCAGCATCAGTTCTTGCCTTTTCCTCACGTTGAATTGCCGCTGCATTATCTGAAGAACTAGCACTAACTGTATCAATTCTTTGAGAGAGATGATCATCACCACTAATACGTTCTTCTTTTTCAGATGTAATGGCCGTATCTCGCAATTTTGCTTCTGCAAGAATTGCAGCTTCACGTGCCTTTTGTTCTGAAAAATCAGCATTAATCCTGTCTTGAACTTCCTGAGCAATTAACTGATTTGTGGAATCAATATCTTTGATTCGTGCATCACGCTCTATTGCAAGGCTGTTGTTTGCTTGATCTACAGCTTGCTGAACAGAGTCTTTACGATCTTTAACTTCTTGTGCAATCTGATCTTTCGTATTTTGAATATCTTGAAGAATACCCGGAATTTGAGCATCAATATTTTCAATATGATCGATCTTAGTTTGTAAGTCTTGGCTTAGCTCTGTTTCAGAAATTTTACCTTCCAAAATTTCTAAAATTTCAGATGCATCAGCAGAAGTTGTTGCACTTGTCCAGTCAGACCAATGGCCAATATTACCGATACGGTCAATCAAGCGGCCACGATAGAATTGAGTTAAATTTGGTTGCAACCCCTGAATCGTATGTGTTGAAGTTGGGTATGCAAATAAGCCCAATTGAGCAATATTGCTTTTGCCATCTGGCGAAACTTGGATTTCTGTATAAGCAGTATCAAGCGCACCAGTTGATGGAAAGCCCCAATTTAGCCGCATACCAAACAAAATACCTGTTGCTTGTATGAATGCTAAAGCAGGCGGTAAACCTTGCTTACCAACTAACTTTGTAAGTGTTGAATATGCTGGCAATGATGAAATATCAGAAACATTAATTGCTGTAACTTTTGCTTGATAGTTACCTGCATAAATACCCGATACCTCAATTGAATTATTGCCAGTAACTGGAAGCTTAATCCAGCTACCATCATCTTTTCGCCATTCGACCAGATACTTAACCGCACCTTTTGCTTGCGTCCAAGACACAACCATAGTTGCAATATTAATCCCTTGATCAATGCGATCTTCACTTGTAATGGCAATATTTGAAACTGGTTCTTGAATATTGGGATTAACAATTGAAATTGGCACATCAATGTAATGAGCACCTTTATCAATAGCATCAAACTTTTTTGGATTGTACTCAATTGCGGTGATGGTAAATTGATGTGAATCACTTTGTACAACTGACAAAACCCTAAATTTAAGCGTAGCCAAATCTTGGGCATCGATAACCCAAATATTTTGGCGTGCAATAGAGTTTTCATCAAAAGCCACAGTAACTGTTACGACACGCCCTGTAACTGATTGAACAATACGAGTTTGAGCTTTGCCATTTTCACCGTTAATTACTAAACGGTCTCCAGCTATGGCGACAACGTCATCGCGATCAAGTGTAATGCTTTTTCTATCTGCTGATACTGCAGAAACTCGCCCACCATTTGCACGGCCAGCAAATAACTGATCAGCAATTTCAATCACTTTACCCGGCAATGGTATATGGCCGTCTAAACCAACTTTAAAAGTCACAGTTCGGGTTTCAAGTTGTTCAGACTTTAAAGCCCACTGTCCTGCTCGTTGAGCCTGTCCACGTGATGTACATCCCCAAGCATCGAGCTCAAGCAAACGAACTTGGCGCATTTCAGAAATGGCCTTTTCGTCTCGTACAAATTCATATTCAGTTTTATAATGATTAGCCGGGTTATCCCAGCCAACTTTTACTGCATTATGTCTATCACGTGCACGTGTACCGTTATAGTCTAATTCTCCAATAATATTTGCGCGGGTATATGTGAAATAGGTATCTTGTGGAATATCAGCATCACAAACAATACTATCTCCATCCCAATAAGTAATTGCTCGGAATACACCCGCTAATTTTGTAAGAATGCTATAAGCATCTTCAGCACTCTGAAGATAAATATTACAAGTGAAACGTGGTTCTTGCCCGCCAAGACCATCAGGCACCAACTCATCACAATATTGAGCTAAACGGTATAAAGACCATTTATCAAGCATTGATTCAGTGATACGTTCACCAATGCCATAACGTTTTGATGTACAGAGATCGTAATAAATCCAAGCTGGGTTATTTGAGTATGCCCGCTTAAAAGTACCATCCCACAACCCAATGTATTCGCGGGTTTCAGGGTTGTAATTTGTAGGCACTTTTATTTTTACGCCTTTTAAATCAACCGCTAGTTTTGCGACTGATCCGCCAAATGTTTCTGCATCGTATTGCAATGAAATTAAAGCAGTATTTGGATAACGTAATTTCGCATCGATTACCTCAGTGACTGCCTTAACATACATTTTGTCACTGATATAATCTGAAGATGAATTAGGAGTAATACGGCGAATTCGAACTAACCACCCTGAATCAGCTTCAGGCAAATCTATACGATGAGCTCGTTCATAGTTTTCTGAAGTTTTATCCGAAACTTTTGCTCTTAAGACTTCAGCCCAAGCACCACCATCGGTTTGCAGATCCACAGCATATTCAATTGAATAACCTGTAACATCTCCATTAACTGGATCTTGCGTTCTTAATGGTCCCCAGCGCAAACGTAATCGAACAGCATCAAGATCAAGATTATTAAAAGAGCGAACCCATGGTGTTGATGATTTAAGTTCTGTATCGATAGGTGTTTCATTTTCAACTGCGGGAAAACCTTCAATATATTCTTGGTCATTCGTTCCAGATCTAAAATTAACTGTGACGTTTTCAAAGTTTTTATTGCCGTTTTCATCTTGCAGTGGTGTATCTTCAAGAAAAATTGACTGATTGCCATTAGCTAAGCCTTCAACTTCACCTTCTGCTAAACCAATCAATTCTTTTATATATGTTTTAGATTGTGCGGAGTCTGGTGCAATTACTGGCTGTCTTGGCTGTTGGTTTCCTTTTTTTGCGCCTTTTACAATCGCTGTCATATCAAATCCCACGCAATAAAAAAGGCGCTAAAAAGCGCCTAAGATAACTAAATATTTACATCTGATCTTCTGGATATTGACCAGCGCTCAGAACAAAACCGCCAACTTCACGGCGTCCATAGAGAATAGGTACTGGATAACCTTGAGCGGCTGTTGTAACTGCACCACCAAACCCTTTGTTTGCCCGGTTACCATCTTGATTCTGGTTCTGTGTTGAATCAATTTTTGGCATGAGCATTGATGCAACACCACCTACAGCCATTCCCAAACCTGCACCAATTAATGCCATACCCGTTGTGGTAGTGGCACCAAAGGTGAAGTAACCAACCACCATCATTACAACACCTAGTACAACTTGCAAAGCTCCATTATTACCACCAGCACCCATAACCCGTGGGACAATATGAATAATTTCTGCTTCAGTATTCAAATCAAGCTGATCTGCGCCGATGTTATCGCCAGTGATTAGACGCTTGGATTCATGGTCGTAAATTGCTGGGCGTTTCTTGCCGCGCTTAATACTTGAACCTTTACCTTTTAGGAAAATTGCAAAAGCCAATCCTTGTTCATGGGCATGCGTCATGAAATTTTCAAAGCCAACAATCTGCACGGACAATGCACGCATGGCTTCACGAGTATTTACGACATCAAGTTTATATTCACGCCCAAACTTCTGGCCTAAAACGCCATACAATTTAATGGTTTTTAACATCTTTATGTCTCAGTATTTTTACAGTTCGCTCTTGCCATTGCTGCCCGTAAATTTCTCGGACAGATTTTCTCTTATATGGATGATGTAAAATTAAAGCAGATCCAATACAAGTTTCGGTTTGTTCAGATTTAAGTGCTCCATTATCTCCAAGCCAAACAACGGCATGGTTTGGATGTTCTGTACGTCCAACCCGACAAATCAACATATCGCCATATTGAGGTAAATCAACTTCGAAAAAACCTGCTTTTTCGTAGTTGTCTAAATATAAGGATGGATGATTTTTATCCTCCCACCACGCATCATCACGCTTAAAATCCATAAGCTCTATGCCTAATTCACGACTATAAAAATCGCGGATAAGTGCATAACAATCTTGCCAGCCATGAAAATAATTACGCCCTATTAATGGAGAACGATAACCGCATGGCTCGTAAACTTGAAAATACAGATCTGGATAAGAACAAATCACCCACGGTTTTTGATGTAATTCAATTTGAATCAGATCAAGTTCTGAAGCTCTTGTTGTTCCATCTGGATGAGAGTGCACATAAGCTAAGATTTCGCCTTGTTCTTCAGCACTTGCCAAGTCTTCGGGATGAATTTCAAACTGATCAGATTGTTCAGCGATATTGCGACAAGCAATATATTGCTTATCAACAATCACCCCACAGCATTCATGCGGGTAACATGTATCAGCATGAGCCATAATTGATTTTTTAAGTTTTGCTGTTAGTTTCATAAGACCTCACAACATACTTGATGCAGGAAAACCACCGAACGGTAATGGTTTATTCTTACCAAATCGGCATTCACAACCTGACATTCTGTACGAGCAACGATCTAATGCCGGGTTATCTGTTGGCTCATCTTTTTCTGTAAACATTGCTGAGCCTGTGTAGCTGCACTCTTCACTTCTATATTCCCAGCCGCAATAAGATGTGATTTGCCGAACTGGAATTTTAAGTCCCTCAAAATCAATTGGGTTTGAAAGTTCGAAAGATACTTGTTGTGCATTTTCTGAGGTTTTCTGTTCAATAAACCAAGTTTGTTCTTTAGACTCATTCGATGCTGAAGGATTGCCAGAAGTAAAGTTTTCAGCATCTAGATATTTCGCCAAAGTTGTAATTACTTTCAGTTTTGCCCCTGCAAAGTCCTTAAATTGAAGACAATAAGCCGAAACGGCATGTTGAATGCCGTTAATGTTATTTGCCATCATCAATGTAGGCGCTGAGGCTTTACCCGTTGAACGCATTTCCAGACCTGACACCTCAAGTGCCATCGGTTCGAAAACTTGCCCTTGCCAAATAATATTGCGGTTCCAGACTTTTTGTTCACCTGCATCAAATACTTTGCCTATACTTCCAGAATCAGCACCAATCAATCCCTCAGATCCGATGGAAGAATAAATCTTTTCCCAGTCTTGAAATGATATATGGCCGTGAAAGCGCAAGATGCCAGCACCTAAGCTGCTGGCATCTAGTTCAAATAGATGAATAAGACCATCTACATATAATTTCTGGAAATCACTATTCAGACTCATGGATTACCTCATCAAAAATAGGGTTACCATCCTTATCTTTAACTTGAACATCGTCAAAGACAGGATTTCCTTCACTATCAACTGCTTGCACCCATTCAAGTACAGGTTCACCATTTTCATTAATTACAGGTTGTTTTGTGAGAGTTGCCATTCCTGAAGAGTCTGTGACTAGATAAGTTTCTTTTTTCTGGAATGGTTTTCCATCTACCATGACAACCTTACCTTCATCATCAATGAGTTCAGTTAAACGAGTCATGAAAGTTGGTTGCATCGAATATTTGATTTGCTGAACCATACGTGGTTGCTTTTCAGTGCGTGGCACCTTTCTAATAATTTGTCGTTTAACTGTGTTTAACCGAATATCAATCCAACGTGGCTCACCATTTGCATTAGACGGAATCTCAATTGGTGCATCTAGATTCGCAACAATATCTCCATCTTCACTCAGAGTTTTCTTGAATGTTTTAATCTCAAGATCACCATTTTCAAGAGTTTGATATTCAACTGCACAAATCTTATTACCGTGAGTATCGGTCGGAATTTCTATCCACCATCCCTCTTTTGCAAAGCCAGAAGACCCTTTAATTAAATAATGGCCGATACCTAATTTCTCAAAAGTAAGTGATTGTTCAGCAGCTTCATCATTAGGTTCAATTTTATTGGCAAATAGCTTAACAATTGGTGAGGCGGCTTTAAGAAAACCGTTTGAATCAATTGTGGTATTACCTGAATGTCTAATTAATACAGGGGTATTCCATTTTTTAGTTGCATTTGGAGTTGAGCATCTTAAATAGTAAGCATTGTTATAGGGTAAATTCCCTAGCTCAAAACCAAGGGGATTATTGGCAAAATTACTACGAAGCACAAAAAAATTAGTTCCGACATCTTTCCATGAATTTTGTGCTGAGGAGTTAATATCATAATAGTAAAAGCCGCATCCAAGCACATTATCTGAATCATTTGGCATGGATAATTGGACCATATTTTTACCCAGCCCAAAAGCACCGACCTCCATGACATTCCCTGAAGCAGTACCTACATACCGACTAGCTGCATGGGTATTATTCGTAAAGTTTTCATTAATTTTTGCACCAGTAGAGCGAAATGTATCCCCACCCGCACCAGTAGGAGCCGTTCCAAGATTTACAGTTTGATATGTCATTTTCTTACTCGCATAAAAAAAGCCCCTGTAAAGGGGCTTTAAAGGGGTTTAATTTAAGGTTCAAATACTTGTGTGAACGTTGTTGAAATTTGCCAAATACCACCACCCATTGCGCGCGGCTGATATGATCCGGCTTTCACTCTTACTTCGCCTTCTAAGGGTGCATTCCAAAGGAAAGAATCGGCACCTTTATGCTCATCTAAGAATGTTTTAATTTCACGGATTTCACTTTCTTTTGCTGTTCGGGTGTATTGCCAAGTACCTGCTTTGTTGTTTATGCCGATCGATGTTGTTTGTTCATAACCATCGCCAAATTTAGAAGACAAGGTATTAAAGTCATTAGTTCCTGAATTACCATCTAAATCTTGGCACCATGTAAATTTACGGTTGCTCATACAATTAAATTGCTCCAAAAAAAACCCACTCTATTGAGTGGGTTTAAGTGGTTTATTTTGGGAAATTATCGCTTCACAAGATTAAAAAGCACACCACCCTGTTTGCTCTCACGTCTAGCCCATTCATTCATTGCAATATTCAGAGATTCAGCAACTTGCTTTTTCCCTTGAGTACTAACATTTGCGGAGCCATCAGCAAAAGTAATCTGTTGGCTAATCTGCACGTCCCCCTCACCAGAACCGCTTTGACGATTATTTAAGTAATTCGTTAAATCTTTGTTCTGTTGAGGGTTAAGTACACGCTCACCGCCATCAAGCAGCCATGTTCCTTCCTTAGGAACACTATCGATACCATTGTGAGCCATACCAGCAATTGTTTGACCTGCAATCATCCCGACATTTGCCATACCCATACCTAATACTATACTTGCTGCTGTCTCTTTACTGACAACATCCAAATACCATGGACTTGCAAGAATTTGGTTATAAGCTTGGAAAGCGTTAATGGTCGCAGAAGCAATCGCAAATGATTGTTGGGCAAGATACATTGCCTTATAGATTCCAGACTGCTCACCTGCTGCATCCTTGACAATACCCGTCATATTAGACCAGTAGCCAGAAAGTTGGCTGGTTAAGCTGCTCAATTGGCTTAGTTGAGAGTCATAAATTGATCTGTTTAGATCCATTTCATCTTGAGCATACTTTTTATCCAAGTCAGCTTTAGCTTTCAAAAACTGCTCACGTGCAGCCAAGAGTTGTGCATTTCGCTCATTCTCATTTTCAATCAGTTTAATACCAGATACCTGGTCGTCATATGATTGATTTATTCCACCAAAATCAGTTGAATATTGATTTTGTAAAGCCCATTTTTGAGCATTAATTGGCTCTTGCCGCTCCATCAAAGATTGTCTTGAGATTTGCCCAGACTGAAATACATTGTCAGAGGCTTGGTTTAACGCTCCAAAAATTGCGTAATCTTTAGATTTAGCAATCTCTTCACGTACACGTTTACTTAAGCTATAAGTTTGAAGTATCTCTTCGCGTTCACGTTGGTAACGTTTCACCACAATTTCAGTCTGGTTAAGATAACCCTCAAATGCCGATTGAATTTGTGCATCTTCTTCGCGCTTAACGGCGGCAATTTCAACTTGTTTTTGACGTTCAAGACCAGCTTTAATTTCCAAAGCTTCCTTTGACTTACCATATTGATATTCGGCATCTGTATCAATTAGCTCTTTTTGACGATCATAGTTTTGTTCAATTTGCTTAATTCGATCTGTTTCAAAAGCAAAGTACTGGTTGTACTGATCCTTTGTATCAGATGTAAATTTTGCAAGTTGTGCTTTATATAACGCATTTTCTTGAGCTAATACCTCTTTTAACTTATCAGTCCCACCAAAGGCTATTATTGCTTTTTCAGTACGATCCTTATGTTCCTGCGCTAACTTTTGCGGGACAGTGAGATAATTCGAATTAACTTCTTTCTGCATATCATCAATAGCTTTCTGAGCTTCAGCAGCTTTGTTAATCGCTTCAAGTTGATCTGCCTCTGTTGGCATTATGATTGAATTATCAACTGTTGTCTTACCATTAACAGCAGCAAACCATTTTTGATATCTCGGTAAATAACCAGCTACCTCTTTAGCTTTTTCAGGAGACATTTGGTCTGGCTTACTACCGATATTCCCAGCAAGATAGTTTTTAGTTCCAGTAGGTCCGGCATTATATGCGATGAGCGCTTTGTCAAGGCTACCGCCGAATTTTTGACGATTTCTCTTTAAGTCTTCGGCCGCTGCTGTTACGATTTCCTCCAAAGTACTTTTATCAGTTATCTGATATTCATCCCTAAAAATCTTTGTTGTCTGAAGTAATCCCTTTGCACCTGTTTTGCTACGTGCATTGGGATTTCCTGAAGATTCATTCAAAATAAGGGCTGCTAAAGTTCCAGATGGTAATCCACGTAAACTTTCGATTTTTGAAAAGTTATACTCACTAGCAAGGCTTTGAACGTATGCTATTGCTTTTTTTTCCGAAGGGCTAGGTGTGTAATTTTTGCGTTTAAAACTATCCTCAGTAGCCTTGCGTACTAAATCAGTTAGTGGGACTTTGTAGGCATTGTTTCCATTTGTACTTGCTTGTGCTTCTGCAAAAGCGTTTGCCTTATCAACTGTAAACCCTTTATCAACTAGGCCCTTAATGTAATTCTCACGAGATGCGTCTAGCTTCGCTTGGGTAATATAATCTCGTTGAGCTTTAGTTAAATTCTTATATGCCTCCGTTGAAATGTTTAAGGCTTTAGCTTGTGCTTGCTGGGCCTTAGTTGTTTCATCGGTAACATTTTTAACTAATGCCTGAATTTCCTTTTGATGATTAATGGAGTTGTTGGCATCATTAATTTTTGAGTCTAATTCAGCAACAAACTTGAGTGTGCTTTCGCTTACTAGCCCCTGACTTTGTAACTGGGCAAATGCATTTTTTGCCTTGTCTCCACCCTCTTTTAAACTGTTCAAATAGTTCTGGATAGCTGTAAGCTGATTAACATCACCCTGAACTTTTAAATCATGTTCAAATTGTTCAAGGGCAGTAAAAAGGCTTTTTAGTTCTTTTGTTTGCTTTTCAATTTCATCATTAGCTTGAATACCTCTTATTGCAAGTTGTGACGCGGTAAGTTTTTTATACTTCTCTCGCAATTCATCCACTGATAGCCCTTGCTCTTCTAAAGCATCCGTAGCATCCTGAGTTTGTTTAGTCATAAGATAATAAGCACCGCCAGCTACAGCTAACTGTGCAATCAGCATACCAATGCCAGCAGGTCCACCAAGCAAAGCTATAGCACTTCTAGCTACACCTGCCGATTTAGAAAAACTATAAAGACCTATACCAGCACGAGCGGCAAATAATGCCGTCTGACCAAGTTGATAAGATGCAAGAACTAAAGCCGGAACAAATCGGGTTGCTATACCAGCAGAAACAGCAATCGCAATGGCTTTTATTTCGCCCCAATTATCAATAACCATTTTGACTGCTGGAACTACATTATTTATTAGGCGATTTTCTAGGCCCTGCCATTGTAAATCCATCAGCATTAACTGTTTTTTAGCTTCCGAAAGATTCGCGGCCAATTCATCAGACATAATTGCGCCAGCTTTTTCAGCTGCATCGCCCCATTCTTTAAAACCTTTACCACCTTTTTCTAATAGTGGAATTAACAAAGAAGAATCAGAAATAATCGCTTCCATGTAAAACTTCATGTCATTAGTTGAAGCACCAGCTTTTTCTAATGAGTTATAAAATAATTGAAGCGCTTCTGGACCAGAAAGCTTTTGAAATTGTTGAATTGTAACGCCAACACGTGGTGCAATATTCTCAAAAAAGTCGGCTAACGGTCCACCACCTGTCTGCTGAAACTCGCCAATTCGATCTTGCATATCTTTCATTTTATCTGCGAAAGATTCCATTGAAATTCCAGCAGTTTCAGCACCTTTAGCAAAATATTGAAAGTCTCGGACTGAAGCATTAGCCAGTTTTGAAAACTTTTGAATATCGCTCCCTGTTTGTATAACCTTTTCACTAAAATTAACAAGACTAGCAATAGATAATCCCGCTAATGCTCCACCTAAAGCACTAACAGCTATAGCCGCAATATTTAAAGAATTGGCAATCCCTTGACTTGATGCTCGTGCTTGTCGTTCAGCTTTGCTTAATGGCTCGGAAAAGCTTGCAGTCTGAACAACCAAGTCTAAAGTTAATCTGCCAAGTGAATTTGTAGCCATTTCTTTTCTCCAGGCATAAAAAAAACCCACTCTAAGAGTGGGCAATATTTCAAGTAAAACTGACTATGGAATTGCTTTATTCAATTTACCAAGAGTCATTATTGTTGCTGGTACTAAGTGTTTTTTCAAAATCATTCGATAAAGAATCAAATCTGTTAAGCATCAACTTATAAGTAATAGGGTCATCAATTGGCGTGTTACCAAATCTCGCGTAACCGTAATTACTGAATTTTAGACGTGCTCTTTTATCTTTTAGATCAATTGTTAAATTAAAAGATATTTTAGCTTGGGAGTAACCATTACATTGCATTTTGCTTACTGTTGAATCACATAATGGCGAAGCAATTCCACGAATAATTAATTGCCCTTCTTCTGGGCTTTCATACTGAATTACGTCTTGAGCTGAATTAAAGTTATTTGCTACCCATTTTTTGGAGTTATTAAAAAGATTACTTTTGTCTCCATTCAAATTTTCAACAATCCTTACATGTTCAGTTGTGTATAAAGTTCTAGCTTGGACCTGACTGGTTACAATTAAAAAATAGCTTAAAAAAGCAGTAAAAATAACTTTTTTCATAAACGCACCGTTTTTTAAAATCAAAGTCAATTTAACAAAACGGTGCTAAAATGTCACATGAGCACCAATCTTAATCACTATGAAATGTCATTAAGTATTCTTCAAGTGAAACACTATTTTCTTCAACTGATTGTTTTTCATGAGGCATGAAAACGCGGGGATCTACCTTAGTTCCAACTTTAACCTTGAAACTTGTATAGTGCGCCATCCAGCTTCCGAAACTTTGTTCAAGACGGCGGCCAAAAAATAGAGAGCCATATTTTTGACGATAGGCTCTCCAATACATCAACTCCCCATGTGAAAGGTTCTGCTCAGCTTCTTCTAAGGTGTTTCCACCGACTCCGTTGAGGACGAGCTCAATAAGGAGTTCTCTGTCGTCAAGTTCTTCGTCCGTGACTTTCCCAAGAAGTTATTAACTTCATCCGCTGCCGCATAAAGAGCATTAATCAAACTCTGTTCAGCTTTGTAAATATCATTCACATTGGTGAAAAATGGAGTGCCTTTTTTATCGGAACAAATAGATCCAAGCAACTGAGCAGCTTGCATATGTGTTGAATCAATTTTCTTTACTTTCGAATGTTCAAGATTTGAATAATCTAAATCCCATTCGATAGCTTTAGCAGCTTCACGACTTTCTTTGAAGTTCATTTTTTTAACAAAAATATCAGCTTCAAGTTCAACAATTTCACCAAGTTCAAGTTTTGGCTCATTTGTTAGCTTTTTAAGTGATTCAATGTTGCATTCAGTCACTTCAACATTCCATTTGACAGTTTTTTCAACGGGAATATTTAAGGTCGAAATGCTTTGCTTAAGAACAGCAGCTGTAATCTTTGCCATTATGGATTCACCTTACGTTTAGTTGGTGTTACACCTGAAGTACGGATTAAGGTAAATGAATAAGCAACCACAGCATCTACTTCAAAAGCATTTGGTGCAGTAGGGTTAATATAGCCTTTGAAAGACCACCACATGCGATCTTCAGGAAGATCAATACCACTGGCTGGATCATAGGTCGGAGGGGTTGCAGCATGGCCCGAACCAACATACCATTCTAAAATTTCGCCAGTTTCTGCAATTTCAATCAATTTGTCATGACTTGTATTTGTATCATCATAATCAATTTCTACTGCACCTTCGCCGGGGTCACGCATACCACGAACATATTGCTTTGAGTCTGCATCAAGACAAGTTACATCAATTTTTTGAAATGAATCTTGGCCCAAATCGATTCGTTTAGAGCAAACAAAACGAACTACCTGACCATTTAACACAGTAAATAACTGTGTTTTTTGAGTTTTAACATTAGCCATTAAGAGCGCTCCTTAATTTTAGGCATAAAAAAAAGCACCCAATTGGGTGCTTACGGATAAGGATTGTTTTTTATCTAAGTTTATATTCGACACATTTATTAACGGTTTGAGGCATCAACCTGCCACCAATCATAATGTTTTGAACAGATACCTCATTCTTTGAGCAAATCCATTCATCTTTATTTAATTCAATTTTTTGACTGGTAAATTCTTTCCAGATTTGAAAACCCAGAAGAACAAAACATAGGGCTATCACTAATGAAAGTGTTACCTCAACAATAGGTAGTCTCATGTTTTAATTCCTATTTACGATCCAGCTAACATCAAAAGAATAGTGCGGCATGTTTGTAACTGGGTCCTTATCTGCCTCCCCATAACGAACTACATAACAATCAAGCTCTATTGCAAATCGAATTGCCTTAGCAACTTGGTCAACTACATCTTCATCCGTTGCATACACATCAATTTGAATAATTACATTGTCTGAAACTGGTCGACCATCAAGACTATTATTTGAATCACCTGTAATAGTCTGCCAAGTCACATAAGGAGCTTCTGCATCATCTGGTGCCGAACCAAATTTCCAAACTCGCAGAATGTCATCTTTTTCAAGAAAACTTTTTACAACTGGATCGGCTTTCGCTAATTGAAAAATTGGAATATCAATCATTAAGCTGCCCCTAAAACCACACTGAGTTCAAAATTAAAAACTTGAACAAATTTATCTGTAATTTGTTCAATATTTTCATAAAGTGCTGGACGTAAAAAAGGAGTTGCTGGCTGTCTACTTGTGCCTAGTTCCAAAAACCGCCAGTAATAAACACGACCATCCGATTGATATGACTTTCCAACTCGTCCAGAACGTCTATTTTTGGCATTATTTGTATATGGAATTTGTGCACCACCACGAACCCCAACACGCATAACTAATGTATTTTTATTTCTGCTTCGCCCGTTCTGAGTAACAATTTCGCGCCATATTTTTTCAGGTGTTTTTGGATCATCTAAGCGTTTTACTTTTTCCCTAGCTTTATCCCTAGCGATATTCATCGCTTGGCGCATAGCTTTGCGGGCAATCCGTTTTACAGTTTTTTCACTACCAATTGCCTGCATTTTTCTTAATGCAGGTTCTAAACCATGAATTTGTGTTGTCATAAATCACCCATTCCATGCTTTATCACCTGTGGCAAGATTTAATGTCAGATATTCACGGCGTGTGTCTGGATCACGCATTGGATTACCATCAATCTTGTAGAAATAGCCTTCAAAGCTAACTCTCATGGAGCTATTTATTTGCTTTGTGATACTGCTATAACGCACTTTTGCACGTGCCTGAATAGTGCTATTAACAGCCTTAGCTGCTATCTGGTCACGGGTTGAAAGATCAGTAACCTCTGCCCAAACTGTTGTGAAATCTGACCATATCAGGGTTAATTTTCCAGAAACTGGGTCTTGAGTGCTTTTAGATTTTTGAATGGTTATGCGGTGCTTTAATTTGCCAATTTTCACAAATCACCCCACATTTATAAATCGATGTCGATTCCATGCCCATGTAGTAGACTTAGGAATGTCTTGACTATTTCCCATTGTTTCAGGGTTTTCATGCCAGTAACCAATTAAGCTAATCGCTCCGTTTACTATAGCGGGGGTTGCATGAATTCCATTCAATACATCTTCTGGTATCACTTGCCCAATTTCGTAAAGCTTCCGGTTAGTTACTTCTTCAAAAGCACTTAATGCTGACTCAATCATTAATTCTAAGTCAGCATCTTCATCATCATGGTCAATTTTAAGTCTCGCTTTGACCTGTTCCAGTGTCAGAATCGCCATTAGATTTACCTTTACTAGATTTACTTGGCTTGCTTTGTTTTACTGGCTCTTGCTGTGCATCTTGCTGTGCATCTTGCTGTGCATCTTGCTGTGCATCTTGCTGTGCATCTTGCTGTGCATCTTGCTGTGCATCTTGCTGTGCATCAGTGTTTTGTGCTTTTTGACTTTGGTCAACATCTTTATACGTTGCTACACCCAGTTGCTCTACAGCAACTAATGCTGTTCGCTCTTCAACGTCATGTTCACCCGGTTCATATTCAACAATAGTGTTGCCATTGTTTTTTGCTATTTTAAAAGTCGAATCAACAATAATAATTGGTGGCATGTTTATCTCCCAGATAAAGAAAGCCCCTTTTAAGGGGCTTTATAGGTGCTTTTAAGCTGCTAAGGTTAAGACCTTAATAGCATTACTATCAGTCAACATACCACCAGTACGTTTTGTCGTATAAAAACCTACATATGGTTTGTTGGTGTACGGGTCACGTAATACACGTGTTCCCATGCGATCTGTAATTAAGTAACCACGTTTAAAGTTACCAAATAACACTGCATTAGCATCTGCTTCAGATTCTGGCATATCTTCATTTTCTTCAATGCCATAACCCAATAAGGTGGAAGGTTGACCAAGCTGCAAACCCGGTTGCCAAATATAGTTACCTTCTGAGTCTTTAAATTTACGCACTTTTGACTGTGTAAGATTAGTCATCATAAAGAGCGCACCATTGCGATAACCTTTCTTAAGTGAGTAAATCAAATCAATAAGATTATCACCTGTAAAATTACCTGCTTGGCCCGACTTAATTTGCTGTAACGTTCCGAATGCACGAGTTTTATCATTCGTGGTTGCCATTGCATAAGCCAAAATACCTTTAGGTTTTTTATCACCATCCCCCAATAGGAAAGCTTGACCTTCTTTTTCAGCAAACTCTTGGGCAACTTCTGTTGAGATCCAGTTTTCAACATCAAAAAACACATCATCTAGTGAAGTTTGAGTGGCTTGAGGGTTAGCATAAATCTCGCCCATATATGCTTGAATTTGCGCAAGGGTTGGTGTACCTGTTGCTGGGCGGTTGTCTGTTTCACCTACCCAACCAGAACCAGCACCACCAAGATTTACGAGTTTTTTATAGTCAGGCGTTCCAATTGTCATTTGAGAACAAACAGCACGCATTGGGCTTTCATCTTTGAGCAACTCAAGCAATGTGCGGTCAAGTTCTTCAGGTACTGCATAACCACCATCTTGGTTAGTAGTTGTCTGAACTGCCTTAATTTCTAATTCAGAAAGGCCATCATCAATCCCTTTTCGCAAGAACTGATAAAATGCAGATTTGTGTTCACCGACTTCTTTGCCATCAGTTGCACCTGGTCGTTTTGCTTCTTTTAGCTCTTTTTCAAGCTCTGTTTTAAGTTTATCAAGATCACCTAATTTTTCGTTGATCTTTTCAACTTCTTCAGACAATTTGCCTTTTTCAGCTTTAATACCTTCTAGCTCTTTGTCATTCTTCTTTTTGAAGTCTTCAAAAGTACCTTTTAGGTCAGCAGCTACTTCTTCGATGTCTTTCTTTTCAATAGGCATGATTATGCACCTTCAATAAAAATGGTTTTTAAGTCTTTAAGTGATTGAAGCGCGTCATCTTCCGAATCAACATCTCGCTGATTAAGTGCACTGTAGCCTTTAGACATAAATGCTTTGGCTTGCTTCTGAGAGAGTCCCATTACATCGCGTAATGCCTTCTCAACGCTGGAAGGCGGTGGAATCTCTCCTTTACGAAGTGCAGTCTTAACTTCTGTAATCTTCGCTTCTGTATTTGCAGGCATTGTCACAATTGACACTTCCCACAAATCAATTTCTTTAAGTAGAAATACGCCTTTCGCTTGGTCATATTCCCAATCTTTTAAGATGTAGCCGATTGACATTCCCTTTACGCTTCCAGCTTTCATATGAGCATGAGCACGTTTTGCTAAAGGGTCGTCATTAATAAGCAAACGACCCCGGACAAATAGGCCATGGTCGTCTTCTTTCATTTCTGTAAATGGGCCGATTGGTTCAGACATTTTGTGTTGCCACAAAACAGATGGTAGGTCTTTGCGTGTTGACCATTCCTCTAAAGTTTTTTGAAAAGCCCCCGGCATAACAACATCGCTGTAACTATCTACAACACCAAATACAGATGCATACCCCTCAAACTCACCTGAATCTGAGACACTTTTAATTTTCAATGGAACGTTAAGATACTTGACTTCCATCTTTTCCCCCTTCTTCAGGCTTAGTTGTCATATTCATAGGTGTTAGATAAATATCTCCACCTTCACGTGGGTTTAGATCTTCTAGTTCACGACAATCATTAGGACTTAAGAAGCCCCACTGAATTCCTTTTCCATAAGCTTCATATCGCGTTTTCAAATCACCACGTAACAAGGCACCAGCATTGAACTTTGCATAATGAGTTTTGCGGTCTTCTTCATTGAGCAAACCGACTTTGATTCGTGATTCGATTCTCGTCATGTACGGTACAAGCGAATAATTCACAAACGACATGCCCATGTGTTCAATATTGTTCAAAGTCATTTTGTCCATTGCTGCAACAAGATGAGGCGGGACACGGAAAAGGCCGCAAATCTCAGCTTTTTGATACTCTCGAGTTTCAAGAAATTGTGAGTCTTCAAGGTTTAAAGCTGTTGGCTTCCACTTAAGACCTTGCTCTAGAATCATTGGCTTATATGTGTTAGCTAAACCTGTATAACTTTCAGCAAATTCAGTTTTTAGACGGTTAAAAGCCGCATCTGTTAGTGAAGCTTCTGTTTCTAAAACACCAGAAGTTACGGCCCCATTTTTAAATAGCTTTGAACCGTGTTCTTCAGTATCTAACCCAAGAGCAATACTTTTTCTTGCAAATGCGATTGGATTTAATCCATTTAATCCATCAAGCGTGAATAAACGGACATGCCAAATTTCCTTTTGCGATAAAGTTTTTATCCCACCCTTTTTAAAGTTCACTTGATATTCAACTTCCCAGTTATCATTTAATTTTGGTGTAACTGAGGCTGGGTCAATAGGTAATAGTTCAACTACTTGGCCTAATGCATAAACTTTATAAGCATAAAAATTACCGCGAAGGCATAAACACACCATGAGTAATTCCCAAAACTCTTGAGGTGTCATGTAGTCATTGGGTGCTACGGTCAGCAATTCATTAAGCTTGTGATTAATTGCTGGCTCTTTATTTTTTCCATTTTGCTTATAAAGACGACATGGCAACATACCCATTGATTCGGATAGCACTCGTACACAAGAAAACACGATAGCCAGTTGCATAGCTCTCAATGGCGTCACTGGTTGCCCACTTCCTGAAACATACTCAGCACCAAAAATGCGAGCTAAATCATCAGGACTAGAAATGATTTGGGGAGCTGATTTAAAACCCATCAGCTCCCCAATTTTTGTTAAAACACTCATTACAATCTTCTAACCCCATGTTTTTCGATATGCTTCGAAAGATCTTCCTGCTCAGGTGTGCTGGTTAATGCCAAGACACGACTAATACCCATTAACAGTGCTACAGCACCATCAATTTTCTTGAACTTTTTCTCTTTATCAGGAAACTCTGAATCGTTTTTCCCTGTTTTAGAAACCACATTCCCCACCATCCATGTAAGAATCGGATTGCCATCATGATGAAAACGGCCAGATAAAATGGCCGCCTCGAGTTCTTTCATAGCAGGTGAGAAAGTTTTTGTAGTTTTGGGCATTTTGATGGAGGTATAACCTGCATCATCCACCGTTTTGGCGATCTGAAATCCACCCCATTCGTCATAGGGAACTTCAGTTAAAGAAACATGCTGAGCATCTGAAATTAAATCACTCGCAATTAAATTCAGGTCATTTTCAAAACCGTCATGAGCTTCAAGTAAACCCATGTTTAACCACTTTTGATAAAGCTTAATTACTTGCTTTTCTTCACCGTTATAGATCGTGTCTTCAGGTAAATAGAAATGTGGTGCAACACAGTAATAATGAATTTTTCCATCTTCACCAACTCTATAGAACAAGTTAATACGTGCTGCTATATCGATTTTTGATGACAGATCGACATTCATTAAACATGGCGTTGCTTTAAAATCTTCAAATTTCAGTGTTTTATCTGCACATTTTGCCCATTTTTCCATATTAAAAAAGGCAGTTTTTGCAGAAACCCATACATTTAAATGTTTAGTTTTAAATGTATTTTGTCTAGAAGCATTTTGAATCGCTTTCTTTTGCTGTGATTCAAGGTAATCGCCATAAACAGAAACATTAAAATTTGGATTTGCTTTTTGTAAAACCTTCGGATCAGTCCAGTCGTCACCATCATCAATAGTCCATATCCAGCCAAATAACTCGTCATCAGGCATGGAACCAAGCAACATTTCTTGCACACGAATGCGCAAGTCATAACAAGGACCTTCGATATTAAAACCAGCAGTTGTAATCGTAAAAATTAACGGTTGACGGCGTGCACCCATCCCCGTTTGCATTGTGTCATAAAGTCTAGAATCTGAATGCTCATGGTATTCATCAACAATTGCACAATGAGGTGATTGACCATCTGGTGGATCACCAATTAGTGGTTCAAAAATAGAACCATCTGTTGGAATTTCTAAACTTGCAGCATTAACTAAAATCCCAGCAGCTTCAATTAAGTCGGGTGACCGTAAAGCCATGAGTCGAGCAGGCTTGAATACTTCCCAAGCTTGTTTCTCAGTAGTTGCCCCCGAATAAACTTCAGAACCAAACTCACCATCATTACAAAACATATTGAGAGCAACACCAGCTGCAATAGCTGACTTACCATTTTTACGTGGTACTTCCCAATAACTCTCCCTGAATCTACGATAACCGTCTTTTTTTCTAACCCAGCCAAAAGTTACAGCTAA
Organism: Acinetobacter sp. AOR41_HL; assembly: GCF_027854645.1. Taxonomy (NCBI): domain Bacteria; kingdom Pseudomonadati; phylum Pseudomonadota; class Gammaproteobacteria; order Moraxellales; family Moraxellaceae; genus Acinetobacter; species Acinetobacter sp. AOR41_HL. The sequence goes on along the minus strand of NZ_JAKTHZ010000017.1, from coordinate 253,194 downwards.
ACCAAATTTTTGCCAGTCTTCTAACTTAATTTGGAGTCTTTTGAGTGCCCATTCGCCTTTTGTATGTGGTAGCAACTCAACGAAAAGAATCTTTTTTTCAGCTAATTTAGGCTCAAATTTATATGGGAAATCTTTGGTTTTACTTTTTTTTAAGTCATCTAAATGCCTTTGGCAGGCTAATTTCACCCATTTACATGCGGGTGTTTTGTCAGATACAACTGCCTTAGCCCATTTGTTGGCAGCGTCAACATTTGGGTATAAAGCAGACATTCATATCCTCACATTTCTAGCACCCCAGAAAACGCATTACCTTTATTTTTTTTCCCACCACCCGTTAATCTGTTACGTGAAGCAGGATCTAAACCTAATAACGAACCAAACATTGCCATTTGGCGGGATGCCTCATTCATAGCTGTTAATGCGGGATTCTTTACAGGACCACCTTGAGAACCCGCCACCACAATTCCATGTGTGGCAACTTCAATTTGGGCTTTCCGCCAGTTTTCATAAGCGAGACAAAAGCCTTCCACGTTATGCATATCAGTGATGCGTAGAATTTTATTTTTTAAAAGTTCAGGAACAACCGATTTCCAAATCATTGATGCAAATTGCAGTTCAGCCATGTATTCAGGTACATCGATATTTGTTACTTCAGTAAATTCAGGAACATTATTATTAAGTGGGCGTTTACCAGGGTTCCCATTTGCTCTTTTTGTCTCTACTGATTTTGGTTTGCGGCCTCGACCGGGTATTGCTGCAACTCCGCTCATTTTGTCAACCCACTAAATTTTTAATTTCGCGTCCGTAAAAATGTGACTAGGGGGGCGGTCATTTAGGCAAAAAGCCTGAACTTTTTACCCTCCCCTTACCCCTCACGGCGATTTTTTGAGCCTTCCCAACGGCACAAATAAAGTCGCTCAAACTCTTCTCTACTTTGAAGATTCACTGTTAAGACACGCTCATCTTTTGAGATTAAGCTTGATAACTCTTGTGCTTCCTTTGGAACACGAATACCTATGCCATGCCAAACGCCAGATTCTTTATTACTCATGGTTTACTATCCTGTTTAGCTGTCTTCTCTTTATGACACGGCGAACAAAGCGATTGTAAGTTAGATGGGTCATCTGTTCCGCCGTGTTCACGTGGAACGATGTGATCCACATCAGTTGCTTCTGTTACATGACCATTCGCTTTGCATATCAAACAAAGGTAATCATCTCGCTCAAGAATAGATGCCCTCAATTTGCGCCAAGCATGACCATAGCCACGTTCTGTTGTTGATCCTGTGCGATCTTGGCGTTTATTCCAATTGCTGCGCTTGTGTGCATGTTCATCACAGAAACCTTTCTGACTTGGTGACTTAACTACGTTTGGACATCTAAATTCTCGGCAGGGTCGTGACATAGTGTTACTCGCGCATCTAAATCTTTAACTACATCAACGGTAATGCATTTAATGTTCAAGCCTTTACGTTGATATTCTTGGACCAACTTAACCAAATTGAGTTCCATTTGCTTACGTAGAACTTCTGGAGTTTCAAGTTCAAGCACGATGAAAGACTTTTCTTGCTTATTACCCAATTCATGAAACCCTAAACGATTGTTAGTAATGCTGTTCGGAATCATCTTGCTCACCTTTAAGATCCGGTATCGAAACCACTTTAAGATCCGTCAACAATGCATCAATTTGCTGTTGATTGGTTGGATGTACTTCAATAATCGCCTTCCACGGTTGGCCGGGTTCAGCTACTAAAGTTATTTTGTTTACGTGTTGAAGATACTCACCATTATCAAGTAGAACTTTCGTTCCATTTGAAAAGGAAACATTTCCGTTACTTTCTGGTGGGATAATGCTGGTTATTCTAGGCATGTATTAATCTCCATCTAAAGATTTAGCCTTTGGTGCTGGCTCACCATCTTCAAACATTGCCAAGACTTCACTTAACTGGGCAGATTGTTCTGCATTGATTTGAACGATTAGTGTGTTTTGTTCAATCAGTTGATTGTTCTGTTCGATTAGCTTGTTTGTTTGATTAACAAGATTAAGGACTAGGTCTTGTAGTGATTGTTTGTCATCCACGTTGTGGCTCCTTATCTTTCAAGATACGCAAATTTTTTATTCGTTCTTTCAGTCGAACAATAATTGAATCTATTGTTATGAGCTCATCACGAGATAACCCGGTACGTGATGGATTTTGATATTTCTCTAGCTCACACGAACAAAAAATCCAGATCCTTTTTAACTTCTGATTTGTCAGCCATACAAACACTCCAGAGAAATTAAAGCCCCGCCAATAACTAGTATGTGGCGGGGCCATATGTGCCGTAATGTTCTCGGCTAACAACTACCTGCCTGAGCAGGTAAAAATTAAATGTTAGTCAGTGCTTCAGCTTCACTATGAAAAACACCAACTATTTCCATACTGGGTTCTATTCCCAACTCTTCATCTGCATAGAATGAAGCTTTATTAATATCTTCATACAACTTAAGAGCATCACCTATCATAGGATGATCATGACTTAAAATAATGAAATATCTTCCAGCTTCTACAGCTAAATAATATTGACCTTTAATCTTTTGCTTAACTATTGCATTCATTTCAAAACCCTCTTGGTAATGAGCAAATAATAAGCAAAAAGATTTGATTTAAATAGCTTATATTTTAAATTTATTTTTGTTATAATTCAGACACTTAAATGTAAAATAATTCTTTATAATTTAAAATAATTTCTTATCATTTCACATCACTGAAGCTCACAAAAAAAGCCCACAAAATAGTGAGCTTTCAAAATACTTAATGATCATATCCAATATACGACCATAATATAAATACTGTACGGTAATTCCCAAAGAAATGGAATAGGGATTTTTATAGATTAAGAAGAACACATTTCAATTAGTTTGGTAACTGATTCTAATACAGTGACACCAGCTGGCAACAACTCAATAAAAGTATTAATCCTACTCTTGTTTGGGTTACCACTTTGAACTTCTTCCTCAATTTTACCTATAACTTTATTAGACACATGCAAATCGGTATCATCTAAATTCAAATCAAGTAAATCACTCTTGATTTGATTCAAAACTTGTCTGTAATCATTAGTTGTATAGTTAATTGTGTTTACTGAGTTATCTGTACTATTTTGATAATATCTTGCATTACCAGATACTGAAATTGTATTAACAGTGCTGACTGATCTTGGATCTGGAACTGCATTCACGTTCACAACTTGCATTTGATAATGTGGCTGAATAATTGACGCTCCACCAGAATAATTAGGCTCAATAACTCTATATCTCTCTACTATCCCATTTGGAATAAGTCTATCCACCAAATAACCTATCTCAACTGGATAGTCTGCTTTAAAAGTTATGATGCTTTTACCATTTTGAACACTAGCTTTCTCCTTTTCAGCTACTAGATTTCCCTCTTTATCATAAACATTAATTATGTCACGCATTAAGCTACCGAATCCCATTTGTATACCTTATTATAAAGTTCAAAAAATCGTCATAATCATAAGATATAAAACGGAAAAAGCCCACTAATTGCAGGCCATTTACTCTAATTTTTCTTCACAATATTTAAGCACTTTCTTTTAATCTATTTCGATATTCACCAACCCCGTTTTCAATTTCCCAACGAGCATTTACTAATGCCACTTCCATGAGCTTTTCGTATTCTTTCCATGTTTTTCGATAAGCGTCATATGTTAAATGATGAGATGCTATACCTGCATAATACATTCGACCTTTACTTGTGAAAACTTCATTTAGGCTTGGATCAATTTCAAAATCAAGAACAAGACGAGCAACCAACTCTGCCAATTTCTCTAAAGGAATAATATTAGGCTTCTGTTTTTTTTCTTCAGCTGCACGAACCATGATTTTTGCTAAGTGTTCTTGTACAAATAAATACTCACGTTGTGCTTTATGTCCCCATACATAAACTGTAGCCAGTGCTTTTGCCAATTGAGTATCAATATTTTCAAAAGCAGCACAACGAATTTCCCACGCTGAAACCTCATCTGAACTATTTGAACCCACTTGTTCATAATTTGGTGTCTTGGCACGCATGTGCTGACCAAGCCATTCTAGATTTGTCAATTTGCTCATACGCTCACCTTTTTTATTATCCATTTAACTTAATTACACATATATCGATCTGACCACCCACAACAACTGGGCGAGCATTTACTGAAAGGCTTTTAACTTGCGAGTCATCACCTATGAGCCCACACTTAGTTAGGGCATCAAGGCAGGGTTTTAAAATGTTATCGATGTCACGTACTTTTTTATCTGGCATGTGGTAATCGATAATTACTTTTACATCACCCATATATTGAAGCGGTTGAACAAACCGTTTCATAGCTTCAATAAAATGATATGCACGTTTGCTTAAACGTTTTTGAGCTTTACCAGAATCTAACCAATAGTTATTAACTGACGGCGGAATAATGTTAAGACTGCAATTAAGCAATTCCCCCCCAACACATTCATAGGTTTTACCCTTAATTAAATATGCAGGTAGTTTAGGTGCCGGGTCTTTATTAACTCTTTTCTTGCCACTTTCGGTTTTTAAAACAGGTGGGCGGTAACCGCCCCACTTTGGTTTTAACATTTATCACCTCGGCGTTTTTCTGTTGCTTCAAGAATTGCAGCTGGAACTGATTTATCTATCTGTTGGCTATTTTCTTCAAAAACATCGCTATCCTTTTTTATTGAACGCATCTTAATATTGCTTGCTTCTGCTAACTGCCTTTGTATTGGTCTTAGAAAATAAAGCATTGCTGAAAAATAATTACGTTCTTGCATATCTACAGCGGTGTTTCTGCTTTGCTCTGCGCCTAAAATATCAAGTTCAACCAATTCAATTGATTTATTAAAAACTTTTTCTAGTGCTTCAATTGTGTCAGCACGTTGTGCACATACCTGTTGTAAAAAACCACGCTCATGCTTCAGATCCTTTACCCAGCCACAGTATTCCTTAATTGAACCCTGCAAATTGGTAATTACTTCCTGACGCTCACAATAAATTTCCCAAGCTAACTGGATAGCTGCGATCTTGTATTTTTCATCATCAAAAATAAAAAGTTTTTCACCATGCATAAATACGAGTTTCTGATAGCTTGCAGATGCTTTTATCGACTCTTCAAAATCAAGACGATTTTTATTTGTTGATTTAGATATTTCTTCACCTAAATCAATACCAATAACTTCTGATTGAGGTTGAACATATTGAGATGGACATCCAAACGTATGGCCTATGTCTAGGCGACCACAAACGAAACCGTCCGGCTCTACTCGATCTAACACACCAAAACCGCTAATTCGTGTCCCATCCGTTTCAACTCTATTTGATGAAAGGAAATCGACATAAACACGTTGGCCCACTTCCAAGTTTTGTTTTTTATTCTGCATTGCTCTAATACTCCGGTTCTGGCGTTGGCGCTGTTTAATACGTTTTTTCATACATGGACATCCAAAAAATTGAGCGTATTTTTAAGAATGTTCCAATCAAGAACTGTGACCTCAGATTTCCCTTCATAGATACGGCGCAACTGGTACGCTGTGATTGCATAGCCTGATCTTTCTGCTAAGAAATCCCATGATTGACCATATTCCTCTACGAAAACTTGCATGAATTTTTGCTGAAGCTTTGCAAATGCACTTTGCTCTGGCTCAACCTTTATTTTTTCCTTCTTCGGCTCAGTTAAGAGAATTCCATTTTTACGAGCCCAAACAACACATGTTTTACAGCGACAACCCATTTTTTTATAAGCGCCGTCTGTACCATGTTTAAGGCGGATCTGGTTTTGATCTTTTTTCTCAAATGGTTTTATTTCGTTACCCTGAGCAATCCACTTAGCAACCTCATTTTCTAGTTCTTCGCGTTTAGTAGATTTGAGACTTACATTCGAATAAGACAAAGAATAATCGCGTTTAACAAAATCTAACTTTGCATTCATGCTTGACCACCTGTACGTGCATCCGCCCAAACACACTCGACTTGAGTTAAGCCGCCATGTTGAAAACGCGACCATAAACGGTCACCTAAATCAGAAATAAGGCCATGAGTTACTTTGCCGTAACGATCTGTGGTGTCTTGCAAAGCCATATTTGAAATCAACATAGTTGGCTTACCAGCGTCATAACGTGCATATAAAACTTTGTGCACAAGTTCTTTACGCTTATCGCGGTCATGCAAACCATATTCATCAACAATGAGTAAGTCGTATTGTGAAAAATCATAGATAACTGATTTTTCAGACATGTCTTTTGTGTCTTTATCCCAAGCCTGCATAATGCGTTGTGCAATTTCTTCACTTGTGATGTAACGGGCCTTTTTCCCGTTTTTTAGCAGCGTACGCGCCGTTGCGCATGCCAAATGTGTTTTGCCTGTTCCAGTCATCCCAACCATTACCAAATTGGTAACTTTGTTTTTCATGATTCGATCTGCATATTCCACGCATTTGTTAAAAGCTATCGTTTGACCGGGTAAATCACATTGGTAATTTGAAAAACCTGAATTTTGGTGACGCTCTGGCAGCATTCCAGTAGACATATGAGCTTTGAATGCACGGCGATTCACTTCGCGGTCATATTGCTCATTTTGTTGTTTTGTATATTCAGCTGCACAAGCTGGACAAATTTCATGACCACCCATACTAACTTTTTGCTGTTTGTGTGTTTCACACATGCTTTCCGCTTGAGGGAATTGATAATTAAATTTTGGCATTGCGTTCATACGAAATTACCTCCAAGTTTCACAGGCTGCACGTTTTCATCGTATTTAGGCTGTTGTTGATCAAACGCCTGATTAACGCTGCCGCCTTGTGAATTACCTTGATTTGTTGGTTTAGTTTGCTTGGCTTTCTGAGCTTCCTGTTTTTCAAACTTTTCAAGTAACCATTGAGCAAACTTGTTGTGTTTCTGGTTGTCAGTAAGAAAACGATTAGTTTCATGATGGGCATTGAAGTTGCTCAAATGAAATTCGAAATCATCCATCGACAAAATTTCTTGAACACGTTGTGAGTATTTTGTTTTTTGCAAAATAGCTTTCAGGTGCTCTTTGTTTGGTTTCCAAGAATCATCCGGCTCTTCAAAATTTTGCGCTGGCGCTTGAGAGAGAGATTTATCTTGTTCCTGCTCCTGTTCCTGTTCTTGGCTTGCAAGGGGCTTTGAAGGGGCTTGAATTTGTTGTGTTGAATCACACTTGCCTTCACGTTTATTTGTCATGCAAAAAGCTTCTGCGTATTTATCGTAAAAGCTTGCTAAATAAGGGTTTGAAGGTAGTGAGTCATAATCCTTTTGAATGCCTTTACAACGGTTATCTGTTGCCTTTAATGACTCAGCAACTTGGTAGCGTGCCATTTCGTGCACCCAAACCATTTCTGATACTTCGTCATAACTACAAAATCCCGCTTCGCATGCCCATTGAAGCCCCTTTTTAGCCCCTTCTAAGCCCAATCCAGTTTCATGAGCTACATATAAAAGGGGCATATAGTAAAGGCCGAGCATGTTTGCATGAGGACATGTCATTAAGTACATAGCCACCACAATTGAATCAGGATACTGGCGTAATTTCTTGCCAGTAGATCCAGTCCAGAAGTGTGGAGAGACTTTCCCATAATCACGCACGGTTATTTATCTCCTTTGAAGGGGCTTTGTAGGGGGTTAGGTAATTACTTTCCATTTTGGATAACCTTAAATTCGATTACCCATACCCATGGGTTTAAATCCCATGAACCTTTACCTTTTATTGATTCCCACAAATATTTAAATTGACCAGTTGCATGCGGCCCATAACAGCCAATTTCATTACAAGTTCTACGCGCATGATCACAGGATTCAGCAATACAACCTTCACCAATGGCGTCTGCTTCAGAAATATCATTAAGGCGTTCAATTCGAATATTTGTTATTTCCAGAACTATGCGACAAGCACTACGTGGCATATGAATAGAAGGAACCCATTTAACTGGATATCCATTTCCGTTGCAGTCGTAATAACAAACCTCATCTGATTTATCGGCTTTATAGGCAAAAGATTCGTGTGGAGTTCCACCGATATTTCGAATTTTTGTTCCAAATGTTTCACGCACCCAAAGACGGTCACCTTTTTTACCAAATGGGTTTACTTCTTCAATAAATCCCTTGTACAGCTCACAAGGATTTTGGAGTTCCTGTTCAACACGAACCATTGACTGAACATAATCACAACGCCACCAATGCCCACCACCGGGATAAGGCACTGGTTGAGGTTTAACAATTCGACGAGTCTGAGTTTTACGACCTTCTAAAATGGCTCTAACCATTTCTGAATTAGATAAAATCGGACGTTCTTTCATGACACCTCTCCCATTGCTTCATGTGCACGGTTGATGTGTTTCAATTCATCTTCTGAATAAACACGACAATTTGCAGAAATATGGTTGTGTAGGTGACGGTCATCTCCTAAATCAGAGATAAGGCATGTCTTGCACTGCTCACCTTGAAAATTGCTGCATTTGTTTTCGCAAGGATGTTGTGATAGATTAGTTTTTGTATTCATTCTGGTTTCCAAATTAAATGAATCACAAAAAAGTCTGATTTGCCGATCAGGCTTTTTGCTTTTCTAGGTCTAAAGGGATTCGGCTTTTAGCCATCTTTTGAAGCGCTTTATCTGCTGCCGTTACGCTCTCGATAATTTTTTGAAAAATAGAATGAGCTTCTTCATATTCCTGCGGCGTTACAATATTGTCCTCTAACACTTCAGCAACCTTTTGATTTGCTAAACCATTAGCGATATTGTTTTTAAGCAATGCCTCAAGAATCGACATTTCATGATGCTTTTCGCCATCACAACCTACCGGCACCAGCACATAACCCAATTGATGAGCCCAAACTTTGATTAATGCAGGGTTCTGCGTGTAATTAATCATCGTCTCAACTTTCTTAAGACTAGGTACATGGTTTTCCATGTTTGGATTGGCATAGTTCAAAACAGTTTTGTGGGAATCACCCAACATGTCAGCAATTTCCGCAGGTGTAATACCCGGTGACTGGTGGACTGTCTTATAGAGAGCTGCTTGAGCTTCTCGGCTTAAATTAATTTCACTCATATGTGAATCCTTGAAAAATTTCACGTTTACGCACATTTGCTATCCGTGAATAATGTGTTTAAGCAGTTCGCTTTTGCTTAGGTGTACGGCGTAAATAGTCAAAATCGGTATCAGGACATAGATCATCACAGCGAACCTGCCCTTTACTCTCCCGATCAATGTCGATAGCTAAACTTGGATTACATGGGCGGTTGCCATACATAATCTGTTTGATTTGACCAGTTGTTGTTTTGCAGGCCGTGGCAAAAGAAACTTGCTGTTCTTCAGATAAAGAAGAGAAGTATTGTTTTAATGTCAGTTTCTGCATTGCTAAAACTCGTTGCTAAAATCTCAATACAATTTAGCAGCAGCTAAAAGTTTTAGCAATATATAAATTCGCAGTTTTTTACTAAAAAAGTTACAATTTGCTAAATGGTTTTATAAATTATGTTGGCTATGGAAATTAAAGAGATAAGACGAAAGAACTTTGTCTATATGGTCGACAAACTGTTGGCAGACAATAGTTATAAGAATCAAAAAGAAATGGCTCAAGCTATGGGGCTTTCCAATGGTTCTTATATTTCTCAGCTTAAAAGTGGTGAAAGATTTATAGATGATTCTAAGGCTAGAAGTCTCGAAGAGTTTTTCAAACTGAAGCCATATGCTTTCGATGTGCCTATGGGCGAACCAGTACTCCAAGATGGTGTTATGGAGAATGGTATTCTTAGACCAAGTGCTAACCATATCAGTAATTTAGGCAACGAGTTTTTAACAGAAACTATTGATCCTTCTGATTTTGTTCTTGTACCACAATTTGACGTAAAAGGAGCTTGCGGCTTAGGTTATACAAATGAAACTGAACTGCTTAAAGGTGGTTTAGTGTTCCGTGAGTCTTGGTTACGCAGTAAAGGTATTTCTCCAAAATTTGGATGTTCTGCTGTAATGGGTGGTGATGGTGATAGTATGTCCCCTACCATTGAGAGTAATAACATTCTCTTAGCTAACGTTACTGTTAAAACTTATGAACAAGTAATTACTGGTAATGTTTATGCGTTTATTGCCAATAATGAATTACGTATCAAACGTCTTTTTAAGATTGTTAAGGACGGTGGATTAAGAATTGTGAGTGATAATCCCAATAAAGATTTATATCCAGATGAGTATTTGAGTAAAGAAGAATTGAATAATATTCAAATAGTTGCACACTTAGCTTGGCGCGGTGGTGACATATAGAAACAAAATAAATAAATTTACAGCCTGCTAAATATGCAGGCTTTTTTTACATCTAAATTTTATACAAAATCAACAATTTGCTAAATCTGTGTAAATTATTTTAGCAAAGTGTATTGCTAAAACTTTTAGCTGCTGCTAAATTTTATCTCGTAGACAGCAAAAAGCTCTGCATGGCGACCAAACACAAGCAGAGCTTCTTATTTAACGAGGTGATTATGAAACAAAAAACTATTCAGAGTCAAACGACTCAAATTCTCCACCGCCACCCTACGGCGGCAGAACAAAAAGTGCCATGGATTGCACGATTCAAAGCTAATGCCTTAGCTACTGTAAAAATGCTTGGTTTTCTTTCAGCAGGTTTAGCAGTTTGGGCTATATGCGGTGTTGTTGCAGCTAAATTTGCAATGGGAGTCTAAAGAATGCCTAACCATGTAACAAATAAAGTTGAAATCTCATCAACTAATGCTGCTGAAGCTTTAGCCTTCATGAAAGGTGATGATAGAGCTTTTGATTTTGGCAAAATTATTCCAATGCCAGAGTCTCTAAATATTGAATCTGGTTCACGTACAGACTATGCACTTGCCTTTGCTTTGGCAAATGGTGAGAAAACAGAGCTCAGCCAAGAACAAGTCGAAAAATATTTTAAAGACGGCTTTTTTTATTCAAAAAGTGCAATAGCCAAAATAGATTTAGAAAGGGCTTATGACTATGTTGGCGACTCTCAAGAAAAACGTGAAGAGCTTTTAAAACTAGGTCAAACAGTTATTTCAAATGTTGATACCTATGGTTGTAAGACTTGGTATGAATGGTCAACCCAAAACTGGGGAACTAAATGGAATGCTTACGATATTTCAGTTTCAGATAACGTTCTGGAATTTGATACCGCATGGGCAAGCCCTACACCAGTTCTCGAAAAGTGGATTTCTCAATTCAAGCTTACCTGCACAGTCAAAGCTTTTGATGAAGGCTATAACTTTTGGTTTGTGAAGATATATGCAGATGGGGCATTGGTAAGAGAGCGTGGCTCACTTCCTGAAGATCGTGATGCATTAGCTTTAGAGCTTAAGGGTTATTCGTCTGACGAAGAGGATGACGAAGAATGACAATCGCTCAGCCTCAAGAAAATGAAACAAATGGCTTACCTGTTGATTTTTTTAAATCAAACCATGGCAAAGCTTATCAAGTTGCTCTCGATAAATTTGAAAAACCATTGCTAGATGCAGTGTTAATTCAAACACGCGTTAATCAAACAGAAGCTGCTGAAGTTCTCGGTATTAATCGTGGAACCCTACGCAAAAAACTTCAACACCACAAGCTTATGAAATAGCAGTTATTGGAGCTAATAACATGACAGCTAAAAAGACTTCGTTCTGCCAAACACTTGGCAACTTACAACATGGTGACACTTTGCAACAACTTGACAACCTTTTGTCAGAAGCGCTTCAAGCCTCAAATGACACGGGCAAAGTTTCAAAAGTATCGGTCACTTTGACAATTAAACCAAATGGCCGTGGCACCTACAAAATTATGGATGATGTGAAATCCACATTACCTAAATTCGATAAAGAGCCAACTGTTCTCTTTACTGACGGTGATCAGCAATTAGTACGTGAAGATCCACGTCAACAAAAATTGAAACTTGAACAAGTTTCAGAATCTGGCCCGGTTGAATTGAAATCAATCCCGACTGAACCAAAACAAACTTTCAAAACTCTTAACTAATACAGGTGTCTCATGACCGAACTTAACAATAACATTCAAACAGCTTATGAACTTGGTTTATCTGGCCTAAAAGCTGCTCAAAAAACAATTGGCGCTTTACCTTTTGTGGTGGTTCCTGAAGGAAGTAAAGTTAATACGTTTCCTGAACTCCTTGAACGTCCAATTAATCTTAAACAAAGCGTTTCTTTGCATACAGCTAAAGATTTTATTGGTTATGTAAATCGTTTTAGTGATCCAAATTCAATCATTTTTGTTGATGTATTAAATGGCCGTGTTAAAGCTGTGCTTGATTATCATGAAGCTACACCAGTTAGCGAATATAACAGCAATGCTAATCAACGCCATTGCAACCACATTGCTAATTTCTTTGTGGAAAAAACAACTGAATTTAAAAAAATTGAAGAGTGCTCAGGTAAGAAATTCACTCAAACTGAGTTTGCATTGTTGTTAGAAGACATCATGCCTCATATTGCAGAGCCGGTTGCAGCAGAACTTTATGAAATTGTTCAAACTCTATCTGCAAATACTAAAGTTGACTTTAAATCAGGCATTCGTACAAACACCGGTGAAGTAACCCTAACTTATAACGAAACCATTGAAGCAACGGCAGGCCGTGAAGGTAAATTAACCATTCCTGAAGTTATTAAATTTGGTGTTCAAGTACATCGTGGCGGAAATGCTTACTTACTCCCTGCTCGTTTCCGTTACCGCATTAACGGCGGAAATATCTCATTCTGGTACGACTTAGACCAGCTTGAGAAAGCAATCGAAAAATCAATGGAAGACACTATTGATTATATTCGCAACGGTAAAACGGTTACCTCAACCGTAAATGATGAAGAACTAAATGTCTTTCATCCTGGTGTTAATCCTTCAGTAACTATTTTAGAAGGCACCGTTTAAAGGTTCTTACGTGCACTAACAAGGATGTTTGCTTAGCTGTAAGCATGGTGGATCAGCTTGTAACTATTTAGACGCTGTAGAAATAGTGAAGATAGCCTCCCTATCGTCCGTTGGACCTACTTTCAACGTGAACTAGTAACTAGGAAGTGTAAGCGTTAGGCGTAATGTTTCCATGATGGGTTCCCCACCATCCGCCGATTCGGGGTTTCATAAGTTTAATAGGATTAGTAAATGAAGATATTACCTGTAATTTTCTTAGCACTGGTCTTAATACTGATCTTAACTAGCTGCATGAAAGAAGCGGAAGCTAAAAGCTCTACGGCAGGAGCCAAAGTTTCATTTAAACGTTCTTTTACCAGCACAAAAACAAACGTCTCTCAACCATCTAGCAAAAAACCTAGCTATGTAACTGAGAAGGCAAAACAAGTACGCAAATCAAAGTCAATTTTTAGTGGTCCTGAATATGTTTATTACCCATTAGGCGATTGCAAACGTTGGGTAACTTTCAATTTCAATGGCTACCGCTGTATTGACCGTGATTAATAAATAATTTGGAAACCAGAATGAATACAGTAAACAATGCTTTTGTTGATTATGTGACTAGCGGCGCGTTCAATTTGAACCTAAGCCGCCGTCAAATCGATTGTTTGAAATATTACGCTTGCCATGAGCAATTTATTTTCACACCTTCTCGCTCAAGTCAGGTGCTTGTTGAGAAAGGGCTTATTGAGCAAGTACCACAAGAAGAAGCACGTGATAAAAATTACGGCTGCATGCGGATCACGGCGGAAGGAAAGCTAGTTTGGGAATTAATTAAACGTGCTGGCCTAGCTGTGGATCTACCACCATCTGTATTTCTCCCTGCTCCTACTGTTGATTTTGTAGTTGAATTAAAGGAGCCGGTTCATGGAAATTAAGGAAAAAGAGGCTTTTTTAGAATTTCTCAGAACTAAAGGTGTAATTAAAGTTGGTTGGAATAGTTTAGGCGTTTTAACAAACCTAGTTCGAGAAGCTGGATGCACACTTAGCTATAACGATATTGAGCTAATGCAAGAGGCTTGGATGGAAAAAGCCAAAGCTCAGGCGTTGCCAGTCTGGGTATCAACTGAATTCATGAAGCCAAATGAAGGCGATTTAGTTTTAGGCATTTCCACAACTAAGATTGCTAAATTTAATGTTTATCAAATTGTTGCTTTGGATGAATTTGAGGAATGTGGGATTAATTACTGGATGCCTTTACCAGATGGGCCAAGCGAATCGGGAGCAGACCAATGAAAAAAGTAATGCAAACAAAAACTGGTTTAGGTGGCAACTGTCAATCTGCAACTATCGCCACTTTGCTTGAAATGGATATTAATGATATTCCTGACTTTTGGGAAGGCTGCGATAAATCCAAACCCGACTGCCCTATTAATGGTCAAATCTACAATGATAATTTTGACCGCTTCCTTGAAACAATTGGCTTCATATCTATCAGCTTAGGTACTAATGGTGAAGACAACTCAAAGTGGATTACTGAGATCAGTAAAAAACTGCATGACACTAAACTTTTAGTGAATGGAATTTCTCCACGTGGATACATGCATTCAGTTATTTGGATGAACGGCAAGCTTTGGCATGATCCACATCCCGAAGGAGGTGGTGTGGTTCCAGCTAATATCACTTTCATTATGCCTAAGTTTATCGGTAAAAATTTGGGAGATGAGTGATGACTTATCAAATCGAACCAATTGAACTGCCAGATGATTTAAATAGCTGCTGGTTCCATCCAGATATCGAACTACACGATACTATTGGGGAAAATTCAGAATTCTATACAACGGAACAATGGTCCCAACTTCAAAAAAATCTTGGTGTAAAGCTTCTTGTTGAGCGATTGGAATATTGGGATATTCCAGAAATCCCTGAAGATGATTGTGCAGATTGGTCAAAATGGAAACCTAAAGCACCTGAACAAGGCCTCTTTTTAATTGCAGCGTTTGATTCAGAAGATGGGCCAGTTCTTTGGTGGGCAAAACCACACGAACCGAAACTTTAATATTTAATGCCCTGCGATTGGAGGAAATATGTCTAGCAACATTAAACACATTAAACTCTCAATCTTCGCTAAAAATTATTTTGACGATGAGTCGCGCCCATGCCGTGCAACTTTGGTAAGTCATATTGAACGTGGCTGGTTAAGTGGTATTAAACGCGGCACCCATTGGTTTGTGCAATGTACAACTTGGGGTGAGCCAATCTTTTATAGTAGTGAAACACCAAAGATTGATCTACAGTCACCACCAATCACAGGGAATGCTATCGCCGATAGAATTTTAGCTGAGATATAACATGACACCACGTCCAAGGGGAAAAGGGAGCTTAGACCTCCCTCCCCATGTTGAAACAGATAAAAAGGCCAATGGCACAATTTACTTTCGTTATGTATTACCTAATGGGCAGCGTAAATCATTGGGTAAAGATCGTAATGAAGCAATTGTTGCAGCCATGGCTTTGAATGCTGCACTGAAAAGACATCCAGATATAGTTGCAAAAATACTTGAAGTGAATAAAAAAGTTGAAAATAAAATTCCAACTTTTAAAAATGGTCTTAAAGAATTTCTTGAGTTACGTTTATCAGAGAAAACATATGCTGAATCAACACTGGAAATTATTAATGCCAATTGCGACAAGTACATTGAAAAATGGGGTGAGCTCAGTTGTTCTGAAATGACTTTAAATATGTTAGCAACCTATTTAAAAGAACAAACGCCTTATCAGGCTGAAAAGCATCGCTCTTTACTGATCGATATTTTTAAATACTTTGTAGCGAATGGTTGGATAGCTGAAAATATTGCTGAGAAAACACTTAAGCCGATACGGCCTAAAAAGATTCGTCAGCGCCTAAGTAATGAAATGCTTGCTCAAATTTATGCTGTCTGCCCTAATTGGTTGCAGCTTGCTATTGATCTGGCATTACATTCAATCCAGCGCCGCGGTGATTTGGTGATGCTATTACGCACGGCGATAAATGTGAAAGAAAACACGTTCACAGTGCTACAGCATAAATCTCTTAATTATGATAAGCCGATCTATATTGAAGTTGATATGCACCCGGAACTTGCTGAGACAGTAGTTAAATGTATTGCCAATTCTTTCCGTTTGAATTGTCCATATCTAATTGCTACTCGTCCTGAACGTATTACTGAACATAATAGGATTGCAAAACCGCACCCTTATGCGGTTACTGAGGACCACTTAACAAAGCAATTTCAGAAATACCGTGATTTGTCTGGCGCTTGTGACCATTTGGAACCGAGACAACGACCATCGTTTCATGATCTGCGTGCACTTGGTATTTTCAATATTACCGAGAAATATGGAAAATCATATGCCCAAGCATTGGCAGGACATGCAACTGAAAAAATGACTGATCATTACCTGCAAGGTCATGAAGAACCGAAGCCAGAAAGGGTTAGTTATCGTTAGTTTTTTAAATTCTAAACTTGATTAATTTTCGCACTTATCCACATTAGGGCGTGAATTAGTTCCCCGAAAATACCCCGAAAGTAGCCCTAAAAGAAAAAACCGCCAATTAAGGCGGTTTTTTAAATTACTGATTTAACAGCGAATCTTGGTAGGTATATCCAGACTCGAACTGGAGACCTCTACGATGTCAACGTAGCGCTCTAACCAACTGAGCTATACACCTAGAATGGAAAGCATCATATTCATTTTTCAAAAGCAAAACAAGAGATTTGCCATTGAAAAAAATACAAATGAGCAGACTTTGAGCAAACTTTTTTCATTTCCCAAAAAGTAAAACGGTACATGGTTCAACCACATACCGTCTTTGGTTAGCCAAATATCAAGCTCAACTTAACATGGGCATTTCTTCAAAGTACCACCTGCCGATGGATAACGCACATCAACACAATGTCGATAGAAAGTCTTTGCATCCATAGGTGTTAAATCTGGATGATGGGCTTTCATATGCTCCAAATATGTTTGATAGTCCGGCACACCAACCATCAGTCGGAAGCTTTGCTGTAAACGTTGCCACAAGGTTGCTATACGCGACCAGTTCTTTGGAGAAAGTAATAGCTCTTTTTGCGAGAGCACTGTCATTTTGATGATTTTCGCAATAATGACAGTTCCATTTTTTGCAAATTTAAAATTCATCTTTATTCTCCTCGAGTGGTAACCACTTCAGGATCGGCATATACCGCAGGCGCTTCATTTACAGTCGGTTTCGGACTCGCTAAAGCACGGCGAACAATACCAATTGAGGCAATAATCATGACAATCGAAACAATCATAAAGAAGCCACAAAGCGCAGCATTAATCTGATTCGACATCACAATGTTTTGCATCTCAGCAATAGTTTTGGCTGGTTTAATAATTTCACCACGAGCAATCGCATCAGAGAACTTATGCGCTTGCGCCAAGAAACCAATTTTTGGGTTTTCGTGGAAAATCTTTTGCCAACCCGCAGTCATACAGGTCACGAACAAGAAAATAGTTGGAATAATCGTTACCCATACATATTTTTCTTTTTTCATTTTAAACAGAATGACTGTACCTAAAATAAGTGCCATAGAAGCCAGCATTTGGTTACCAACACCAAACAGAGGCCATAATGAGTTAACACCACCAAGTGGGTCAATTACACCTTGATAAACGAAGAAGCCCCATCCACCTACCGCAACAGCCGTACCGACTAAGTTACCGAAGAATGAACCTGATGCTTTAACCGCAGGAATAACAATACCTACCGTGTCTTGCACCATGAAACGACAAGCACGAGTACCGGCATCGACAGCAGTTAAAATAAACAATGCTTCAAACAAAATGGCAAAGTGATACCAAAATGCCATCATTTGGCGGCTATTAAAAATTTCAGAAATGATATGAGCCATACCAATAGCGAAGGTAGGTGCACCACCTGTACGTGAAAGAATCGAGCTTTCACCTACTTCTTGAGCCAACACAGTTAGCATTTCTGGGGTAACAACAAAACCTAAGTTACGTACAGCCTCTGCCGCAGTTTCTACAGTTGTACCGAGTACTGCCGCTGGCGCATTAATCGCAAAGTACACACCTGGGTCTAACACTGTCGCACAGATCATTGCCATGATCCCGACAAAAGACTCCATAAGCATACCGCCATAGCCAATCATGCGCATGTCAGCTTCGTTATCGACGAGTTTTGGTGTTGTACCACTAGATACAAGCGCATGGAAACCAGAAATGGCACCACAAGCAATAGTAATAAATAGGAATGGGAATAAGCTACCTGAGAAAACTGGACCTGTACCATCAATGAAGTGGGTTACAGCCGGCATTTTCAATTCAGGTAATGCAATGATAATACCCACCGCCAAACCAAGAATCACCCCGATTTTGAGGAAGGTAGATAAATAATCACGCGGTGCTAATAACAACCAAACTGGCAATACCGATGCGATAAAACCATAAATGATGAGACACCAAGTGAGTTGTGTACCTGTTAAAGTGAAGAACTCACCCCAGTATGGGTCTGCTGCAACATGTCCACCATAGACAATTGCCAGCATCATTAAAACAAAGCCAATAATTGAAACTTCTGCAATACGTCCCGGACGGATAAAGCGCATATAAACGCCCATGAACAATGCAATTGGAATGGTTGCTGCAATACTAAAGACACCCCATGGACTATGTGCAAGTGCTTTAACAACCACTAACGCCAGTACGGCAAGGATAATAATCATTACCCCAAGCGCACCGAGCATTACGACAATACCAGCAAAAGAACCAAGCTCCTGCTTTGCCATTTCACCAAGTGAACGACCATCACGGCGTGTTGAGATAAATAAGACTAAAAAGTCTTGTACCGCACCTGCCAGAACCACACCAACCAGTAGCCAAATGGTTCCCGGTAAAAAGCCCATTTGTGCAGCCAAAATTGGTCCAACTAACGGCCCTGCTCCTGCAATTGCAGCAAAGTGGTGACCGAAAAGCACATATTTATTGGTGGGTACATAATCCAGACCATCGGCTAAACGATGGGCTGGGGTTAAACGTCTTGGGTTTAATTCAAATACTTTAGTTGCAATAAATAGACTATAAAATCGATATGCGATGCTATATACACATGCTGCAGCCAGTACAAGCCAAACCGCGTTAACATGTTCACCACGACTGAGTGCCAGCATCCCAAAAGAAATTGCACCTATAATTGCCACTAGGCTCCAGACCAGCTTGGAGGGAAGCGTAGATTTCGCTTGCATTGTGTCCATTCTTAACCTCTCAATAAATAACTACAGCATTTTTATATTGTTATGTACTGTTTCTCTTAATCCCTGTGACTCTACTCCTCCTTTTTCTTTTTTCCTCTTATACTTTCGCATAAAAAAAGGGATGATTTAATCATCCCTTCGATAATAGTTTATTTTTTAACTATTATGCACGCTCTAAATACTCACCAGTACGAGTATCTACACGAACGCTTTCTTCTTGCTGAACAAATAACGGAACACGAACAACCGCACCTGTTTCAAGCTTAGCTGGTTTACCGCCACCGCCAGATGTATCACCACGTACGCCCGGATCAGTTTCAACGATTTTTAATACAACGAAGTTCGGTGGGTTTACAGTTAACGGTACACCGTTGAACAACATAATTGTACATTTTTCATTTGAATCGTCTTTTAACCATTTAGCAGCATCGCCCATTGCAGTTTTGTCTGCAGCGATTTGCTCAAAAGTTACAGGATCCATGAAGTTCCACATTTCACCATCGTTGTATAAGTAATCCATTTCAACTTCAACGATGTCAGCCGCTTCTAAAGAGTCACCTGATTTGAAAGTTTTTTCTAATACTTTGCCAGTTTTAAGGTTACGTAATTTTACACGGTTGAACGCTTGACCTTTACCTGGTTTTACATATTCGTTTTCCATGATAGAACATGGGTTACCATCAAGCATAACCTTAAGGCCAGCTTTGAAATCATTTGTAGAATAATAGGCCATGAAAGGCACACTCCAAACTTAACAAGTCAACTATGCGATATAATGCGTTGTTGCATTATCTTAATCGTGTCAAATGATAAACTATTTATACCAAGAGCAAAACTGGCAATCACAACTCAGTGACCTTATTACTGATCCTTCTGAACTGCTAAGCCTACTCGAGTTATCCTCAGATCAGCTATTATCAGGTGCGATTCTGGCTTCTGAAAAGTTTAAATTGCGTGTTCCTCGTGCGTTCGTCGGAAAAATGAACGCTAAAAACCCGCTTGACCCGCTTTTACTACAAGTATTACCTCATCATTTAGAGCTTGAAGAGCATCCTGAGTTTGTAACCGACCCTTTAGGTGAAGAAGCAGCCAATCAGTTACCGGGTGTTTTACATAAATATAAATCTCGTTTTTTACTGACCTTAACAGGCGCATGTGCTGTGCATTGTCGTTACTGTTTCCGCCGTCACTTTCCCTATCAGGAAAATCTGCCAAAAAATGATGATTGGCTCAATATTAAAAATTATATCGAAGCTAATCCCGATATTAATGAAGTGATTTTAAGTGGAGGCGACCCTCTTACACTTTCTAATCGTAAGCTTGCACTTTGGCTAGAACGCTTATCATCTCTCAAACATGTTAAGATTTTGCGAATTCATTCACGAGTTCCAATTGTCATTCCAAATCGAATCGACGAAGAGCTTATTTCTTTATTAAAAAACAGTAGGCTGCGTATTATTCTGGTGGTACACTCAAACCATGCTTCTGAACTCGATGACTTTACTTGTTCAAAGTTGATGGAGTTATCTTCGCACCACATTACTGTACTAAATCAGGCTGTATTGCTAAAAGGTGTCAATGATTCTGCTCAAACTTTAACTGATTTAAGTTATCGTCTATTTGAAGCTCGCGTTATGCCATATTACTTACACGTATTAGATAAAGTAAAAGGCGCACAACATTTTGATTTAATGCCATCTGAAATAGATGCGATATATCAAGACGTGTTAGCGAGCCTACCTGGATATCTGGTTCCTAAACTCGTCAGGGAAATTGCGGGCGAAAAGAATAAAACACCGCTTTTTGGGGCTACAACTTTTTGAGTTATATAATAAGTGATGATGAATAATGCACTTTCGGACATTTTTCACAATCAAACCTCACGTACCCGTGAACGGTTAAGCTTTTGTGAAGCCAACATTAAAGATCTTAATGAATGGGTCACTACCCTTTCTATTATGCAATTGGGTGATACTTCAAAAGCGCTATTTACCGCAATTTTGGAGTTAAATGAATTAAATTGCAGTGAAACGCTCCGCTTTGACTTAATTCAAACGCTTCACCCAACCATTAATAATGTTTTGGCAAGCTTAGAAAAGAACTTCTTTAACCAAGGGGTGATTAGTACCGACCGTAACGAGCATATTATTGAGCTGGCAATGCTGCTGCGTTGTTATTTTGCCAGCATTTATTTAAATATTGCACAGACCAGCCACGAGCAGCTACAAAGACAAAAGTTTTCTTTATTTTCTTTTAAACAAAAGAAAAACTTACAAACTGCGCGTATTTTGGCGACATTCCATGCATTGCAGCAACTCACCAACCTTTTATACCAACAGCATATGCTCTACAGCGAACCTGTAAAAGGCCAATGGTTAATTGCTCATCAACTTTATGAAACAGCCGTTCAGTATAAATATCATTTAACCAATATTAATCATATTCAAGGTGTACAGCACCCTTTAGCAAATATTACACAGGCATATGCTCAGCTGATTTTATTAGACATTTTTAATACCAATCAGATTCGTCAATCAGAAATTCAGGCTTTGTTTCAATGTAGTTTTGACTGGGCACGCATGATTCAAATCTTGCCTAAAGACTCTGCTTTAACTAAATATGTAGTCGATCCGACTAAAGACCATCCACCTGTATATAACAAAAAGCAAAGCTCAAATTTCAACCCAAGCATTTTCATTAGTACACAAGCCTTGCTTGAGCATGTGACTGCCACCATGCATAAAAATGCTCAATACATGTCTAAAAATGAAAAGATTTATTTGAGTCCAGCACTAAAATTCCACGTTCAAACCATTTTGGGTACCACAGCACAGCGTCGTCATGAACGTTATGAATACAATGCTGCACTGCAAATCTGTTTTGGCTTAAGTACTGCTCATTTTTATTTATCTAAAGCAAAAAACTTTGAAGAAACGCTACAGCTTAACAATAACTATAATCTACAAAGTGAATCAAAAGTTTTATCAAACTTAGAAAAAAAAGAGCAACAGACCAGCTCGTATCAGCGCTTGAGTCGTGAGAGCAAGACGATTTACCAAACTACAGTGCTTGATATTAGTGTTAATGGCTACCGTATTAAATGGTCTGGTGAGGCGCCTAAAAACTTAAGAACTGGCGAATATATTTTAGTCAAAGAAACGCTGCATGGTCAGTGGCGTGGCGGTGTGATTCGCTGGATTAAACAATCGACTGAAAAAAGTCTGGAGCTGGGTTTAGAAATTCTTTCGCAAGCCATGTTCCCTTGTGCCGTACATATTCAGGCAGAGCGCCATACTCGTAATTACCACCCTGCACTATTACTACAAACTCAAAACCTAGAAGAAATACAAAACACACTTATTTTACCGGGGTCTCAAATTTTTAGAGAGCAACAAACAATTCATTTACGATTGGGGACAGAAGAAATCAAAGTGTATCTACTCAAAGCACAACTCATTACTCAAAGTTTTATTCAATTTCAATTTGAACTTTTGAATGAGCAGCAACAACATCTGCTTGATCAGTTCATGCTGAAAAAGAATAGTAACGCGAATAACCAAGATTTATGGGAAGCATTAAAGTGAGAAACTCTTTACTATCTAAAAAGTTAAAACGTACTGAAATACGTTTACTCATTATTGATGATAACCAGTTACGTTATAACCAAATTTTAACTTTATTATCGGGGAATGATTATCAAGTTAATGCC
The DNA here is from genome assembly GCF_027854645.1 of Acinetobacter sp. AOR41_HL. NCBI lineage: Bacteria > Pseudomonadati > Pseudomonadota > Gammaproteobacteria > Moraxellales > Moraxellaceae > Acinetobacter > Acinetobacter sp. AOR41_HL. The sequence goes on along the minus strand of NZ_JAKTHZ010000017.1, from coordinate 230,284 downwards.
TTATTACTTGATGATTTAAAAAGTTTTGAAAAGCAGTTAAATACATCGTGGGATGTCATTATTTTTGGTCGTGCGTATGATTTGAAAATTGAACAAACTCTCTCCCTTGTTCAAGCCTCAGAACAGCCGCAGCTTCCAATTTTACTTTTACAACCAGATGACTACCAATCATCGCAATATCAAAACTATATTCAAAAAGGTATTTATGATGTAGTTCCATTAGAACCTTTGGACTATTTTTATATTACGCTTGTTCGAGCGCTGTCATATAGCCGCCTTTTACAGAAAGAACAGCACCTTTTGGCTGAGCTTGATACCATTCATACACATACGCAAACACTGGTCGATAGCAGCCATAAAGCGGTCGCTATTTTTCAAGAAGGTATACATATTAAGGCAAATACCGAATATTTGAATCTTTTTGGTTTCCAGCAAGAAGAAGATATTATTGGTTTGCCGATTTTAGATGTCTTACAACCTAACGATTTAAATATTTTTAAACAACGTTTTAAGAAAATTTCTTTAGGCCAGTTTGATCAAGCACGTTTCGAAATTCAAAGTCAGCATCAAGCTATTTCTGGTAATAATGCTTTAAAACTGGAATTTATTCCGAGCCAAGAAGAAGATGCTGTACAACTGACCATCGACTATCAAGTTGATTTAAAAACACCAGCAAATACAGCGCTAACCGAGAAAACGGCTGGATTAAGTGCAGCTTGGCCACAGATTAATCGTCATTTATCGACCCACCCTGCCCAAGCAAATGCTCTGGTTCTATTTAGACTTGCACAGTGTCCAGAACGACTTTTTCAACAAGGTTGGCAAACTTTAGGACTTTATTTCAATCAGCTACATGGTTTTTTAAAAGACCATGCTCAGATGCCGATTTTCCAAGTCGACTTGGGCAGTTATGTCGGGATTTTACAAGCTGAAAATAGTACGGTTTTAAATTCTCAGTTGACGAGTTTACAAACTTTGCAAAAAGAACACTTGTTAAAAGTGAATGAGCAAAACTTTTCGGTACAGTTAAAACTTGGCTATGCTCCGCTTAACCAACCATTAACTGAAACTACATTTAGCTCATTACTTAATGAAGCTGAAAAGCAGAACCTACCTCAAGTTACTCCTCAGCTTGAAATAACGCCTATTGTAGAAAAACCAGTTTCGCCGAGCATTGAAGCTGTTCCTCTTGATTTAACGATTGAGCACTTTGAGGTGACTTCGCAGTCTTCTTTGCTACAGCAGTTGAAACAAAAATTAGCTAAAGGTGAGATACATCTTAAGTATCAGCAAATTTACGATAAGCATGATGAAGAAACTCATAACTATGAAGTGACGAGTGGCTTTATTGCAGACGAACAATGGCATGATTTAAATGACTTAGCTGAATTAAAAGAAGATGCTGAACTATCAATTCAACTAGATCGCTGGATATTAGTAGAAGCCTGTAAACAGCTTCATAATTTCATTGCTCAGTATCCTAAAGCAAGGCTCATTATTAACCTTAATATTGATATTTTGCTGAAAGATAAAACCTTCCCTGAGCTGATTTCCAAACTGCTTACTATCATTGGTAGTAAACTTGAATGTCCTTTGATTTTGCAATTTTCGGAACAAGCTCTTCAGCACTACCTTCCAACAGTTCAACCGCTGATTAGTCGTTTACGTCAACATGGTGCAGAAGTTTCAATCCGAGACTTTGCTTCTTCTATATATAGCGATTCAATTTTACAGCAGCTTGATATCCAGCTTGTAAAACTGCAGTCTAGCAAAACTGATCTATTAAGCTCAGACCAAGGACTCAATAGCTTGCAAGAAAAAGTATTGAACTATTTGACTGTAAAACCAATTGGAATTTTATTAGCTAACTTAAATGATATGAATCTGTTTGCCAATGCATGGAATGTGGAAACACGTTTCTTACAAGGTGATTATTTTCAGAAGAAGCTTGATCGTTTAACAGATGTGCAAGACCAGTAATGGTCTTGGACGCTAAAAACAAAAAACGGGCATAAGCCCGTTTTTTGTTGCGTTTTGAAGTATTAACGCTTGATAGAGCGAGACATACCAGCAAAACGTTGTTTGAATTTGTCGATACGACCACCAGTGTCTACATTCTTTTGTTTACCAGTGTAGAAAGGGTGGCAAGCTGAACATACGTCAAGGTAAATAGTTTCTTTACCTAAAGCAGAACGAGTTTCGATTACGTTACCGCATGAGCAAGTTGCAACTAATTTTTCATATTTTGGGTGAATATCGGCGCGCATCGTCGATTACTCCTAATTGAAGAAAGGCTTAAGCTGTCATCGCAATTGATCACTCTCAATTAAATTGAGGAAAGCTTTTATAAGCAGATCAACACCACAACAGACCATTCTTTTGGCCCACCGAAACCTCTAGGGTTAGAGCTAAGCACAACAAGTGGACAGTATTATACGCCATATAATTTTTTTTTGCGAATTAATCTTGGGATTTAGCCCAGTAATTTGCGATTACTCCACACACCATTAACTGTATTTGGTGAAATATCATAATTGGCAATACAATCATTCCTAAAGGCTGACCAATAAATAAGATTTGTGCCATTGGTACACCACTTGCCAAGGTCTTTTTTGAACCGCAAAAGAAAACAGTAATCTGATCGGCACGACTAAAACCAAAAGCACGCGGTAAATACAGGGCAAGCAACATAATAATAGTCAGTAATACAGAGCAAGCGAGCGCCAAAAGAAGTAAGGTTTTCCAGTTTACTTGATGCCAAAGTCCAGCAACCACCGCCCCACTAAATGCGCCATACACCACCATCAAAATTGAGCCTTGATCGAACGCTTTTACAATACTTGGTACTTTTGCCATATATGGAAAAACATAAGGACGAAGCAATTGCCCTAAAACAAATGGTACCAATAACAACAGCGTAATTTCTATAATAGATGATGTTGGATCAAAGCCATGCTGACTTTGTCCTAAAATAAAGAAACTCACTAAAACTGGTGTAATGAACATGCCAACCAAGTTTGAAAAAGATGCACTACATACCGCCCCTGCTACATTTCCTTTTGCCACTGAAGTAAAAGCAATAGAAGACTGAACCGTAGAAGGTAAGAAACACATAAACAGAAAGCCCCAATAGAGCTGCTGTCCCAATAAAGGTAAAAGAATAGGTTTAGCCAATAAACCAAGGGCAGGAAAAATAAAGAACGTAATTGCAAATACCAGTAAATGCATTTTCCAATGCAAAATACCTTCAATGACTGCCTCACGAGACAACTTAGCCCCATGTAGGAAGAATAAAATTGCAATCGCGACTGTAGTTAGTGTATTGAAATACTGCGCAGCTTGACCACTGACTGGAAAAAATGTTGCTAGTAGCACCATACCAACTAACAAAATTGTAAATCGATCAAGTGCCAAGAACTTCAGCATGTTCACATCCTATGATTATTTTAGTCAAATAAAAACCCAGTTGATAAATTGACCATTTGGTCAAGCCTTCATCATACTGGGCTATAAAAATAAAGCTAGGCTTTTAAGACCTAAATCTTAAAGCGCCTAAGTCAATTACTTAATTATTTCTAGCGTTTGCATCTTGCTGAATGAGTTCGATTTTGTAGCCATCTGGATCTTCAACAAAAGCAATCACCGTTACACCACCCTTCATTGGGCCTGCTTCACGCACAACTTTACCACCACGTGCTTTAATTTCTTCACATGCTTTGTAAGCGTCTTCGACACCAATTGCGATGTGACCATAGGCATTGCCTAAATCATAACTTGATGTATCCCAGTTATGCGTAAGTTCAAGCACGGTATTATTTTCTTCATCGCCATAACCAACAAATGCTAGTGTAAAACGACCTTCTTCATAATCACGCTTACGAAGTAACTTCATCCCTAATACTTCGGTATAGAACTTTAAAGATTGTTCTAAATTGCCTACTCGCAACATTGTATGAAGCATTCGCATGTTTATTCACCTGCCTTTTCTGTTTCATGTGTTTGATGATCTTTGAGTAGTTTTCCAACCCAAACCACTAAAATTAAGATTGGAATCCCGATCAATGTGGTCATCAAAAAGAAGTTTGGATACCCAATATTACTCACTATGGTACCTGAATATCCACCTAAAAGTTTTGGTGTAAGGGTCATGAGTGAACTAAAGATCGCATATTGAACAGCGGTAAATGACACACTGGTTAGGCTCGAAAGGAATGCAATAAATGCTGCACCCGCGAGGCCCGAAGCCATATTATCCACAACAATTGCAAAGTAGAGCCACAGCGAACTATAAGGCTTAATGACTTTACCGCTAATCTCGACCTCTTTACCTGACTGAGTATCAATATATGGTAGAGGGTCAATATTTACATCTAATTCAGCTTTGGATACAGAATTTGAAGCAATGTTATAATGATGGGAAACTGATAATACTTTTTGGTTTCCTTCGACAACTGACGCAGTAATTTGTTTGCTTGGTGATGACAGTAATTTTTGCATATCAATTGCAGCGTTAAATACACCTTTTTGATCTGTCATTTTTGCATCAAAATTTTGTCCATCAAGATTCAACACAATCTTTTGGTTAGGCGATAAAGCTTTACCAAAATACTGACCACGAACAACCACACTGCCTTCAGAAGATTTAGCAGTGATTTGGTCACTTCCCATCAAAGGTAAAATCTGTAGGGGTACATGTTCAGCATGCGTTGTTACTAAAGGTTGAACTCGGACTATGGTCTCTGCTTGTTGACCTTGCAAAGCATAGCCAGCTTTTACATCAACTTGTTTTGTTCCTTCAAAAGTGGAACTCGGGACTTTAATCTTCCAATAACCGACTTCATCTGGCTGAGCTTTATAATGTTTGTCTCCCACTTGAACATCCACCATATCAAGGGGTTTGCCAGATTTCACTAAACCAATGAAAATGAGGTTAGTAGAGCTTGCCAATACAGCACCCACAAACATCAGTTTCATGATGTTCATACGCTGTGCTAATAAGCCTCCTAAGAAGCCTCCAACCAAGCTAAAGATCACACCATAAACTTTTACAGCTTCAGCAATTTGTTCTTTGCTAAAGTTTAGATCTTGATAAAAGACATTTGAGATCACACCGGCAATGATGTCTGAAATACGGAAAAAGCCAATCAAAAATAGAAGCACTAACGCGAGTTTGACACCATAACGTTTAAAGAAATCCAGAATTGGAGCAATCCAAGTTTCTTTTGCCATTTGCTGGTTGACCACCCCCATCTTAACTAGCACATAACCAACTAAAATGGCAGAACCTGTTGCTGTTAAGAATCTTAAAGCTTCTAAACCAAATAAAGCTGCACTATCTTGAATATTGCCAGCTTTGGAAATTGCCTCGGTAATTTGACCTGAGTAAATATAAGTTATGACAAACGAAATGACCGCTATAAAGAAGACTAAAACCAGACGGTAATAATCAGTAGTTTTATAGTTTTTATATACGCGATTAACCTTAGGTTCACGAACAAGCAAGGTTGTAACAATACCGACCAACATGACTGCTGCCATGGTTAAATAGGTCGTTTTCCATGCCTCGTAAATATAGTTGCCTTTAGCTGTTCCTAAATGTGCTGCTAAAAATAATGCACCAGCACCAGCTACAATCATACCAATACGGTAGCCAGCATTATAAGTCGACGCCAACACCGTCTGCATTTCAGTTTCAGCTAATTCGATACGATAAGCATCAATTACGATATCTTGCGTTGCTGCCGAGAAGCCAAGTAATACTGCACCGGCTGCCATTTGAACCAAATAGCTATGGCCTAAAGCTGGGTCGGCAAAAGCCATGGTGCAAATCGCAAGCACAATTAAACACTGAGCAATAAGCAGCCAAGCACGTCTTCGACCTAAAGCCTTGGTCAAGACCGGTACTGGCAATTCATCAATGAGAGGTGCCCAAACAAACTTAAAGGAATATCCCAAAGCTGCCCAACTGAAAAAAGTGACTGCACTTTTATCAATGCCCGCTTCACCTAGCCATAAAGAAAGACTAGAAAAAATTAGTAAAATAGGTATTCCGGCAGAAAAACCCAGAAATAGCATAATTAATGCACGACGGTCTAAAAATGCTTTAAACGCCGAGACCCAACCAGAGGTTTGTGTGGTCATTCGTTTTTTATTTTCCATAAATTATAAATGCGTCTATTCAATCGCTTCTTACAATTGCTTTCAAGATTCTTTCTGCAATCAAGTTTTGTTTTGGTGATAAAAGCAGCAAGTTTGCTTGATATTTTATGCTAAACCTGTATACCTTTAATCTTCAACCTTCGTTTTCTTTTGCTGGATATCAACAGTGACACAAAAACTTGATCAAGTGACAACTTCAACTTTATCACTCGCTAAAACAAACACCACAAACGTCACAATAAATGCATTTCCTTCAGCTTTTGAGCAACCTGATATAAAAATGACTTTGGATAAAACAGCCTTAAAACCCGAACAACTTACACATATTCCAGATTTTGAAAATATTCCAGCCTCAACAAAACGTATAAAACCGCTTAATAACTTTTTAGGACAAGATCGTGCCAAAGCTTCAGTAGAAGCCGGCATTTCTTTACCCTACTCTGGTTATAACATTTTTGCAGTAGGAACGGCAGGTTTGGGTAAACGCACCATGATTAAGCGTTTACTACAACAACATGCGAAAACAATGCCTACTCCAGATGATTGGGTATATGTTTATAACTTTAAGCAAGCGCGTCAGCCAATTGCGCTACGCTTCCCTGCTGGGCAAGGAACCAAGTTTCAACATACTCTTCATCAAACTTGGCAAATTATTTTAAAACAGCTTGAACGCCGTTTTAGCGCCGAGACTTATCATAACCGTATTGAGCGAATTCGTCAGGAAACTGGAGATGAGCAGCAAGAAGCGCTTGTTGAATTAACAAAAGAAGGCGAAGAGCTCGATTTAAAATTAATTTCTCGAAATGAGAAGCATGGTTTTGTGCCTGTCCAAGTAAAAAATGATCAGGTTCAAGAACTGACCCAAGCAGAAATTGATGCTTTAAATAGTAAACAGCGTGCTGAAATCGCGGCGAATATTCGCTATATGGATAAAAAGCTTGAGCGTCTTGGTTTGCATTTAGGCGATTTAGAAGACGATGCACGAGACAAAGTCTCTGTTTTAAATCGAGACATCGCGACTCAAGTGGTTATGCCACGAATAGATTTAATTTTAAATAAGTATGGTCAAGTTAAAGGCCTTGAAGATTATTTAAAACAATATGCACAAGATGTAATTGACAATGTTGAGCTCATTTTAGAGCAAGAAGAAGATGACTTTGCTCCTGCTATGTTCAATCGTGTACCAGCACGTTATCAAGCAAATGTAATTGTTTCAAATAAACCAAACAGCGGTGCACCGGTTATCTTTGAAGATTTTCCAACCCACTACAACTTGCTTGGTCATGTAGAACAGCTTACGCACAACGGTACAATTACCACAGATTTCACTCTCATTCGCCCAGGTGCTCTACATCAAGCGAATGGTGGTTTTTTAATGCTTGAAGCCGAGCAATTACTCGAACAGCCTTATGCATGGCAGGGTTTAAAGCGTGCTTTAAAATCAGGCCAGCTCAAGCTTTCTTCTCTTGAACACATGTTGACGTTAACAGGCTCTATCTCGATAGAACCTGCTGCAGTTCCACTTGATATTAAAGTGGTTCTTATGGCAGAACCTGAGATTTATTATGAAATCTTAGAAGTAGAACCAGAGCTTGGTAGTGTATTTAAAATTCGTGCAGATTTTACCGATACATTACAGCGTAATGACGAAAATGAACAAGCTTACATGCAGCTAATTGCTGACTATGTACAAGCAGATAAACTACTTCCATTTGATCGTAGTGCCTTAGCAGCTTTACTTACCGACTCAAGCCGTCAGGCGGAAGACCAAAGCTCACTATCATTACATGCTTCAACTTTGGGTGACCTCATTCGTGAAGCACATCATCATGCATTTAAAGCCAATGAAAAGATTGTAACTGACCAACACATTAATCTTGCATTACAACATAGACAATATCGCTTAGGCTATTTAAGAGAACTTTACTGGCAGGATCTATCGCGTGGAACTCAGTTAATCGAAACTTCGGGCCACCGTTTAGGTCAAATCAATGCCCTCTCCGTTATTCACTATGCAGATGTTGAGTTTGGTTTACCTTCACGTTTGACCGCCTCAGTTTATCAAGGTGGTGGTGATATTCTTGATATTGAACGTAGTGTAGAACTAGGTGGTTCACTCCATGCCAAAGGCGTGTTGCTCATGTCTAGCTTCTTGAAAGCTCACTTTGGCCGTGAACAGATTTTACACTTCTCTGCCGCGCTTGCATTTGAACAAAGCTATGGGCAAGTCGACGGTGACAGTGCAACGGTTGCCGAGCTTTCTGCATTAATTTCTGCAATTAGCCAAATACCAATTGATCAATCATGGGCAATTACCGGTTCTATGAATCAGTTAGGCCAAGTTCAACCAATTGGTGGTGTAAATGCAAAAATTGAAGGCTTCTATGATGCTTGTAAATTACAAGGTTTAACTGGCAAACAGGGTGTCATTATCCCACGTCAAAACATGCAACATTTGATGTTACGTCAAGATGTGATTGATGCAGTAAAAGTTGGTCAGTTCCATATTCATGCGATTGATACGATTGACCAGGCACTTGAAATTTTAATGGCTCGTCCAGTCGGTACACTCGATAAAAAAGGCAAGTACAGTAAGCACTCTATTTATGCGGCTGTAATGGAGCAACTTGAATATTGGCAAGCCATCGAAGATGGTGCAGAAATTGAAGAGGAACCAAAGAAGAAAAAGAAAAACAAGAAAAAAATCAAAAAGCACGAAGAGCTCACAGCTGATGATCTTCCACAAGAGACTCAAGAAGAAGTTGCGACTCTGAAGCAAAAATAGTACTAAGTAAAAAAAGGGCTTGTAATCACAAGCCCTTTTTTATGAATAAGGTAAAATTAGCGAACAATTTGCATGGCCCTTCCGCCAGCCAATTGACTAAAATACTGTTTAAGCGCTTCAACACAACGCTGAATCTTCATTGGCTGTTGATCGTGTTTGGCGATCTCTGCATATAAAGTGAAAGCTGGAAGTTTCCAATCTGGAAGAATTTCAATTAAAGAACCAGCCTTCAATTCTTTTTGAGCATCTAAATATAAAATTCTAGCAATACCATGTCCTTGCTGACATAAGGCTTTAGCAACTTGCAAATTATTACTTTGTAAACGGCTTACCATCTCAATATTTAATTTCTCACCTGTTTTAGCATGCTGGAAGTTAAAAGTACGTGACTCGTTCATTGCATTGATAGAAAGCAACTCATGGTTGTTTAAATCGTTTGGATGCAAAATCGGGCTTGATTGATTGAGATAGCTGGGAGAGGCTACCAAAATCTGATCGACAAAAGCCATAGGGACTACAGAACTACTCTCTTCTACTGGCGTAGAGCTCATACGTACGGCAATATCAATTCGCTCTTCAATTAAGTCGATATAACGATGCCCCACTTCAAAATGAACAGATAAACCGCGATGGGCAGACATCCAATGAGATAAAGCAGGAATAATGTGCTGAACTGCTAAGTCTGGGGTTGTTGCAATACGCAAATCACCAATCAAGTCATCTCGCAGTTCATTGATTCTGATTTTGCCTCTTTCTGCTGCTGCCAACATTTCTTGGCAACTTGAGAAAAAAGCCTGTCCAGCCTCTGTCAAACTAAGTTTTCGAGTAGAACGGTGTAATAAAATTACATCCATTTCATTTTCAAGAGAACGTATTTGCTGACTGACAGCACTTGTTGTAATGCCTAATTCACGTGCCGCACCACTAAATGAACTTTTTTCAACCACACAAGCAAAAACACCCATCGCACGAAGCTGATCTAACATAGGTTTCCTCAAATCTAATTCTAAATTTATAAAAAATGCTTATTGTTGTAATGAAAGCAACCAATTACATTATACGAGGAAACCTATATTTATTGCATTAGCTAATTTGGTAAAAGATTTGCCGGATTGATTGGTTTACCGTCAAGGCGAATTTGGAACTCAAGCATGACACGAGAAGCCCCTGAAGACCCCATTTCAGCAATCTTTTGGCCTGCGGTTACATTGTCTCCACTCTTCACAATCATCTTGCTATTGTGGGCATACGCACTGATATAGCCATCAATATGTTTGATTAAAACGAGATTACCATATTCTTTTAAACCATCGGCTGCGTATACAACTTGACCGTCAGCTGCCGCATAAATAGGATCACCTTGGTTACCACCGTAACGAATTCCTTTGACATTATTCGCCAAATTAAATCCTTGGATAACCGGACCATTATTTGGTTTCACCCAACGCAAGCTTGAACTTGGAATTGAAGCCCCTACGCTAGTATTGTTTGTTGGTGCAACTGTTCTTGGCGGCGGTGTAGTAACCGTTGTTGTTGGCGGAGTTGTGGTTGTCGGTAATGCAATTGTTTGGCGCTTAATCGGCTCTTGTTGCGCCATGACTTGTGTCGACACGGTTTTTGGTGAAGAAGATTTTTTCAATCGTAATGATTGATTAACATAAATACGATATGGCGGAGCAATATCATTCATCTCTGCAATACTGAGATAGTCCAAACCATAACGCATTGCAATGCCACTTAAAGTATCACCTGAACGAACGGTGTAATAGTTAGGAGCCATTGAATAGCGAGAACTATTATTAATTTGTGGTTTAGAAGCACATCCTGCCATTGCAACAGTAAAACCTACAGCTACAGACAACATCATAATTTTCATTATATTGTCTCTTTGAATATGCGATCTGCTTTGTTGCCCAGTTAAATGCATCGATCTCCCTCACTAAATGCTACAAATCATTTCGGCTAAGAGTATCAAAAAAGTAAGAGGAAACATGTTCCTCTTTTTCTATATTCACAAAGTTATAACATTCGGGCCAAATTATTGACCCAAGCTTGCCTGTAAATCCTCTAAAACCGCATAGTTTGTTGCATCCATCTGAATTGGGGTCACACTTACAAAACCGTTTGCAACCGCAAAAAAGTCAGATTGAATTTGGCTAGCAATACGCTGCGGGTCCGTAACTGCTTCACCTGCCAGACCAATCCAGTAAACCTGTCTTCCTCTTGGGTCGACATGACTTGTGATGGGTTTAGACTGAGCACGGCGTCCTTGATAGGTAATTTGAGTCCCTTTAAGCTGTGGCACATCCGGAATATTAATATTAAAAATATGTCGAGGTGGTAGCGCAGGTAAACCTTTGGCAATAAAGTCATGTACCCATTTGGCTGCTTGCGCATAATCATCTTTATGGTTGTATGAACGCACATCAGAACCCGCTAAAGAAACCGCAATTGCAGGCTGTTTCATTAAACGTCCTTCAAATGCAGCGCCGACTGTTCCCGAATACAGAACATCATCACCTAAGTTTGCACCACTGTTGATTCCACTAACTACCAAGTCAAATTCGAAATCAAACAATCCATTCATAGATAAATAGACGCAATCGGCTGGCGTTCCATTTACAGCCCATACATCTTCAGCAATTTGAATAGGACGTAAAGGACGATCTAATGTTAACGCGCTCGAAAATCCACTTCTTTCACTTTCTGGAGCAACTACTACAACACGGCCTAATGGTTTTAACGCTTCAGCTAAAGCCTGTATACCTGGTGCAAATACACCGTCATCATTCGCAATTAGAATATTCACAAAAAATCTTTCTCGACAAATAAACCCGAAGGTTTTCTCAATTGAATTATTTGTTGAATTATATATATTTATGCCTCCATAGCATTATAAAATTGTGAAAAAATGAAAACTTTCGCTCCTTTTTTTCAAGTATTGGGGATCAGTATCACATTGTGTACGCAAACGGTTTTTGCTGATGAGGGTATCTCGACACAAGAAGCTGATAGCTTAATTAAAGATGACATTGCATCTACTCAAGTTTTACAAGAAATTTGCCCTAGTTTTGTTGGCGCAAATAAAAATCTTGAAACGAATACTAAAAAGATTATTGCAATGTACCTTGGTGGTTATTCCAATAAGTCAATTACCTTTTCTGCCCTACAAAATGATGCAGAATACAAGACACTTTTAAGTGAAGCTCGCCAAGCGGCAAAAGAAATGGACCACCGTGAGCAACACGAACTTTGTCAAGAAGTGGTAAATTACAAAGATTAAGCTTATTTGACTCAATACGCTTTTCTTTGAAGGGTTTTCTGTTTATGTAAAGCAGAAAACCTACATAACAATACATTTTTTCCATTTTTTTAGCGTTTAAATTGTTTAAGCTATCGGCATATTTCAAATTTTTGTTTCAGGTTATCCATGTTTATGAAAAAAAGCTTAGTTCAATCACTTTCTGTTGTTTTACTCATGACAATGGCAACAGTGGGTTATGCTGCTGACAAGAAAAAAACAGCTGAAAAGAAAACTGAAAATGAAAATGTTGTTGAAGTTACGCCGACCAAAGGGACTACACCCGAAGAATTAGCAGCAATTCAAGTACTTTCTGAAATTTGTCCAAGTTTAATTGGCAAAAAAGATGCTGAATTTGCCCAAGGTTATGAGCGCCTTGTAAAAGATTATTTACCAAATGAAGCAGACCCAGTTGCAGCTTTAGAAAAACGTAGCAAAGACAAAAGTTTCAAGAAAGTCTTAAAAGAAGCACGTAATGATGCGAAAGCTGCTGGTAACGAGCAAAACAAGTTAGTTTGTCAAGACGTAAAAGCTTATCAATCGCAAAACTAAATTAGTTAAAAACTCTCTAGTTACAATACTGTTTGAAAAAGCCGACTTCCCCCATAGAAGTCGGCTTTGCTTTGTCCTAAAATGCTAGGTTCTTCTGCTTCACACAAGATATTGGAATTACCTAGAATGACTCGAAAAAGCGCTATTGCTGCACTCCTCCTCTTACCAAGTTTTTCTTATGCAGCAACTGTCTTATCAGCTCCGCCAGAATTAAATAATAAGTCTTATGTATTAATGGATTACGAGACAGGACAGATTCTCGCTTCTAAAAATGAAAATGAAAAGCTTGCGCCTGCTTCTATGACTAAAATGATGACAAGCTACATCATTGAACAAAAACTATTAAAAGGTGAGCTTACCGAGAATGAAAAGGTTCGTATGAACGAATCTGCTTGGTGTAAAGGAAGCAGCGCTGAATCATGTATGTATGTACCATTAAATGGTACTGCAACAGTTTTAGAAATGCTTCGAGGTATTATCATTCAGTCTGGTAATGATGCGTCAAAAGCAATGGCTGAACATATTGCTGGAAATGAAGGTACTTTTGCTCACCTCATGAATCAGGAAGCAAAACGTATTGGTATGACAAATACCCAGTTTATGAACTCTACGGGCTTACCTGCAGAAGGTCATTATTCAACTGCAAAAGATATGGCTGTACTAGCTCAACATATTATTAAAGACAGCTCAAGATACTACCCAATTTACTCTGAGAAAGAATTTACATTTAACGGTATCAAGCAAGGTAACCGTAATGCGTTACTTTATACTGACCCAAGTGTTGACGGTTTAAAAACAGGCCACACAGATGAAGCTGGTTACTGCTTAACAACTTCAAGTAAACGCGGGCCAATGCGCTTAATCTCAGTTATTTTTGGTACTGACAGCGTTAATGAACGTGCTAACCAAACACGCGCGTTGTTGTCTTGGGGCTTTGCGAACTTTGAAACTGCAAATGTTCAACCTGCAAACCAAGTTCTTGCCAAAGCTAAAGTATGGTTCGGTAAAGAAAATGAAGTTCAAATTGGTTTAGCAGAGAACTTCAATGTCACTATGCCAAAAGGCAAAGCAGGTGGTATAAAAACTCAATTGGTTGTTCAACCAAATTTAAATGCCCCTCTTCAAAAAGGCCAAGTGGTAGGTAAACTTGTTGCAAGTTTAGATGGCAAAGTTATTGCTGAAAAACCTCTTGTTGCATTAAAACCAGTTGAAGAAGCAGGCTTCTTTGCACGCATGATCGACCATATCAAACAATTCTTTAGTAACTTATTCTAATTTTAGAATAGTTCAATTAAGCACTCATGCTATTAGCTTGAGTGCTTTTTTATTTTATACTTCTATTAAATTTTATTTTGATGCTTCTCATGACAAAAAACATCCGTCCTTATTTAGATCATCATCCACAAATTGATCCAAGTTGTTACATTGATGAAATGTCCGTGGTTGTCGGTGATGTTAAATTGGCCGAAAATGTTTCGGTATGGCCTTTTGCAGTCATTCGCGGAGATGTAAATAGTATTCAAATTGGTAAAAATAGTAATGTACAAGACCATTGTATGTTACATGTCAGCCATAAAAATGATGCAAAACCGAATGGTTCGCCTCTTATTATTGGTGAAGACGTAACAGTAGGTCATCATGTGACTTTACATGGCTGTACGATTGGCAACCGCGTACTAGTCGGGATCAATACCGTCATTTTAGATGATGTTGTTATTGAAGATGATGTGATGATTGGTGCGGGAAGTTTAGTGCCACCTCGTAAAGTCTTAAAAAGTGGTTATCTCTACGTTGGAAGTCCAGTACAGCAAGTACGTCCTCTAACTGAAAAAGAATTGGCATTTTTACCTTATTCAGCAAGACATTATGTAAAAGTGCAAAATAACCATAAAGATAACCAAACCAATTAGTACATACTCAATTTTTTCAAACGATAGAGCTTTTATAGTTCTCTATCGTTTGTAAGATCACCGTAGCCAAAAACCCCTAAATTTCGTATCATACGACTTTTAAATTCATGGTGCTTTTTTATGGCCGCATGGACTCCTCATGTCACTGTCGCTACAGTCGTAGAAAAAGATGGACGCTATCTTTTTGTCGAAGAACATAGCGAAGGTTTTGTACACACTGTGTTTAATCAACCTGCTGGTCATGTGGAATGTGGTGAAACGCTAATAGAAGCTGCTATTCGTGAAACACTTGAAGAAACGGGTCATCATGTTGATATAGATGCCTTACTTGGTATTTATACATATACTCCGCCTATGTTTCCGGATCGTACTTATTATCGCTTCTGCTTTTTAGCACATGTCACTCATGTCGAAAGCGACCCAAAACTTGATACAGGTATTGTTTCTGCTGTCTGGATGACTCTAGATGAGCTTCAAGAATCTGCCCGCGCTCGTAGTCCTCTGGTCATTAAAGCGATTGAAGATGCCATAAAAGGTCACCATTATCCTTTAGCTCTTATTTATGAGCACCCTTTCTCTCCCTCATTAACTTCTCATTTGGATGCCTAGTCCTATGCAACAACGTGTCATCGTCGGTATGTCTGGTGGCGTAGATTCATCTGTTTCTGCGGCACTCTTACTTCAACAGGGTTATCAAGTTGAAGGTCTCTTCATGAAAAACTGGGAGGAAGATGACGGCACGGAATACTGTACAGCAATGGAAGATTTAGCCGATGCTCAAGCAGTAGCAGATAAAATCGGTATTAAACTTCACACTGCAAACTTTGCGATGGAATATTGGGATCGTGTATTCGAACACTTCTTGGCTGAATATGCAGCTGGTCGTACCCCAAACCCAGACATCTTATGTAATAAAGAAATTAAGTTCCGCGCATTTTTAGACCATGCCATGACTTTAGGTGCCGACTTTATTGCAACAGGTCACTATGCTCGTCGTGCTGAAACTGCATACAACTCTAAAGGTGAAGCATATGCACCTTTATTACGTGGTTTAGATAATAATAAAGATCAAACTTATTTCTTGCATGCAGTGCATGGCCGCGAAATTAATAAAACGCTCTTCCCTGTTGGCGAAATTGAAAAACCGGAAGTTCGTAGAATTGCTGAAGAGCTGGACTTAGCAACTGCGAAGAAAAAAGATTCAACTGGTATATGTTTTATTGGTGAACGCCGTTTTAATGACTTCCTTAAACAATATTTACCCGCTCAACCAGGTAAAATTGTGCTGGATAATGGTAAAGAAGTTGGTGAACATCACGGTCTGATGTACTATACGCTCGGTCAACGTGGTGGTATTGGTCTGGGCGGTATGAAAGGTGCAGCTGAAGGTGCATGGTTTGTGCTTCATAAAGACGTTGCCAATAACCGTTTAGTTGTAGGCCAAGGACATGATCACCCGCTTATGCAAAGTACGCAGCTTTGGAGTGAGTCTATTGACTGGGTAGCTGGTGAACAACATATTCCGGCTGAAGGATTACGTTGTACCGCTAAAACACGCTATCGCCAGCCTGATCAAGCTTGCACAGTGTTTATTGATGAAAATAGTGAGCATGGTGTTCGTGTTGAATTTGATGAACCTCAACGCGCAGTTACACCAGGTCAAAGTGTTGTATTTTATTCAGATGAAGTTTGCCTAGGCGGGGGTGTGATTCACCATACAAATGCCCCTACACCAAATTTTATTTAAGGGAATGAATGGCATGGTGGAGTTACCCTTTCAACAATCACAAGCCTTGAATGTTCGCCAAAACCGTGCCCTTGCCTTGGCGGGGGTATTTCAAGCGACCCAGCTTACGCATATGACCGCTATGACAGGTCAACAAAGTATTGGTGAAAGTGGTAACTTCTATTTTGAATTATTAATAAAGGCGAGTTTAAATATTCGCCCTACAACAAATAATAATACCGTTCAGACATTAGATTTTTTTAATCAATTGGCTGATATTTCTCTAGGTCTTAAAACTCTTGAGAATTGTATTACCCAGCCTTTTACCAATGCGCCCAAATCTCGTTTGCCTAAAATGCGTAGTGCAAAACTTCCTATGTCTTACGCGATGTCACTTTTGCAGCTAGAAAAGAAGGTCTATAGCAATCCTGAATATGTGGCCATTATTGAAAAAGCACAGCAGAAGATTTTAAAACAGCTTTCTTTTTTCGATAATAACTATTTACACCCCAGCATTTTAGCCAATTTGGCACAAACCTATGTTGATACTGCCGGGCAAATTAATCCACGCATTCTTGTTCGTGGTAATGCTGAGGCATTTAAAGATACCAACCATACCAACCGTATTCGTGCTTGTCTGTTTACAGGGCTACAAATGGCTCATTTATGGCGACAACTCGGCGGTAGTTCATGGAACATGATTTTTAGCAAACGTAAATTGCTACAGGATATTCAAGCTCTTGCTCGCTTACAGTACCAAGTTATCTAAGGCTGTAACGAGATTATTTTTGTTTTATGTTTATTCCAGCATTAAGGAATCGTTATGAACGCTTTAACCGCACTATCACCATTAGATGGACGTTATGCCAGCAAATGTGATGCGCTACGCCCTTTTCTTTCTGAGTTTGGTTTAATTCATGCTCGTGTCACTGTAGAAGTGCGTTGGTTACAAGCGCTTTCTAACCGTCCAGAAATTATTGAAGTTGCTCCTTTCTCAGCTGAAACAAATGCAGCTCTAGATGCAATCGTAAGCAACTTCTCTGAAGAAGATGCGAATCGCATTAAAGAAATTGAACGTACAACTAACCATGACGTAAAAGCCGTTGAATATTTCTTGAAAGAGAAAATTGCTGGTATTGCTGAATTACAAAATGCGGGTGAGTTCATTCACTTTGCTTGTACATCAGAAGACATCAACAACTTGTCTCATGCACTTATGCTTAAAAACGGTCGTGAAGTTTTAGTATCAAGCATGAAGCAAATTTTAAATGCAATTTCTGCTTTAGCAACGACTCATGCTGAACAACCGATGTTGTCTCGTACACATGGACAAACTGCTAGCCCAACAACTTTGGGTAAAGAAATGGCAAACGTTGCATATCGTTTAGCTCGCCAAATCAAGCAATTTGAAAATGTTGAGTTACTCGGCAAAATCAATGGTGCAGTAGGTAACTACAATGCTCACCTTTCTGCTTACCCAGATGTTGATTGGCCAGCCCATTCACAAGCTTTTGTTGAATCTTTAGGTTTAACATTTAACCCATACACAACTCAAATTGAGCCACATGACTACATGGCTGAATTATTTGATGCGTTACGTCGTTACAATACAATTTTGATCGACTTTAACCGTGACGTATGGGGTTATATCTCTTTAGGTTACTTCAAACAAAAACTTAAAGAAGGTGAAGTTGGTTCTTCAACTATGCCGCACAAAGTTAACCCGATTGACTTTGAAAACTCTGAAGGTAACTTAGGCATTGCAAATGCTGTGTTGGCTCACTTAGGCGAAAAATTACCAATTTCTCGCTGGCAGCGTGACTTAACTGACTCAACTGTACTTCGTAACATGGGTGTTGGTTTTGCTCAAAGCTTAATTGCTTTTGATGCTTGCTTAAAAGGTATTGGCAAACTTGAATTGAATGCAAACCGCTTGAATGAAGATCTTGACCAAGCTCAAGAAGTTCTTGCAGAGCCAATTCAAACAGTTATGCGTCGTTATAACGTTGAAAAACCATATGAGAAGTTAAAAGCTTTAACTCGTGGTCAAGCAATGACTCGCGACATGATGGTTGATTTCGTAAATGGTAATGAACTTGCTCAAGTACCAAGCGAAGAGCGTGCTCGTTTAGCTGAGCTTACACCTGCAACTTACACAGGTAATGCAGCTGAACAAGCAAAACAAATTAACGATTTAATTAGCAAAATCTAATTAAAAAAATTTGATAAAAGCGAAGCTTAGGCTTCGCTTTTTTATTACACTCATATTCATCAAAAGAAATCTTATTTAGAAAATGATCGAAAAAAAATTTAAGCTTAAACATTATATTGCGCTTAGTCTGCTTTTCATTGCCATTATCATTTCAGGTATACAGCCTCTTGAGTTTGAAGCTTATTTACTTCATCAAGCTGGAACTGTTTTGATGCTGATTCTACTTTTTATTATTTTTAAAAAAATTGGTCTCGATTTTTTAAGTTTTTGTTTTTATTTACTGTTTCTTTTAATCCACGTAATTGGTGCTCATTATCTTTATTCATACGTTCCATACAATGACTGGATTCAGCACATCTTTCATTTTAATTTAGATGAGTACATGGGCTGGTCTCGTAATATGTATGATCGACTTGTCCACTTTTCATATGGTGCTTTGCTCTACCCTCTTATCTATCGTGTTTTCCAAGTATGGTTGCCGACCGCACGTCCTTTTTCTCTATTTTTGCTTGTAGTCCAATTCGTGATGGCATCGAGTGTATTCTATGAATTAATTGAATGGGTAATCGCAATAGGCTTATCACCTGAACAAGCGGAAAACTATAATGGGCAACAAGGTGACATGTGGGATGCTCATAAAGACATGCTACTCGCTACAACTGGAGCAATCTTCTATGGGCTTTTTGCCTTGATAACATCACCAAAATTAGCCCATAAACCTTAAATAAAAAGCGCTCAATGAGCGCTTTTTATTTTTTATCAAAAAACCTTTTAAACAACCGGATAAGTCTGTTCTAAAATATTTTGCAAAGGTGAAGAACTCGTATTTGGTAAAATTTGATCAAGATTTGTTGTTTGATCAATTGAAGTATTTACATCAGTTTGCTCAGGTATCTGCGTTGTTTTCAATGCTGTCGATGATAGAAGTTTTGAGACAGGATCTGAATCGTTTAAAGAAGAGCTTTTTAGCAAATCATCTACAGGAACAGTTTTCTGCTGATTCGTAGGCTCAGTTGTCGTACTTTGCGTAACCTTTAAAGTGTTTAACCCAACACTATCTGCTAAAGATGGTGTTTCTGTACTTAAAGTATTGACTGAAGCATCAGCCAGACTCGCGACTTTCGGTGCAACCACATAAAAAGTAAATGGAGAGCTTGCTTCACTGGTCAGCCCTGCTGCATCAGTTTGGGTTAAAGTAATGCTGTGCTTACCAAGAGTTAAATCCTTATCAAAAGTAAATGACCAAGATCTACCAGCCGTTACAGTCACCACCCCAATTGCAACACCATTATCATAAATCGTAAGTGTCGCATTAGCTTCACCTGAACCTGTAAGTTTTGGCCTAGCATCGTCAGTTTCAGAACCTGCTGCAATAGCACCTTTTATGTCACCTACATCATCTTCTACACTATTTAAGATAGGTTTTGTCGGGGGTATGGTGTCTTTTGTTCCCACAATGTCGAGACTTTCAGATCTATTTCCAGCACCATCGATCGCTGAAACAGCACCATGGTTGTTATCAGTTAATGCAGGCGAAATAGTAATCGTAAATTTTCCATTCGCATCTGCCGTTCCAGTACCAATCACTTTACCAGTTGCATCTTTAATTTCAATTTTGGCATTGGCTTCCGCTGTACCAGTTACCGAAGTTCCATCTGCATTAATTTGAGCCGTTGGTTTATCTGGTGCAATCGAGTCAAAGCCCGGCTTAATTTCAACGGGTTTAGACATATTACCGGCTGCATCTTCAACAACCACTGTACCTTTTTGGGATTCTGTTAAAGCAGGTGAAAGTGTAATTTGAAAGTCACCTTGAGCATCGGCGGTCCCACTTCCAATCACTTTACCATCGGCATCTTTTATTTGAACTTTCGCATTTGCTTCAGTTTTACCATGTATTACTGACCCTTCTTTGTTGACTTCAACAAAAGGAGAAGCTGGTGGCACGGTGTCTTTACCCGCAATAATTTTAACTTCTTCAGATTTATTACCAGCAGCGTCTTCAGCAACAACTTTACCGCCCGCTTCACTGGTTAACGGCGGAGTAAGCTTTAAAGAATAAATACCATCTTTATTTGCAAAAACAGAACCTAATACTTTGCCAGTGGCGTCATAAACTGTAATTTTGGCATTTGCCTCTGCCTTACCAGTCAACAATGAACCATCATCGCTCAATTGCGCCTGCGGAGCATCTGGAGGTATTGTATCTTTTGTACCTGTCACAACAGTCACTTTAGAACTATTTCCAGCCGCATCTTGGGCAATAACGTTTAATTTGTCCCCATTCAAGAGCGGCTTATCTAATTTAACAGTGTAGTTACCACTTGCATCTGCAACACCCGATGCGACTGTATTGCCTGCAGCATCTTTAAGATAGATTTTTGCATTTGCTTCAGTTTTACCAGTCACTGTCACGGTATCATCAGCAAGCGTAGCTGTAGGAGCAGCAGGTGCGATTAAATCAGGTGCACTTGATGAGTCATCCTTATCATCTTTCTTAAAAGCCCAAAGATATAATCCTTCCGCAGCTAAAACTGCTAAGCCTGCTTTGAGTACATTACCCATTGTAAAACTTGGATCACTATCAACCGCCATAGTTGCAGCTGCTGGACTCGTACTGGCATAGCCTAAATCTGTAACATGATTTAAGCCTTTATAATCGATCACTTTACCTTGAGCATCGAATTGCGCTTCAACAAATTTTCCATGTTCAGTCGGAAAAACAAGTGAATGCTCTATTGTATTTGTTGCTTCATTAAAGAAATTTTCTAAGACAATAGTCTCTCCATTTTTTAAATGGATAACTAAGCGCCCACCCTGTTTTTCCATGGATGCAATATCTTTTTGGCTTACACCAATCTGAATAATAGTAGGCTGATTTAAAATTACTTTATTGAGTTGACCATCTTGCAGAACGTCCAAACCCTCTTTGGATGCCACAATTATTCTTGTCATTATTTCCTATCCTGAATTTCAGTTATATTTTTAAATGTGTAACTTTTTAAATGAAACATCTAAAAGCTATTTTATTGTTGCCTAAAATATCAAAATCACTCATCTATCACAATTCAATAAGTATATTTATCAACAATATTTTTTGAATTTTTATTAAAAAATAACTTCGAATAGAGTTTATATAAAACTTATATATTACATTCTTAAATAAACAAAGCTAAAAGCTCCTACAAGAAATAAGATGAATAATGTCATAAATTTAGTTATTTTTTTATCTGCCCATGTCATTTTAAGCATCGTCCAACCCTGAAAGCGTTTAGCAAGAATGCTATTTAAAATAAGTGTTGAAAGATGCAATATAACCAAAGCTAAAAATAAGTTTGCGAAAAATGAATGTAAGTCTCTCAAAGCATAAGTAAAGTGTTCTGTTCCGTATCCAAGTGCTACAACAACAGGAATGAGTATGAAAATAAATACAATCGAAGCTTGAAATAGCCCAATACTGAACAATTGAATTGTATTTTTCGAAAAAAGACTGAATGAATTTGTATGGCTAAAGGACTTTTTAATTGCATTAAATGCCATAGTGCTCCGCTTCTTTAAGCCAAATGGCGCAGTACTTGAAACACGTGGACTTAAAAAGTGCCAAATAACCCGTGTAATAATGCCAATCAGGAGAATATAACCAAACATCATATGCACCTGATGTAAGTCCTCGTTATCCCCTGTAAAATAAGCACCAACGAACGAAACCATAATAATGATGTGCAAAACTCTTATAAGAATATCAATATGTGATAACGTTTTTGACATCACAAAACTCAAAAATTTAAAAATAATATTAACTTTGGCAATTAAAACTTAAATAAATATTAATCAAATTTAGTTTAATCAATTCCATAAAAAAAAGAGCACCTATAAAGGTACTCTTTAGTTAAAAACATATCTTAATTAAAATTTGGTATCGCGCATTTGCACTAAAGTTGAATTCGCTTTTGCCAACGTATGTGCAACTTTATGCATTACTGCTGGAATCAAGCTATCTGCCATTTGTGCTGCTTGTAAACCTAACTTTTCACCCAAAGTCGCCTTTTTGCGTGTGTTAATCACATAGACGTCATGCTGAGGTAACAACGCTAATAGGTATTCATCGGAAGTTTGTAATTTATCTACAAGGTTTAAATCAAGCGCATCTTGTCCATACCAGTGCTCACCTGTAGCAACTTTATCTACATTAAGCTGTGGACGATATTTTTCTACAAAGTGCTTAAACAGGATATGCGTCTGTTGTAGCTCTTCTTCAAATTTCGCTTTACCTTCAGGTGTATTTTCACCGAACATAGTCACAGTACGCTTATATTGCCCTGCTGTGTAAAGTTCAAAGTCAACGTTATGCTCTTTTAAAAGACGATTGAAATTTGGAACTTGAGCAACGACACCAATTGAACCCACAACAGCAAATGGTGCAGAAATGATTTCATTTGCAATACAAGCCATCATATAACCGCCACTTGCAGCGACCTTGTCAACACAAATCGTTAAATGAAAACCTGCATCACGTAAACGAACTAACTGAGCTGCTGCTAGTCCATAACCATGAACCATACCACCCGGACTTTCAAGACGTACCACTACGCGGTCACGTCCAGCTTTAGCGGTAGCTAAAATAAGTGTGATTTCTTCACGGAGGTTTTCAACCGCAGATGCTTGAATATCACCTTTAAAATCTAAAACAAAAATTTTCTGATTGTTCTTACGGCGGATTTTAGCTTCTTTCGCAAGTTGTTGAGCCAATTGTAAAAGCTCTAAACGGCTTGCTGTCGTTTGTGCAATTTTTTTTCTCTGTTCATTTACACGTGCATTTAAATGACTAACACGTATTTCCGCAGGGAGTTTAGGCAAATGGAATAACATAAAATTCTATGCTCATAAGTTTGTCTTTATAGCCTTAAGATGTGGTTCTTTTGATTAAAATTCAATAGCGATTTTGCAAAATAGATTCATTTTCATTTATTAAATAAAAAAAAGAGCACGAGGCTCTTTTTTTTATTTAACTATAAATTAACCAAAACGACCAGTAATGTACGCTTCTGTCAATTGATGGTCAGGTTGAGTAAATACTTTCTCTGTAGAGTTTACTTCGATTAGATCACCTAAATGGAAGTAAGCAGTACGGTCTGAAACACGCGCTGCCTGTTGCATTGAGTGCGTTACAATCACAATCGTATATTGGTCAGAAAGTTCTGAAATCAGTTCTTCCACTTTTGCTGTTGCAATTGGGTCAAGTGCAGAACATGGTTCATCCATCAAAATGACTTCAGGACTTACCGCAATTGTACGCGCAATACATAAACGTTGTTGCTGACCACCAGATAAGCCTGTACCCGGCTGATTTAAACGGTCTTTAACTTCTTCCCATAGACCAGCTTTACGCAAGCTATTTTCAACAATTTCTTCTAGGTCGTATTTATCACGTGCTAAACCATGTAACTTTGGTCCATATGCAACGTTATCAAAAATAGACTTAGGGAATGGGTTTGGCTTTTGGAATACCATGCCCACTTGAGCACGTAGTAACACTACATCCAGATTCGGATCATAGATATTTTTGTCATCTAAAGTGATCTTACCTGTTACACGACAACCATCAATTGTGTCATTCATACGGTTTAAGGTACGCAGGAAAGTCGATTTACCACAACCTGACGGCCCGATAAATGCAATCACTTCATTTTGATAGATATCTAAATCAATGCCTTTAATAGCTTCGAAGTCACCATAATAAACATGGGCATCTTGTGCACTAATCTTGATTTCGGTTGAGTTTGGCTTTTTTGAAGTATGTGGCTCAAAATGCGAAACATACGAAGTGCCATGATGCAGTTGTGTATCTGTAAGTGGAGATTGTTCAGTATTCACTAACTTATCCTTTTCTAAGGAATTCGTAATATCGATAGTATTCATTATTTATCCTCTATTACCAACGCACTTCGAACTTTTTACGTAACCAAATTGCAAGGCTGTTTAAACCAATCATTAATGCAAGGAGTACGATAATCGCAGCAGCTGTACGGCCTTCGAAGAAGTTACGCAACTCATTACCTTGCCATAAGTAAACTTGAACAGGTAAAGCAGTTGCTTGATCAAATGGAGTGGTTGGAATACTTGCAACGAATGCACTCATTCCGATTAAAAGTAACGGTGCAGTTTCACCAAGCGCATGTGCCACACCAATAATTGAACCTGTCATGATGCCCGGCATAGCCAAAGGTAAAACATGGTGGAAAACGGTTTGTACTTTAGACGCCCCTAAACCAAGAGCAGCTTGTCGAATTGATGGAGGTACAGCTTTTAAAGAAGCACGTGTTGTAATAATGACTGTCGGTAATGTCATTAAACTTAATACCAAACCACCGACAAATGGAGCTGATAATGGTAAATGCATCCAGCCAATGAAAATTGCAGCACCAAGTAAACCGAATACAATTGAAGGAACAGCAGCAAGGTTATTAATGTTGACCTCAATGATGTCGGTAATAAAATTCTTTGGAGCAAACTCTTCAAGATAGATAGCGCTGGCAACACCAATTGGGATCGAGATAATGATCACAATTAACATCATGAATAATGAACCCATGAATGCGCCTGCAAGACCACTAATTGCTGGTGAGCTACGAGAATCCGGATTCTTAAATAAGTTAGTATTAAACGTATTTTCAAGAATACCTTTTGCTTTCAAATCATCTGCAAGCTTACGGATTTCCGGATCGAGTTGCTGCTGGTCATCTGGTAATGAACGGTCAATGTTACCTTTTAACCAGACATCTACGTTAGCATCACCCAAGAAAGTAAGATTCTCTTTTTTACCAATGAGTGATGGGTCAGCAAATACCATGTCACGTAAACGATAAGCTTCCGAGCTTGCGTAAAGGCTACGTAAAGAATCACGTTGTGACTCAAGTGAAGGGTCTTTAGCAACTATTCCATTTACGATGAGGCTGTCCCAATCCACCATACCCATTTTTGTTTGCCAATCGACATAACGTTCTTGGTAATGAGCAGGTGTTTCACCTTGTGCACGTACTGGCAACGGACCGGCATCAATCACTTTAGGATCGAAGTAAACTGGTACATTCATACTGGTTTGCCAAAAAGCTGGTAAACCTTTTGCCAAAATACTACCAAACAGTAGCGCTACGAATGCAAGGCCAATAACCACTGCTGATAAACCAGCAATACGGAAAGCTTTTTCTTTACGGTGACGTTTAGCCAATGACTTTTCAATGACTTTTTTACGGCGATCACGTGCCTGAGCAGCAGCTTGTGGATCAAATACGTTCTGATCCATAGGAGACGATGTATTTGATGTACTCATTCGTATTGCTCACGGTATTTACGCACAATGTACAGTGCAACAATGTTTAATCCCAAGGTGATTACAAAGAGTGTTAAACCCAATGCAAATGCCACCAAGGCCTGTGGGCTTGCAAAATCGGTATCGCCAGTTAACTGTTTTACGATGGTTACGGTAACTGTCGAAACAGCTTCAAACGGATTTGCATGTAGAAGTGGACTGTTCCCCGCTGCCAAAACCACAATCATGGTTTCCCCCACGGCACGCGATACAGCCAATAAAAATGCCCCTGTAATGCCCGGTAAAGCTGCTGGTAAAACCACTTGGCGAATTGTTTCTGATTTAGTTGCGCCAAGTCCAAGTGAACCATCACGAAGTGCACGAGGTACTTGAGTAATAATGTCATCAGATAAAGATGAAACGAACGGGATAATCATGATTCCCATTACGAAACCAGCAGTCAAAGCACTGGTTGCATTAATTTCAATACCGACATGAGCACCAACAGCTTTAAAAAATGGACCAATAATCATCATGGCAAAAACACCATACACAATTGTTGGAATACCCGCTAAAACTTCAATCGTTGGTTTTGCCCATGAGCGCAACCATGGTGACGCATATTCAGCTAAATAAATGGCAATCATTAATCCAACCGGTACTGCAACCAATAAGGCAATACCACTGACCATGAGCGTACCCCATAGCAATGGTAATAACCCATAGCTACCTTCGGCATTGCCTGAAGTACTAAAGCCAGGGTTCCATTCTGTACCAAAGAAAAAGTCGATTGGACTTACAAAATGGAAAAAGTGCATTGCTTCGCCAAACATCGACATTACAATGCCGATTGTGGTCAAAATTGCCACGCCAGAACACAAGATCAAACCAACATTAATCGCACGTTCCACTTGGTTACGTGCACGATATTCTTGGCTAATTTTTTTCTTTGCCCAGACTAGACCTAATAATGCAGCACAAACAACAACAGCAAATTTGGCAAAAGAGCCAATAGTTTGAAATTTTGCATATTGCTGAGCAGCAGCTAACTCATAAGCAGCTGGATGATCACTTACCCCAAAACCAGAAGCAATCGCTTGAACTCGATCAACAAGTACACTTCTTGCTGCTTCATCAAGAGAAGCTGACACAGAAGCTGGAATATTATTAAAGATAATATGATTTAAAATATTTGGTTCAACCAAGTTCCAAATTATCAAAATTAAAAAAGCAGGGATACCGCACCAAAGTCCAACCAGTGCGCCATAATAACCAGGACGAGAATGTAATGTCGCTGAGTTGCTTCCCTTACCTGCTAGGTTACGGCTTTTTCTCAGCCCAAGTTGATATGCAATTGCCACAAGGGCTAACAACACACCGATAAGTAGCAGATTCATGTATTCTCCACTGTTTTCTCAATTGTCATAATTTGGGAAAAACGTGTTAGACAAAAAGGCTGATGATCACTTGGGATCACCAGCCCCTATTCAAAACAAATTATTTAACAGTTTTACCTGCTTTAAAGTCAGCTAGGACTTTAGCGCGCTCTGCATCAGACATCGCGATTAAGCCATCACGCTCAGCTTTAGAACCTTTACCAGTCGCTTTTTTGCTTAGGAAGTATTCTACATACTGTGGTAAACCTTTAACTGATTTTAAGTGTTCGCCTTTCACATAGAAGAATAATGGGCGAGATACAGGATATGTACCGTTTAACACAGTTTTCTCAGAAGGAAGTACGTTGTTTACTGATGCTACACGTAACTTGTCACGGTTCATGTCATAGAAACTTAAACCAAACACGCCTACTGCACTTGGAGAAGTTTTTAAGCGAGCTAAAGTTTCTGTATAGTCACCAGCAATTTCAATTACACGACCGTCTTTACGGAAAGTCGAACATGCTTTCTTCTGAGCATCTTTATCTAAGTTTTTGAAGTATTCGTATGATTCACAACCAGCATCAACCATTTTCTCTTGGAAAACTTCACGCGTACCGTGGTTAGACGCAGGAATTACAAGTGTAATAGGTTCATTAGGAAGTGATTTGTCGATTTGATTCCAGTTTGTATATGGGTTTGGAACCAATTTACCTTTTGAAGGCAACTGTGCAGCTAAAGCAGCAAACACATGGTAAGGTTTTAATTTATAAGCTGCTTTATGTGAGCTAGACGCGAATACAATACCGTCATAACCAATTTTGATTTCTTGAATTTGTTTTACACCAGCTTTGTTACAAGCTTCAATTTCAGTGCTTTTAATTTTACGAGAAGCGTTTGCAACGTCGATCGTGTTGTCACCAACGCCTTGACAGAACTGTTTTAAACCAGCAGAAGAACCACCAGAACCTACAACAGGAGTTTTAAATTGAGGGAATGTATTACCAAACTCTTCAGCTACAACGCTGGCAAACGGTAATACAGTTGAAGAACCAGCAATTTGAATCGTATCACGAGCTGCATTTGCAGTCGTTGTTACAGCGGCCCCAGTTACTGCTAACGCAATTGCGATTTGACGTGGATTTAAGCGCATTCTGTTCTCTCTCATTAATGCAATAGGTTGTACGTCACTTTTTGTTGAGTGCTTGTACGCTCTTCGATAGCTGCATTGTGAATAGAAAATATGACAAATAAGTTACAGTATTATGACGCTTTCATGATTTTTATAATGTTCATTGTCACATTTTTAAATTTATTTTATATCAAATATTTAAGATGATTTTATAAGGACTTTGATAATTAGATTTAATGGGAAATATGACAAATGCTCAAAATGATAAAATCATAATTATGTTTAAATTATAAAAACTTAAGTAATTTAATGAATTGATGTTACAAAATTATTTTATTGACACAATTCTCAATTTTTTACATGCCCTCTTTAATTTTAAAAAATTATTTCGCTCGAACATGAAAATATTATGACAAAACAAAACGGTTACCTGCCTTATGTCAGATAACCGCAATATCACCGTAAATTAAGCTTATCAGTTTGATTGTACTTCTGGCATTGGGACCATTTTTTTACGGTACTTCAAGAAATACATAATGGCTAAAACAGCAAGCCAGATCGGCCCCAAAATCACTGCCAGTCTCATATCTGGAGTCATTGCCATAATAATAAGAATGAAACATACAAAGCTAATGGTTAAATAGTTACTCCATGGGCTCATGATGCTTTGAAACTTAGTTTGACGACGTTGTAATTTCATTGCTTTAGTAAATTTCAAATGCGTTACAGAAATCATGAGCCAGTTAATGACAAGCGCTGCAACAACTAACATCATAAAGAGCTGAAAAGCTTGGCCAGGAATTAAATAGTTCACCACCACACAGACTGCTGTGATTGATGCAGACACAACTGCCGCCGGAACTGGAATACCACGGCTATTTACTTTTTTCAAAATTGCTGGCGCATTGCCCTGCTCTGCTAAACCATGCAACATACGACTATTACAGTAAATACAACTGTTATAAACCGAAATAGCAGCAATCAAGACCACAAAGTTCAGAACATTCGCAACGCCATTACTATTAAGGGACTGGAAAATTAAGACAAATGGACTACCACCTTCTGCCACCATATTCCAAGGATAAAGACATAAAAGAATACCAATTGCACCGATATAAAAAATCAAGATGCGGTACACAATCTGGTTCACTGCTTTTGGAATTGTTGTTTCAGGTTTTTTGGTTTCTGCAGCTGCAATACCAATAAGCTCTAAACCACCAAATGCAAACATAATCACAGCCAAAGCCATAATAAAGCCATGAATACCATGCGGAAAGAAACCACCGTGTTGCCATAAATTTGCAACACCTGCTTGCGGACCTGCTGAGCCTGAAAGTAAAAGATAAGCACCGAAGCCAATCATACTTAAAATCGCAACAATTTTAATGCAGGAAAATAAGAACTCGGATTCCCCAAAAAAGCGGACATTTACCAAGTTAATGCCGTTAATTAAAATAAAGAAAAATAATGCAGTCATCCATGTTGGAATTTCAGGCCACCAGAACTGTATAAACGTGCCAATTGCACTCAGTTCGGCCATACTTACCAGTACATACAACACCCAGTAGTTCCAACCAGACATAAAACCAGCCATTTTGCCCCAGTATTTGTTCGCAAAATAACTAAAAGAACCACTTACCGGTTCTTCAACAACCATTTCACCTAAATGACGCATAATTAAAAAGGCAATCACTCCTGCAATTGCATATCCTAATAAAATTGAAGGACCAGCCAATTTAATTGTTTGAGAAAGACCTAAGAATAACCCAGTTCCGATCGCCCCTCCGAGTGCGATGAGTTGAATATGTCGATTGGATAAGCCTTGTTTTAACTCGTGCTTATTGTTTGCATCCATAACATTATCTCCAATGTTGGTGTCACTTCCTGTACACCTTTATTCAGCACCACATCCGAAGATCAGAAACCGACCTTCGGACATAAATTGCTTTAATATGAGTCCATTTAATTTTGAGAAGACGTGTCCTATCTTCTATTTAAAACGAGCTTGCATCCTTACATTTAATAGGTTGGGAACGCTCCTTTAAAATTTCGTAGCCACGATCGCCGTAATCAAAACGTGCAATCACAGAAGCAAATTTTTTCAAACTCACCGGGGCATCCATTGCTGGTAGTTTTAATTCAATAAAAGTTAACTGGTCATTTTGCTGAACGTTGTCTAGAACACTCTTTAACTGCCCTGCGGTTTCAACCACATAAGTTGTATGGCCTTTCTTACCGTTAAATACCGCTGGAATTTCAGTGTATTTCCAGTTTTGCACGTCGTTATAGGCAGCGTTTTCACCCATAATTAAGCGCTCAATGGTATAGCCGCCATTGTTCAGCAAGAAAATAATTGGTTTTAAACCATGACGGATAATTGTAGAAAGCTCTTGTACCGTAAGCTGGAACGAACCGTCACCAATAAACAAAATTTGACGGCGTTCAGGGGCAGCCAACAAACTACCAAGCAAAGCAGGTAAGGTGTAACCAATAGACCCCCAAAGTGGCTGTGCAATATATTTAGCTGTAGCAGGCAGTTTTATACCTGACAAAGCAGAGTTTGATGTCCCGACTTCCCCAATAATCACATCATCTTCTTTTAAGAAACCTGAAATGTAGTTCCAAAGCACATCTTGGCTTAGTCTCTGTTGAGCTGGCGCTTCAACTACTTTCTGAGGTTGTTTTTCAAGAAGGGGAACTGACGATTTACGTGGCGCAACTTTTTTATTTAGCTCAACAAGTAATTGTCCAATTTCAATACCCGGAAAATCCTGCCCAAAAATATTTAAGCCATAAGATTTAATTTCGATGTAGTTCTTGGTCTCAATTTGATGAGTAAATACAGCTGAGCCTACATCGGTAAAGCGCGCGCCAATACCAATTAAACAGTCAGATTGTTCAATGATATTTTTCACATGCGGTTGGCTTGCCCCACCCACATAAGTTCCGATATAACGAGGTGAGCTTTCATCCATAATATTTTTTGCAGTATTCATACCTGCAAATGGAATTGAGCATTTTTGAGACAAATCATTTAAAAGTGAAGTTACGCCAAAAACTGAAGCTTCATTATCAATTAAAAGCGCTGGACTTTGAGCATTCTCAATAATGTCACAAAGTTTGCTCACCACACTTTGCAATAATTCAGGCTCAACAGCTGGATAACTTAAGTCGAGCGGACACTCAGACACTTCAATTTTAACGTGGGTAATATCACCAGGTAGTTGGATGTGTACAGGACGGCGTTCAAGGAAACACTGACGTAACACACGATCAATTTCAGAAGCTGCATTTGCAGGAGTTAAACGAGTTTGGGCAACTGTGAACTCTTTCATACAGTTCATAATATTGTCATAGTTACCATCGACAAGCGTGTGGTGAATTAAAGTGCCCTTTTGAACTGCATGTAAAGGTGGAATACCTGAGATATGAATAAGAGGCACATTTTCTGCATAGGCACCTGCAATACCATTAATGGCACTTAAGTCACCTACACCATAAGTGGTAGCCAAAGCAGAAAAACCGTTAATTCGTGCATAACCGTCTGCTGCATAGGCAGCATTTAATTCATTACAATTTCCAATAAATTCGAGTTGTGGGTCTGCTTCAACTTGTTCTAGATATGAGAGGTTAAAATCACCAGGTACACCAAAAAGATGTTGGATACCCATTTGTTTTAGACGAAGATTTAAAAATTCACCAATTTCTATGAACATTGCTCTATATCCTTTGAGACCAATTTTTATTCCATAGAAAAATAATATTTCATCTATCTTTTAGATTTCGTGCATAATGAAAACGCATTTTAATAAAAATACATGATTTGTGTATCATAAAAGGATTTTATGCAATGGATAAGTTCGACTGGCAAATCATTCAGGCACTACAAAAGAATGGACGACTCACCAATCAGGAAATTGGAGATTTAATCGGTTTATCTGCTTCTCAATGTTCAAGACGACGTCAATTGCTTGAGCAAAAAGGCGTGATTCTTGGCTACACGGCACGCATCCAGCAACAGGCGCTAGGGCTTGAAGTTACAGCAATGATTCACATTAATTTAAGGACACACGAAGCCAAATCACAACAAGCTTTTCAAGAGCTGATTGAAGCTGAAGATAACATTCAGGATGCTTTTTCAATTAGTGGCGATGCAGATTTTATTTTAAAAGTTGTTGCTGAAAACTTAGAACAGCTTTCTCAATTTGTGACTGAAAGATTGCTTTCTTATAATTTTATAGGCCATATAAAGTCTTACATTGTTCTGAAAAAAATTAAAGAACAGAATCATTTTTTAATCAAGCCTAAAAGCATGAGCTATCATCACTCTCAATAAAATAACTCAGCTTTTCACTCTTAAAAGTGAAAATAAAAAGGCGGATACTAAATCCGCCTTAAAATTAATATTTAGATTTTACTAATATGGACCGTTTGCCCAATCGTATTTTCAAGCAAACCTTCCAAACCAAATTCAGCGCCTAAGCCAGACATTTTCCAGCCACCAAAAGGTGCATGAGGCAACACTTCTGCATGGGTATTAATCCAAACCGTTCCGCATTGAAGCTGCGTAGCATAGGTCTGTGCGGCTTTAAGATCAGAAGACCAAATTGAACCGCCTAAGCCAAACTCACTGTCATTGGCACGGGCAATTGCATCGTTGATATCGGTATATTTTAAAACAGGCAACACTGGACCAAACTGCTCCTCTTGCACCACGCGACAAGAGTCAGAAACTTCAGTCAAAATAGTTGGCGCAATAAAGTAGCCTTGCTCTGGTAACTGTTGTTGTCCAGAAAGTGCTTTTGCACCTTGTTCAATCGCCTCAGCAATAAGAGCTTTCACCTTGTTATATTGCATTTGGTTTTGTACTGGACCAAATGTTGTAGAAGATGCCATACCATCTCCCACCACTTGAGCGTTGGCAATATCAGCTAACTTTTGAGATAAAGCCTCATATTGGCTTTCATGTACATATAAGCGCTTCAATGCCGCACATGTTTGACCAGCGTTTAAGAACGCCATATTAAAAATCTTAGCTGCAATTTCATCGATATTTGCATCTGGCAATACAATACCAGCATCATTACCGCCGAGCTCTAAAGTTAAGTGTTTTAGCTGCTGAGCTGCACCAGCCATAATGTGCTGACCAGTTCGAGTTGAGCCAGTAAAGACAACTTTTTGCACATCTGGATGAGAAGATAATGCTTCGCCAATCTCACCAGCTCCAACCACAATTGAGATTACACCAGCCGGAACTTCTTGCTGAATGATTTCACATAAACGTAAAGTCGATAGTGGTGTGTATTCAGAAGGTTTGCTAATCACAACATTACCCGCACGCAATGCAGGCATGATGTGCCAAACTGCAATCATGAGTGGCCAGTTCCATGGCGTAATTGAAGCCACTACACCCAATGGTTGGCGATGGCGCTCAATACGCTTAGTTTCACTGTCTTCAATTACTTCTACCGGTAAATCCATAGAAGCCGCATAACGCGTCCAGCCAATTGCACCCTGCACTTCCATTTGCGCAAGTGCCAGTGGTTTACCTTGTTCAAGAACAACCAGCTCTGCGAGCATTTCAGCGTGCTTTTCAATGCCATCTGCAATTTTATTTAGGATTGATTTACGTTCATCATGCGAGATTTGTTGCCAAGCTTTAGATGCCTGTTTAGCTGCACTCACTGCTTGGTTCACCTGCGCAACTGATGCTTTTGCACAACGTGCAGCAGTTAAGCCAGTAGCAGGGTTAAGAATTTCTAGTTCACCTTGTTCACCTGAACAACGTTGACCGCCAATAATGAGTTTAAATTCATTGAGCATATTCGCTTGTTGCATTTCTTCTTCCTTGTCTTAATTGTAATTACAGCCACTTACTTTTTTCAGTTAAAGCGGGATTATTTAAAGTAAGTGCGATATTGATATATCAATACAACCCAAAATATCTGGAACCTACCAATACAATAAGAAATTTGCTCCCCATAAATCATGCATAATTATTTTTGTTTTTTGAAAATATGCATATTTTGTGCATATTAGTCTTTTCCGATGCACACTTTTAATAAAAATAATATGTAATAAAAAAGCCCGGCAATAAACCGAGCTTTTTTAGTATCAACTCAATTAGTCGATTGGTGGTACGTAATTACCAGAAGCAATCGCATCTTTAATGCGGTCAGCTTCAGCCAATACTTGAGCTAAAAGGTTTTTAACATTTTCAAATGTTACAACAGGGCTTAATGTAGTCATTTTCAATGACTGTACATTACCAACTTTTGTTA
This sequence comes from Acinetobacter sp. AOR41_HL, assembly GCF_027854645.1. Lineage (NCBI taxonomy): Bacteria > Pseudomonadati > Pseudomonadota > Gammaproteobacteria > Moraxellales > Moraxellaceae > Acinetobacter > Acinetobacter sp. AOR41_HL. The sequence goes on along the minus strand of NZ_JAKTHZ010000017.1, from coordinate 195,541 downwards.
CACCGATATTTGCTTCACCACGTGCAAACAATTCGTCTGCTACGTTTTGATTTAAGCTATCGATAAACTCAACTGGATAACCTTCTGGTACAACACGGAACAATACCGAAGCAAATTGTGGTTCAACTAAAAGCTCTAAACCGTCAGTTGCCTTGATGTAATCTGCAACTTCACGAGTCAGTTTTACACCATGGTCAATCATTGAACCATATAGGTCTTCACCAAGTGATTCAATTGTCATCCACAATTTTAATGCATCAAAACGACGAGTCGTTTGTAATGACTTAGACACAAGGTTAGGTACACCATGTTCTTCGTCATAAGCAGAGTTCAAGTACTCAGCTTCGTAGTGCATGAAACGATAGTTCGCTTCGTCTTTTAACAAGAACGCACCACAGCTAATGCTTTGGAAATAATGCTTATGGAAGTCGAGGGTGATCGAGTCAGACAACTCAATACCATCAAGCATTGCACGATAGTCATTTGACAAGATCAGTGCACCGCCCCATGCAGCATCGATGTGCATCCATGAACCATATTTCGTTGTGATTTCACGAATTTTCTTCAATGGATCAATTGCACCAGCATCGGTTGTACCTGCTGTCGCAACAACACAAGCAACAACTTTACCTTCAGCTTGAAGATGCGCCATCGTTTTTTCAAGAGCATCAACATCCATCTGAGCATTTTCATTCACAGGTACAGTTACAACTGACTGGAAGCCCATGCCCATCATTGCCATGTTCTTTTGCACAGAGAAATGCGCATTTTCAGAACAAATGACTTTGACGTTTTTCATTGCTTCAGCTGGAATACCATCACGCTGTACAGACCATGGATTACCATTTTCGTCTTTCCAGTTTTTCGCAATGCACCAGTCACGAGCAAGCAATACACCCATCAAGTTAGATTGAGTACCGCCAGAAGTGAAAACACCTGCCTGACCAGAACCGTAACCTACTTTTTGACGCAACCAATCAATAAGCTGAACTTCCATTAATGAACCTGCCGGGCTTTGATCCCATGAGTCCATAGACTGGTTAGTTGCATTGATTAACACTTCCGCGATCTGGCTCATCACCATGGTTGGGCAGTGTAAATGTGCTAATGAGTGTGGATGGTGTACTTTTAAGCTTTTATTTAAGAAAAGCTCAATCATACGTTGAAGAGATTGTTGTACACCCATACCTTCTTTTGAAGGTTGGAAAGAAATTGCTGAACGCAATTCTTTAATGCTACCGCCTGTGTACATTTTTTCATTTTGCAACCATGCTGAAACGGCTTTTACCGCTTCGCCCATTGCTGACTCATAGTCAGCAATGGATTGTGCATCATTGCAGAGTAACGCTTTACGATGTTCTGCAAAATCCACCATACTTACGCGCCTCGCACTGCAACCAATGCTTCTGCAACTGCTTTCTTGAAGCGAGCAATTACTTCTACACACTCTTCTTGAGTAATGATGAGTGGGCAAAGTAAACGAATTACTGTACCGTTACGACCACCTTTTTCAAGCAATAACTTGTTGTTAAAGCAAGCAGTCTGGATCGCAGCCGCTAACTGAGAGTCAGCAGGGTGAGAACCGATACGGTCAGCAGGTTTACGCTCGTCAACGATTTCAACACCAATCATTAAACCGCGGCCACGTACGTTACCGATACATGGGAATTCAGTAGCTAATTTTTTCAATTCAGCTTGTAAGAATTCACCACGCTCTTGTGCATTTTGAGCAAGGTTTTGTTCCTTGATCGTTTCTAATACAACAAGACCTGTACCCATAGCAAGTTGGTTACCACGGAAAGTACCAGTGTGACCAGCAGGCTGCCAAGCATCAAATTTACGCTTAATACCTAATACTGCAAGTGGTAAACCACCACCTACTGCTTTAGACATTACAACGACATCAGGTTCAATACCGGCATGTTCAAATGCAAACATTTTGCCTGAACGAGCAAAGCCTGCTTGAACTTCGTCTAAAATTAAAACGATGTTGTGCTTTTCAGTCACTTCACGGATTTTTTGCAACCATTTTACTGGAGCTGTAACAACACCGCCTTCACCTTGAATTGCTTCAAGAATAACAGCAGCTGGCTTAGTTACACCGCTTTCAACATCTTCAATAAAGTTTTCGAAATAGTAAGTTAAAGCGTCAACACCAGCTTCACCACCTAAACCAAGTGGGCAGCGATATTCATGCGGATATGGCATGAATTGTACGCCTGGCATTAAGCCATTCACTGCATTTTTCGCACTTAAGTTACCAGTCATTGCAAGTGAACCATGAGTCATACCATGGTAACCACCAGAGAAACTGATCACTGAGCTACGGCCAGTGTAAGTTTTAGCAAGTTTAATTGCTGCCTCAGTCGCATCTGCACCAGAAGGACCACAGAACTGTAAGCAATATTCTTCTTTACCACCTGGTAAATATGCTAACAACGCTTCAGTAAACGCATCTTTTAAAGGTGTGGTTAAGTCTAAAGTATGCAATGGCAAACCACTTGCCAATGTGTCTTGAATACTTTGAATCACCGCAGGATGATTATGACCTAAAGCCAATGTACCTGCCCCAGCTAAACAATCAAGGTACTGTGTACCTTCAACATCAGTAACCCAGCAACCTTGTGCTTTCGCTATCGCTAACGGTAATTTACGTGGATAGCTACGAACATTCGATTCCATTTGACTTTGGCGAGTCAAATAATATTCGTTGGTAGCATTAGTGGCAGGGTTGACAGAAGTAACGCTCATATCGGATTACCATCTCTGATAAGGGTAGAAAGAAATAAGTCTGGTGACTTTTGGTCCTTTGACTCGGTGCTTTATAGAACTAGCGAAGACACATATTTTATATCTTGTAACTAGGAGCGCGATGATACCTAATTTTGCAAGAAAAAAAACGTCTTTTGTGTACTTTACTCATCTAATCTTATTGAAAAAATGTATTATCCCAATAGTTACGATGAATTATCATCATACTATGTGACAGCCTAAAGAAAATATTCTTTTTTTATATTAGTTTGATTTTTTAAGTTACATTGAAATACTTTATTTTTAAGTTTTTATTTTTCAAAGCTTTTGTCTGCACCAAAAATTAAAAAACGTGATTTAAATATTACAAATACCCCACAAAATCTGCAAAAGTTATGCATAACTTATGTTTAACATTTCTTAATGAAAAAAAATTAAATTTATATTAATTTTTAAAGGATAAATTTATGCGTACTTTAGCAATATCTACTCTTCTCCTTGGTACGGTACTCAGCCCTATGGTTTTTGCCCAAGATGATAATGCACTTCACTACAATATTGTAAATGTTCAAGCTGAAGCTTCTCGTCAGGTATCTAACGATGAAATGCATGCAACGTTATATATTGAAAAAAGTAACAAGCAGCCTGCTGAACTTTCAAATCAAATTAACCAGTTAATGAATCAAGCACTGGCGACTTCACGCAAATATCCACAGGTAAAAGTGGAAACCGGTGCTCAAAGCACTTATCCAATTTATGACAATGACAGTAACAAATTAAAAGAATGGCGTGGCCGTGCAGAAATCCGTTTAGAAAGTAAAGATTTTAAAGCAGCAAGCCAATTAATTAATGAGTTACAACAAAGCTTTCAAACTCAATCCATTAATTTTAGTGTTTCAGATGAGCAACGTAAAAAAGTTGAAAATGAGTTAATGGTTGAAGCATCTAAAAGCTTCCAGCAACGTGCTCAAATGTTGACTCAAGCTTGGAATAAGAGCCAATACACGTTAGTTAATCTAAACCTAAACACGAATAACTATTTTCCTCAGCCTGTAATGCGTGCAAGTATGGCTAAATTTGCGCTGGCCGAAGCTGCAGCCCCAGCTCAAGATATGGCTGCTGGTGAGTCTAAAATTACCGTAAATGCAAATGGTTCAATCCAGTTTAAATAATTATTTTTCAAACTAAAAAACCGCATTCTTAATGCGGTTTTTTTATACTCCACATTATTGTTCTAAACATAAATCTTGCAATGAACTCCATGCTGCTTTGGCTAACAAGTCTTTATAGATTTTAGGGTCAGACTTTACACGTTGTGATAACCACGCACGACAATAACTTTCTGTAGAACCAATGACCAGTGACAGCAAAAGTTCATGTGGAATCATATGGAAAGCTTTAAATTCTTCAAAATCTGCAATCAAGCTGAATATCTTTTTGTTTCTACTTTTATTTTTTTGAGCAAGTTGTTGCTGTTCTTCCCCTTGCATAATATTGAAATGAGCAGTAATTAAGAATTTTGCAAATTCGGGTTGTTCACTTACCCAGTCTACATAACTATGAATTAAACCAAATACCACCTCTTGTAATGTTTTGGCCTGTTTTAAATATTCATCTCTTAGTGCTGTCTGATCATCTAAAGCTGAAAAAAATAAAGCCGCGACTACTCCTTCTTTATTTTTAAAATGGTGGTAAACCGCTCCAACACTCGTTTCTGATTTGGCACGAATCATTTCAATGCTGGTCGCTTCAATGCCATGCTCTAAAAAACAATCTAAAGCATCTAACAATATTTGTCGTTTTAACGCAGCCCTTCTTCCGGGATACAAACGTTCTAATAAATTTTGAGCAGACACCATTTTGTATTCTCTGACCAGTCATCGGAGTTATTTTGAATGACTTGACGCATATTTGTAAACAGAACTATATTCTTTAACAGAATAATATTCTGTATTTTCAAATTAAAGGAAAATTAATTATGGCAACAACATTAGAACTCTGGAATAAAGTCACTGCTTTCCCTAAAGGAAAGTGGACTTTCTCTCGTATGCTGTGCCTAAAAGCACCCTATTTCGGCAGTATTTCTCCTCTTTTTATTGAGCTAAAGCCAAATTATTGTGAAATTTCCATCAAAAAGAAGCGTTCTGTGCTTAACCATATTGGAACAGTACATGCAATTGCCATGTGTAATATGGCAGAGCTCGCAGGTGGAACTATGACAGAAGTTACTGTCCCTTCTACTCATCGCTGGATTCCAAAAGGCATGACTGTTGAATATTTAAAAAAGGCAGAAACAGACCTTATTGCTGTAGCGGCGCCTGTACACGCGAATTATGACTGGGAAAAGGCTGGAGAATATTTAGTTAATGTAGATGTTTACGACACTCACAAAGACAAGGTATTCCATGCCACTATTACGATGTGGATTTCTAGAAAGAAATAAAAAAAGCCCTGAACTCTCAGGGCTTTTTCATATTATTTTTTAAATGGGAAAGCATATTTTGCAATACGCCCGACCACTTGACCGAACTGTTTAACAAAGCTGGCATTGTTATAGTTCAAACCATATTTTTTACAAACTGCTTCAACTTTTGGAGCCATTTGACGATAACGACGAGCAGGAATATCTGGGAATAAGTGATGTTCGATTTGATGACTTAAGTGACCAGACAAAATATGAAATGCTTCTGAACCTGTTAAGTTAGAAGAACCACGAATTTGGCGCATATACCAGTGTCCACGGCTTTCTTCTTGTAAAACAGATTTTGGAAATACTTCTGCATCTTTTGTGAAGTGACCACAGAAAATAATACTGAATGTCCAGATATTACGAAGACCATTAGCGACTAAGTTACCCGTAAATACTGGTAAAGCTGCTGGCCCTGCAATGAGAGGGAAGAAAACATAGTCTTTAAAAAGTTGCTTACCAATTTTTTTATTCACTGGTTTTAACTCTTCTAAAAATTGTGCCTTGGTCTTACGTTTATAAAGCACACGCCCAATTTCAAGATTCTGAATTGCTACGCCCCACTGGAACAATAAGCAAAATGGAATACTATAAATCGGTTGCAGTAAAAACCCTGGTTTCCAACGTTGCTCAGGGAATAAACGGAGTAAGCCATAACCAATATCATCATCAACACCTTTAATATTGGTATAAGTATGATGTTTATAGTTATGAGTTTGGCGCCAGTTATCAGATGTACCTACCGTGTCCCACTCATAAGTTTGGCCATTAAATTTTGGATCATTCATCCAGTCATATTGACCATGCATAACATTATGACCAAGTTCCATGTTCTCCATAATTTTAGAGAAACCTAATAGACCTGTACCCAAAATCCATGCTGGTGGGAACCAACCTGCAAATAAGCATGCTCGTCCTAAAAGACTGCTATAGCGAACGGCAGCATAAACACGACGGATATATTTTGCGTCTTTTTCACCCAAATCATCCAATACTTCTTGTTTGATCTGATCAAGCTCTTTTGCAAATGCTTCAAGTTCTGCTGGAGTCAAATCGCGATTTTTAGGATTTTTAAAATATTCGACTTTCACTGGCATATTCATAAGAGGTCTCTCTTAAAGATCAATAACTAGATCGGATTGTGCTGAGTTCACACAAATTTTAAGTAACTGGCTTGGTTCTGTATTTTGACTACCGTTTAGTAGGTTACGTGTAGAACCTTGCGTTTTACTACAAACACATTTATTACAAATTCCCATACGGCAACCGTGTGTTGGCTTAACACCTTCATGCTCAAGGCTCACCAAAATCGATTGTCCCTTAGGAATTGCAATCACTTTATTAGACTGAGTTAATGTGACATTCACATAACCGACATCATCTGCAGAACTTGCATTGCTTAAACTAAACGCTTCAGTAAGCACGGCTGGTGCTTTTTCAAAAAGCTCTTCGACAGTTGAAACAAAGCCAGATGGACCACATGCGTAGACCGTGCTGTTTTCAATATCATCAACCAAAGCAAGATGTTCGGCATTTAAGCGCTCATCATTTGGTGTTTCTTGTGTGTAAAACACCTGATAGCTGAAATTTGGGTTTTGTTCAGCCACTTGCTCGAAATACTCTGTAAAAGCAGCATCAGAACGCTGTTTTACCCAATATAAAAGCTGAACCTGCACTTTTTCTAATTGCTGGCTTTGCTTAATTGCTGTGATTAAGCTCAACATTGGTGTAATACCACTACCAGCAGCTAACATAATTAATTTTGGTGTCTGGATATTTTGTTGCATATCACCATAAGGTTGACCAAGCTCAAAAATATCACCAATCTTACTTTCAGCAATGAACCAATTACTAACAACACCATCAGCAACTTTTTTAACGGTTAAACGTAAGTGCTCTGCATCAATTTGTGTCAAGCTATAAGTACGTTCATAACGGCGGCCCGCAATTTCAACAATCACTGGATGATGCTGACCTGCTGCTCCCATTTTGACCAAACGGTTGCATTTTAAAGTAAGGCTCACAGTGTCATGAGCTACGAATTCTTTTTTTACAATTTGAACTAGTCCGTGCTGTACAGACCATAAGGGATTTATTTTTTGTAGCCAGAAACTCGCCATATCTTTATCAAATACGGCTTGTGTTAATGAATTGAATAGAGAATTTCTCTTTTCGATTGCTTGCATAACTGAGGGCTCTGTCGCTCTTTTTTAATTATTATACACATGTATATATATTTGTATATACACCCGTACTTTTAATTACAATTTCACAAGTTCCCTGTCTAACGCTATAATCCAGAGAGTTTAAGAATATATTGAAAAGCATGACCCAAACCTCACTTTCTCAGAGCCAAAATGACACAAGCTCTTCACAAGATGTCATTGAAATAAAAACAGTAACGCGTTCTGTTGGAAGAAAAGCGACGATTACTAAAGAGGAACTTTTTCAGGCTGCACTTAACCTGATTGGTCCACAAAAAAGTATCGCCTCACTCAGCTTACGTGAAGTTGCGAGAGAAGCTGGTATCGCACCAAACAGCTTTTATCGCCACTTTAAAGATATTGATGAATTAGCCATTTCACTCATTGACCGTGCTGGTATCGTTTTACGTAAGATTATTCGTCAAGCTCGTCTACGGGCATCTTTTCAAGACAGCATTATTCGTAGTTCGGTAGAAATTTTTCTTCAGCAGCTTGATGCAGATGAAGGTAATTTAAGTTTATTGTTACGCGAAGGTTTTACAGGTTCTGCATCTTATAAAGCTGCTGTAGACCGCCAGCTCAACTTCTTCCAGCAAGAACTACAAGAAGATTTAATCCGTCTAGAGCGATTAAACAACAACCATCTATACCATCCAGAACTCGTTGCAAAAGCAATTACGCAACTTGTATTTCATATGGGTGCTAAGGTGATTGATCTTCCGGTTCATCAACGTGCAGAAGTCGCAGAACAAACCATGATTATGATAAGAATGATTTTAGAAGGTGCCCGTCATCTAGACGAAGCAAAAATACGATAAATTCAACATAAAATGGTTTGTGATTTTACAAGCCATTTTTTATACAGATATACCAGTTTCTTGATAAAAATATAATTCGTAGATTGAAGCAACCAACATGCAAGAGTATAAGTAATTATTATTCTAGCAATACATACCCATATTTCCCCACGATATTTAGGGATTCACATGCAAAGTTTGAGTAATCGTCAAAGCCTGATTGCAAGTTATATTCTGATGGGCATTTTTTTGCTTTCGGTTATCCCCTTGCATCTCTTAGCAAGCTTTTTTGCTGGCTTTCTCATTTATGAAATTATTATTAGTTTAAGCTCTATTGTTGAACGTTATATTGATGGTCAAAGAGCCCGCATTTTTATTAGTATTTTACTCAGTATTATCACGGTTTCACTCATCGCCTTTTTCATTACAAGTTTAATTAGCTTTGTGGTTTATGACTTAAAAGGTGTAGGTATCCATAATATCAACAATAAAGTCGATCAAACGCTATTACACTTACAAACCGAAATTGGCAAATATCTTCCAGGTTATATTCCAGACAGCGTTACAGAACTAAAAGATGAAATTTTTGCGTTTATGAAAGATAACGTGACGACATTAAAAAATGCCAGTTCCGATATCTTACATAACTTCGTAACGATGATTATGGGCCTTATTATTGGTATTTTGGTGGCTATTCATGGCTTTCACCGTCGAACACCACAGCCTATATTTAAGTCTTTACTCATTCAACGTATTCAAAAGTTATCAATTTCTTTTAGAAACGTCGTTTTTGCTCAAATTAAAATTTCAGCAATTAATACGCTGCTCTTTATATTATTTGCATTTGTAATATTGCCGATTTGGGGTGTTCACCTCCCTTTCGCCAAAACCTTAACCATTCTTACTTTTTTGTTTGGTCTCATTCCAATTTTAGGCAACTTAATTTCAAATACGCTCACTTTTATTGCTGCATTGACGGTTTCACTCGGTCTAGCAGGCGTTGCTCTGCTCTATCTCGTATTAGTACATAAGTTAGAATATTTTATTAATGCGAAAATTATTGGACATAAAATTAATGCCAATGCATGGGAAATTTTATTGGCAATGTTAATTTTTGAGTCAATTTTTGGTTTAGGTGGATTGATTGCAGCACCAATCTTTTATGCGTATTTAAAACTAGAATTAAAAGATGCCAGAATGATTTAATTAAATTTTACTCAATAAAAAAGCGCCGTAACGGCGCTTTTTTATGATTGCTTACTTATGGTTTAACCACCACAAGTACTTGAATCGCTTCCGGAGTTACGGTTAAGCCATCGAGTAAACTCAAGCCTTCTTTTTGCAACTTCTGTAAGCGCTCAATTTCGTCTTGACGAATACTTGGGTTGAACTGTTTTAAATAAGTTAAGCGGTCAATCTCGTATTGCCATTTACTACCATAATGCTCTTTTGCCTGCTGTTGTAACTGTGGCAAGCCTACTTTAGCAATATCAAGTGCTTGTCTATAACGCTCTTCAATTACTTCACGGCGAGCTTTAACCACTTGGCGGCAGCTATTGCCATCTAAATGGTGCAAATATGGTTTTAAAATGGTTGGATCAATCTTTTCAGATAAGTCCTGACCATTTTCACTTAACAACACGCGAATGAGCTGTTTCGGTAAGCTTGATGGCAAGTTCAAAGATTTTGGTGCAACTACATCAACTTTAAACCAGACTTCAAGTAATACAGAACCTTGCTTTAATGCATTTGACTTAAGAACAGCAACATTAGTACTACCGAAGGATTGTGTACGGATCATTTCCATTACACTTTCAATGAACGGATGCTCTAAAGTCAGATATTGAGCGTCTTCACGCATTTGTGCTTGATCACGATAGAACGTCGCAGTCATGCCCTCTTCGTCTAGTGCCAAACCTTGAACTTGCATCTGGTCTGTCGGACGAATAATAACAGTACCGTTACTTTGCTCATCAAAATCGATATTGGTTGAAGACATAAAACGCTTCACAAACATAGGTAATGTTGTGTTGTCATCGTAGTCTTCTAAGGCTTGAACAATTTCTTGTGCAACGATAGGACGACATGAGTTGTATTCAAGCAAGCGATCTCGACCAGCTTGTAGCTCTGTTTCTAAAGCTTGACGTTGAACATTGACTTCTTCGAGTAAGTCTTCAAATGTTTGGCCTTGATCTGAAAGTAAGCAGTCTTTTAATTCAACAATAAAGTTTTCTTGCAACGTTTGAGCTGTTGGAGAAATATTGCTAAAAATATTTAATGCTTCATTGTACCAACGGAACATGCGCTCTTGAGCAGTACCCATTAAGTAAGGTACATGAATTTGAATACGGTTTTCTTGACCAATACGGTCTAAACGACCAATACGTTGTTCTAAAACATCTGGGTTTGCAGGCAAATCAAATAAAATGAGATCACTCGCAAACTGGAAGTTACGACCTTCTGAACCAATTTCAGAACACAGTAAAATTTGAGCACCATAGCTTTCTTCTGCAAAGTAAGCAGCTGCTTGGTCACGCTCAAGTAAACTCATGCCTTCATGGAACATTGCAGTACGAATACCTGCATGCAAACGAAGTGCGCTTTCTAAAGATTCAACTACAGGACCACTACGTGCAATTAAAAGAACTTTTTTATGTTTAAGTTCTTTACGTAGAATTTCCATTAACCATGGCACACGTGGGTCATTTTGCATCCATGATCCATCAATTTGTGCTTCTTCTGGCCACATTTGCTCACGTAGTTTACCGTCTTTTGACCAATCTTCTGGCGCTGGCAAAGGTGCTGGTTGGCAATCACGGCCTGGGAAACCTTGAATCGCTTCACGCGTATTACGGAATAAAATACGACCTGTACCATGACGGTCTAACAACTCATGAATCGCTCTGAAACGTTGTTCAGGCTGATCTTCAATTGAATGACCCAATAAACCTTCTAAAGCAGTTAAATGCTCTTGAGTTAAAGGTTCATCTGACATCAATACTTCTGCAACTTGAGCAGTTTGCTGATATTGCGCTTCTTCATCCAAGAAACGCTCTAAACTGCTAAAGCGCTGCGGATCTAACAAACGTAAGCGTGCAAAGTGACTTTCTACACCAAGCTGTTCAGGTGTTGCTGTAAGAAGTAATACACCAGCCGTATTTTCGGCAAGCTCTTCAACTAAGTCGTAACGATCATTACCGCCTTCTTCTTCGCTCCACATTAAATGATGCGCTTCATCGACAACGAGTAAATCGAAACCAGCTTCTAGTGCTTGCTCACGTAAATCGTCATGGTCCACCATCAAGTCGACGCTGGCAATAATACATTGCTCAGTTAAGAACGGGTTAAGCTCTGGATCATGTTCTTTAATAGACGCAGTACGGGTTAAATCGAACAGAGAAAATTGCAAGTTGAAACGGCGACGCATTTCAATCATCCACTGATATTGCAGCGAATCAGGGACTAAGATGAGGATACGTTCTGAACGACCAGTTTTAAGCTGTTGATGGATAATCAAACCAGCTTCAATTGTTTTACCTAAACCTACTTCATCAGCAAGTAAAACACGTGGTGCAAAACGTTTACCGACTTCATGTGCAATATAGAGTTGATGTGGGATTAAACCAACGCGTGCACCAACCAAGCCGCGTAATGGACTGGTTTGCATTTGCGCTTGCATTAGCATGGCTTCAATGCGTAAGTCATACCACTCTTTATAATCGATCTGGCTTGCTAGCAAACGATCTAAAGGTTTTGATAATTGAATTTGTGCACCGATACGAGTTTCATTGAGCGCTTTACGTTCTTGTTCGCCATTTTCTAAGGTACGAACTACGTTGTAACGCAAAACGCCATGGCGGTCTTCAACCGACTCAACAATCCACTTTTGGCCTTCTTGATCTTGAACTTCATCGTTTGTGTTAAAGATGATGCGAGATAGCGGTGCGTTATTACGTGCATAGACACGCGTTTCATCACTCTTGGGGAATAAAATGCTGACAGATCTTTCATCTACATCAATAAGAACGCCTAAACCGAGCTCAGTCTCTGTATCTGATAGCCAACGTTGACCAATAGCATACTGCTGCAATTTTTCCACCTTTTTCTCAAGTTCGCACTACATATTGTACGATGCAAATTAGCTTATTTTTGCATCTTTTTATGTAGTCTTTAAAGCAAAATTTTGCAGCAGAAACCAATTAAATTATTTCGCTACAAAAATTACTCATTGAAAGTTTTTACATTAAAACGGTACAGGACAGTTAAAAGTTAATGATTCCCCTGTGACAGGATGATTAAAACTTAACTGTTTGGCATGCAAGCACAGACGAGGAACAAGTAATTGTTCCGGTGTTGCATACAATGTATCACCTACAATCGGATGTCCCAGATATTGCATGTGTACACGGAGTTGATGAGAACGTCCGGTAATCGGTGTTAATTTGACACGCGTAACCGGTTGTCCCTGAATCTGGAAATGTTCGATCGCCTGCCAATGTGTTAAAGCAGGTTTATTATGAGAAGCGTCGACAATATGTAAAGGTGGTCGACTCGGGTCATAGACGACAGGGATATCAACAGTTCCTTCGCCGTCTAGATGGCCTGCGACTAACGCTTCATATATTTTCGAAGTTTGACGGTCTTGAAATTGGCGTGCAATCGCACTTTGTCCACGCTTAGATAACCCAAAAACCAAAATACCCGAGGTATCACGGTCAAGGCGGTGAATGAGCAAAGTTCGTGGTTCAATTGCCACCAGTCTTGTCAAAACGCTGTCATGTAAATCACCTTTCCCTGGCACACTCAAAATGTCCGAAGGTTTATGAATCACCATAAAATCATCATCACGATAGATCAGATGTTCACTTAGAAAATCACTCAAAGTTGTATTCCCAAGGTAAGATGAAAAACAAGCGGGCAATAATAAAAAGCTTACGTCCGAATTACAATGCCGTTCGGGTAAATTAACAACAGAATTTGCAAATATTATGATTCAGTTTATGGCTAAAGCCGATTAGTGCTTCAATAACTGCATAATATGTTGCAACGTAGGTGTTTGCATCAGCTCTTCAGCACTTAGACTCGCACCGTTCGCGCACCATAATTCCAACAGATAATTGACTCCAGCAGTGTCTAAACCGTAGTTTCTTAAATCTATTTCTGGATGAATTTCCATTGGATGCCGCCCAACCTGTTCAGCAACTGCCAATAAAATTCCTTTCTCGGATAACACCTGTGACGACGGTGCACTTAAAGACCATAACCGCATTAAAGTCTGTGTGTTTATATGTTGAATGGAGTCAAAACTGATTTTTTCAATCCACTGTACATGCTGGTCTAAACTACTCGCCAAAATCGCATCATTTACAACAGCTACATAATCTGTAATGGATAAAACAAGCTGCATGACTTGCTTAAATAGCGGTGATAAATTTCCCGCCATTATCACTTGTGCTTGAGTGTTTGATGACAACTGTTGCCCAAGCTGTAACATGGCCTGTTGAAGTTGAGATGACTGAATCATCATAACTGGAATTTCGAGTGCCTGTGCTCTTTTGCTTAGCATTTCTAAATGATCGGCTAATGGTTGGTGTGACCATTCAGATGCATTTTCAAGTTCATTTAACCCAACCATGAGCAAAATGCCATGCGTAGATTCAATAGGCCAATTTGAAGTACTTGCGGCTAACTGGATTTTTCGAGGTAAGGGGTAAAACATGGTTCTCTACAAATATAAAAATAACTCAAATTAAAAAGCCCGTTTAAAACGGGCTTTTTTGCTTACTTCATTTCGGCGAAGGTTTCTTTTGCAGCCTGAATCGTATATTCGATATCTTCATCTGAATGAGCAGATGAAATAAAGCCTGCTTCAAATGCCGACGGTGCCAAGTTTACACCGCGCTTTAACATGCCATGGAAGAACTTTTTGAAAGCTTCAATATCACATGCCAACATAGAGTCAAAGCTTGTAATATCTTCTTGGTCAGTAAAGTAAAGGCCAAACATTGCGCCCGCTTGCTGAGTTTTAAATGGAATACCTGCTTCATCTGCTGCTGCTTGTAAGCCTGCAAGTAACTTTTCAAGTTGAGCCGATAATTTGCTGTAAAAATCCGGTTGACGTAAATGTTTGAACATTTCAATACCTGCGCGCATAGCAAGTGGGTTACCAGATAAAGTTCCCGCTTGGTATACACCACCTAAAGGTGCGATGCATTCCATGATTTCTCGCTTACCACCAAATGCACCTACAGGTAAGCCCGCACCAATAATTTTACCCAAAGTCGTTAAGTCAGGTTTAACGTTGTAAACTGACTGAGCACCGCCTAATGCAACGCGGAAACCTGTCATTACTTCATCAATAATGAATACAGATTTATATTCATCACACACATCACGAATCGCTTGTAAGAAACCATCAATTGGTTTCACCATATTCATGTTACCTGCGACAGGTTCAATAATAACACCCGCAATTTCATGACCAAATTTTGCAAAGCATTCTTTTAATGCTGCAATATCGTTATATGGTAGTGTTAAAGTGTGTTTAGCGAAATCAGCTGGTACACCTTTCGATGTTGGTTCACCCTCACCTTTAGTTAATAAACCAGAACCTGCTTTTACTAATAAAGAGTCAGAGTGTCCGTGGTAACAACCTTCAAACTTCACGATCTTGTCACGGCCAGTATAACCACGTGCTAAACGAATAGCAGTCATAGTTGCTTCTGTACCAGAGTTGGTCATACGTACCAATTCAATAGATGGCATGATTTCACAAATAATATCTGCCAGCGTTGTTTCATGTACGGTTGGTGCACCAAAACTTAAACCATCTTCTGCTGCTGTTTGTACAGCTTTAATAATATCTGGATGAGCATGGCCCAAAATCATTGGTCCCCAAGAGCCAACATAATCTACATAGCGCTTGCCATCTACATCCCATAAATACGCACCTTTGGCTTTCTCGATGAAAACCGGTGTTCCTCCAACGCCATTAAAGGCACGTACCGGAGAGTTCACACCACCTGGAATGTGTTTGCTGGCTTGTTTAAATAACTGTTCTTGCTTTGGAGATAAACTCATGGAAATGCTCGTCTTAAATATCTAAAAATAATTTTGAAAGCTTAAGAAAATAATTGTGCCCACGCTTGTACACGGGCAGGAATTTCAGCAGTTGATCGACCTAATATATCACTAATGACTGCGCAGAGGTCAGCTCCAGCCTCAATCACGGGTTTTGAGTTTTCAACTGTTAAACCACCAATTGCACAAATAGGTAAATCATACTGAGCTGCTGCTTGCCTAATCACTTCTATACCTACATTACCTGCTTCCGGTTTAGTCGCAGTTGCATACACAGCGCCAAAGGCAACATAAGTTGCGCCATCAGCAATTGCTTTTTGGGCAAGTTCTAATGAGTTTAGGCAAGTACGGCCAATAATGACGCTTTCTGGTAACTGTGATTTTGCATCGGTAATTTCACCGTCACTTTGTCCTAAATGCACACCTAAACCAAACTTTGCAGCCAGTTTTAAATCATCATTAATGACAAAAGGAACCTGATATTTTTCACATAAACCTTTAATCTGTTCAACTTCAGCAGGCTGATCGGCTTTGTCTACTTTTTTACGGCGGTACTGTAAAATTGCGATTTGATGGGTTGCGAGTGCAGCGTCTAGTTTTTCTAATAATAATTCGATTGGGTCATCATTGGTAATGAGATATAAACCGCGCATACTCTACTCTCGCTTTTGAAAACTTCGCTAGTATAACGGATTTATAAGTCATCATAAGTACCGATTGATATAGGCTTACCAGTACCAATCGGTATATTTAAAAAAATAAATAAATTAACTTGGAATTTTATCATGCTTACGATCAATCAAACTTAATCGACCCGTTGCAACATCCGAAAGCATTCGCCAATCAGAAATAAAGCTATAAAGTGGCTGTTTAAAGCTGGCAGGCTTATTTTTTTCAAACACAAAATGTCCAACCCATGCATTTGCGTAACCCGCTACCAAACCATAGAGCACATATTTAGCTTGTTTCTTACGAATCGCTTTTGAAAAAAAGTATAGACCAATGCTACTTCCCACCACATGTAAGCGTCTGCTCATAATGTTACGGTGTTCGGTTAAGTAAAAACGATAAAATTCCTGATAGTTTTTAATCGGTAACTCAAACTCTGGCTGAGTTTCATGGCTAAAGTTTACTGGTGCATTCACGATCATCTTCCTGATTTTTATTTGATCAAAACATCACCTGATTGTACACCTAAATAAAAGTGTAGCGTCATATGTTTGATTGTAACTTTCTCTATCAAAAACATTATTTTTAGCGCTAAGCTATTATACTTATTCAAGATAGTTTAAATACCTGATTCAGGGAGATCCATTATGGTTGAAGTTGAGCTTAAGTTTCAGTTACCTGAATCGAAGAAAAAAACTGTTCAGCAGTATTTAAAAAAGCATAAAGCGCAGCATATTCATTTACAGGCCAAGTATTACGATACACCAAATCGCCTACTCGCAAAAAATGGCATGGCTCTACGTTTACGTAAAGAAAATGATCTGTGGGTACAAACCTTTAAAGCCGCTGGCCAAAGTCATTTACATCGTGTCGAAGAAGAAGTTTTTTTAGGAAAATGCGATCAAGAACCTGACTTAAACCTTGAGTTATATAAAGACAATAAAGCCGTCACAGATTTGATTACTCAAGCTTTAGGCTCTGAAGTCGAAAAACTAAGCTTACAGTTTGAGACTGATGTACAACGTACCTATCATGTTTTTGAAGCAGATGACACGGCAATTGAAGTCTGTCTCGATGACGGCGTCGTAAAAACAGCAACAGCACAAAGCAAAATTTGCGAAGTTGAGTTCGAACTTAAACAAGGTGCAGTTAAAACACTTATTCAATTTGCTCAGCAATGGATTAATCGTTATGAACTTTGGCTCGATGTTAGAAGTAAAGCCGAGCGAGGTAATTTACTTGCATTGGGGCAAGCTGCTTCACCGGCTGTTCACGCAAAAAATCTGAACTTAGATAAAGACGTTTCAGCAGAACAGGCGCTCAAAAAAATTGTAGAAAACTGTTTGGGACAGTTCTTGCCGAATATGGCTGCAATTGCTGATGGTGTTGCCGACGCTGAACACATTCATCAAGCACGCGTGAGCTTACGCCGTTTACGCAGCGCACTTCACCATTTTGCAACATGGTCAGACGAGTTAAACCCTGTATGGGAAGAGCAAATTGCCGAACTTTTCCGCAAGCTTGGAGACACGCGAGACGAAGATGCCATTCGTACTGAAATTTTACCGATGATTGTGCAGCATGGTTCACCTGAACTTTTGCTACCTATTTCTGAGCAGCCATTAAAAGACCTAACCACACTGTTTAAATCTGCAGAAACCGTTAAGCTCGTGCTCGCATTACTGGCATTTGCTTATTCAGAAGAAGATAACCAAAACGCTAAAGGAAAATTGAAAAAACAGATAGAAAAAAGCTTAGACAAGTTACATCACCAAGTCATAAGTCATGCCGATCATTTCACAGAACTTGAAGTCACTGAACAGCACAAAATACGTAAAAAAGCGAAGCAATTACGTTACTGTATCGAATTTATATCAAGCTTATATCCACGTAAAAATGTTCAGCAGTTTTTAAAAAAATTACAACCTGTGCAAAATACTTTAGGCCTTTATAACGACTTGTTTATTGCCGAAGATCTATTTAATAAAGCAACTGAACATGACCCGCATTTTTGGTTTGCATTAGGATGGATTAAGGCCAAACAGCCTTATTTACAAAATCAGTCTGCCGAAGCTTTGCAAAAATTTAAACAGGCAAAAATATTTTGGTAAGAATTTTAAAGTCGCGGCAAATATGTCGCGACTTTTTAGCGGTATTTACCAAATACTTTCCATACACCATTATCTGCTAATGGGTCGCTATAGCTATCACTACGCTGTTTTCTTGGCTTATCACGAGCGTCAACAAGTTTAAAGTGAGGCTCAACACCCAACACAATACCATTGGTATAAAAACGTGAACGCGTATATTCACTTTGACCATGCTGGAATACATAAGTTCTTAAATCGATAAATTCACGGTGTGCAACTAACGCTGCTGTGTCGTCACTCTGCAACCATTCTTGCATGGTAAATATCTGATCTGTTTCAAACTGCCCACATTTTTCAATAAGACTCGCCACACCACGGAAAGTTTTCGATTCTTTTGCGCGTGTTTTATTAATCCGAATACGGTCCACATGAAAAAAGAATAAAGGTAAATTTAGATGGCTTGGTAAGTGTATTGCATCTGGTAATTCATCTTCCATAAAAGGTTGAAAAAGCTCTTGTGCCCTTTCTATTAAATCTTTCCATTGTTGGTAATAGGCTAAGACTTCTTCTTGCAAACCATAATAAATTGGCAGCCCTTCGACATGCTCCAAATATTGAGGCGGAAAAACATGCTGACGTAATAAAGCAATGTCTGTTTTTAGACTTTGAACGGCAATTGCATCTTGCATATTATAACTCCCAATACTTAGGCTATTTACAGACTAAGGCAAAGGTTTTGTTTCCGCAAGGCTTTGCCTATAATAAGCAGCTCTATTTTTGCGGGAATAAGTCATGTCTCAAAAGATTAATGCAACAGATATTACTGAAGAAGAAGCGTTAAATGCTGTTTTCTTTGAGCGTGCGGATGAATTCATTAAACAAGCGAATGATTTTTGTCGCCCGCCTAAAGGCCAAAAACCTGATCCAGCTGAGCTTCGCGGTCAAGTGAGTGCTGCGATGTTATTTGCAACTGCCCGTTTTAATACATGGGTCGCTGCCAATAATTTTAAAGATGGCAATGAAATGCGTGATGCAAAAGAGCAAGTGATGTCTTATCTGCTTCAACAATTTCAAATGATGCTTGAAGATAACTTTGATGAGTACTGTGAACAGTTCGAAAACTATTTACGTTTCCGTAAGAATGAAGATTTTCATACTCACAAGCATGACCATGATCATTAATAAATTTTAAATACCCAAATAAAAAGCCACTTCATGTGGCTTTTTATTTGGCAAGTCATTTATTGCTTTTGCGGTTGACCATATTGGTCAGCCATCACTTCAACGAGATTGGAAAGTTTAATATATTTTTTAATGACTGCATTTACATCAGCAACAGTTAGCTTTGTTAAATCTTGATCATGCTTAACACGATCCAGTAATGTTTTACCTGACTCAAGCTCAATATTTAACATACCGTGAATATTACGTTCATCCTCTAATGCAGTAACACGTTTTTTCATGAGATCTGCTTTAGCTGCTGCAAGCTCTTGCTCGGTAATACCATTGGTTAATAAGTCATTTAATACCTTATGAACTGAAGCAGAAACTTGTGCCGAACGCCCAGCCGTATAGTTTGCACTAATACTTAATGCACCCACATTGGTGTCCTGATCAAGTTGCAGTCCTGTTCCAAAACCATAAACTAATGCATTTTTTTCACGAAGCTCTTGAGCCAAACGCGAAGAAATTTGAGAATCACCTAAAATATAATTCATTAAAATTAAGGCAGATGCATCCGGATGATTTTTTCCAACCGGTATCGCAAGTACGCTTTGATAACTACCAAACTCACGTTGTTCAGATAAAGCATGTACTTGCTGAGCAGGAAAATCGACGTGTTGAATTAAGATTTTTTCATATGGTTGTTTACTGTTCCAACTACCAAACTCCTGATTTAATAGTTTTTTCATTTTTTTAGCATCAAATGCGCCGGTAATTGCAATTTGGGCATGGTTCATTGCAAAGAAATGCTGATATAACTCTTTGACTTGTTCTTGGGTCACATCCTTTAATTGTTTTTTAGCTAACTCAGGTTCAAAGTGGTAGCGTAAATCACCTGGCTGATATTCTTCAACTAAACGTGACAACGTTAAACCTGCAACTACATCAGGTTCTGTATAAGGACGATCAAGACTAGATAAGCTTTGAGATTTAATTAAATCAAATTGAGATTGTTCAAATTTAGGGTTTTTCATAACCTCTAGAACAAACTTGAAGAATTCATCAAACTTTTCAGTTTTAGATTGAATATTAATGGTCATGCCATTGCCGTCAGCACTCGCATAAGCCGCGCCACCAGCATCAATCGATTTATCGGCAATATCTTGCAAGCTATATTTATCAGAACCGCGAAGTAATAAATACGAAGTTAAATCAACTACCGTGCCTTTATTAAATAAAGATTTTTCTGTACCGAAATCCATAGTAATGGTGGCATAGGTACGATCATCACGGGTTTCCACAGGGAACAAAGCATACTTCATTCCATTTTTAAGTTTTCCACGAATAATCTTTTTCTCATTACTCTCAGCATATTGCTTAGAAGTTTTTAAAAACTCGTTAACTTCTTCTTGATAAACTTTCGGGTCTTTTAAAGGTTCTGGTTTAACATCTGTCTGATCTAAAGTTTTAGGTTTATCTTTTGGGTCGAGTTGTAATGCTTTCTTTTGATCTTCAGGTGTTGGCAAAATATCGCCATCAATACGATGCCCAGCAATAAGGAACTGTTTTAAGGTTTGATTGACTTCATTGAGCTTCACTTTCTCAACTGCATCTAAATCTTTGAAATATTGATCCCACTGCCCACCAGCTACGCTGTAATCACTTAAACGAGAACCCAAAGCAACGGCGTCTTTATTGACTAACTCGCTTTGTGTTTTCATTAAACTTTTTACACGTTTTAGCTCAGTCTCTGTAAAAGGTTTACCTTTTTCAATTCCAGAGAGCAAAGCGCTTTCTACTTTGTTGGGGTCGTTTTTAGGTGAGTAGACCGCCCCTAAAAATACAACATTAAAATCTTGGTCTAACCAAGTTGATGCCTGAACGTCTGTGCTAATGCCTGTTTCAACCATATTCTGGTACAAATGACCGCTTGGCTGCATGGTATATAACATAGGCGCTAAAGCCAGTGTCGGCTGAATTTTGACGTTTTTTCCATTCATATAAATATGAAATTTGGCTAAATCACTGCCCTTTTTCACCACAAATTCACGATTCTTTATTTTTGTAGAATCTAACACAGGCACCTGAACACGCTTAGGCACAGCTCGCGCAGGAATTGGACTAAAATATTGATCTATCGTTTTTAAAACATCAGTTTTATCAAACTTGCCTGAAATCACCATGACCGCATTATTAGGTGCGTACCAACTACGGTAGAACTGGTTCAATTCCGGCATTTTAATTGACTTAAGCTCTGGCAAATCACCAATCGGTAATCGTCCTAAATACTGGTTTCCATAAGCCGATTTCCACATTTGATCCATTAAAACAGCAAAAGGCTGATCCATACGGACTTCACGTTCACGCTTTACGATTTCAATTTCAGAAGGAACAAATTTTTCTTGTAAAACCAATTTGTCCATACGCTCAGATTCAAGATACAGTACTTGATCAAGTGCAGTTTTTTCTGGACGGACAATATTCGTGTATTTAGTTGAATAGTAATCCGTGCTCGCGTTCGTCATTAATGTATATTGATCTAAACGGCGTTGGAATTCTTCACCTTTTACATTTTGCGTGCCTTTAAAGGCCAAATGCTCAAGTAAATGTGCTAAGCCACCTTTACCTTGCGGATCATTTAAAGAACCTGTTAAATAAATGGTATTAATAAAGATTTTATTTTCTTTGTCATTCGGGGCAAGTACGACCCGAAAACCATTATCTAATTTATATTCCTCAATATTTTGCTTACTTTTTACTAATGTTGTTTGTGCAAAAGACGCAGCACTTAAACCAAGAATACATAGGGAGAGAGTCAGTTGTTTAAACTGCATAAACATATAAATACCAATTAATTTGAATAATAAAAAATCAATAGTTGTGGGACTATAGTAGGAAATTTAAGCTGACATTAATAGTAAAGATTTGAAAAAAAAGCCGTTTATTTAAACGGCCTTATATTTTAAGGAAAAATTTCTGCTTGCATATAAAGTTTGCCATAGCCTGAAATTTCAATACGCTCCTGGTTCAGCACATTACAATACAAAACGCCTCCACGGTTAGAAGCCTGATAAGCAGTAATATTATTTTTAGCGAGTTTCTCTGCCCATAGCGGTGCTATTGCGGTATGAATTGAACCTGTAACAGGATCTTCTTCTATACCTGCGACAGGAGCAAAATAACGCGATACGCAATCATAGTGTTGATCTGCTCTTGACGTTATTGCTACATCAAGACCACTGGCGGTAATCGCAGTCCGCTTACCTAAGGCTTTAAGCAAGTTCATGTCAGGCTTCTCATCCAATACATCTTGAACTGATTCATATTCAACAATGTAGGCTTGAACATTTTGATAAACCGCTTTAAACGGTTTTGTTAATGCTTGACGTAAAACAGCCGGATAATCTTCAACTTGATGAGCCTTACGTATGGGAAAGTTCATTCTGATTTTGCCGTCTTCATCTTGATGAACGACAAATAGGCCTAAGTTTCGTACATGAAAATTAAGAGTCTTTTTCTCGGTAAAATCTTTAAATAATACGAACGCACTGGCAAGAGTCGCATGTCCACAAAAATCGACTTCAACTGTTGGAGTAAACCAACGGATTTCATAATTTTCAGAGTCTATAATTTTTACAAAAGCAGTTTCGGATAAGTTATTTTCAAGCGCTATCTTTTGCATTAAATCTGCATCTAGCCACTCTTTTTCAACTACTACAGCAGCAGGGTTTCCACGAAATAACTCTTTGGTAAAAGCATCGACTTGATACATTTTCATGTTAGTGCTCTCTTACTTAATAGACTCATTTTTAAAAATTATTTAAAAGAAAAACAGATACAGTTTTTTTAAAATTAACATCACAGTAGCAATTTACACATATAAAAAAACGGCTCATCCCGACTGGATGAGCCATTTTTATATTAACTTTTAATGATGTTGAGTTAATTCAATTTCATCTTCGCTATTCATAATAGCTTTGTCGGTCTGCCCCATAAATTGGCTTGTAACTACACCAGCAGTCATCGAACCATTTACGTTTAACGCAGTACGGCCCATATCAATTAAAGGTTCAATTGAAATAAGAAGTGCAACCAATGTTACAGGTAAGCCCATCGCAGGAAGCACAATCAGCGCAGCGAAAGTTGCACCACCACCAACACCTGCTACGCCAATTGAACTTAAAGTCACAATACCCACTAACGAAGCAATCCACATTGGGTCTAACGTATTAATCCCCATAGTTGGCGCAACCATTACTGCTAACATTGCAGGATACAAACCCGCACAGCCATTTTGACCAATGGTAGCACCAAAAGAAGCTGAGAAACTTGCAATAGACTCAGGCACGCCTAAACGACGAGTTTGCGCTTCAATGCTCAATGGAATACTTGCTGCACTTGAACGACTCGTAAACGCGAATGTAAGAACTGGAGCAACTTTCTTGAAGAATTTAAGTGGAGAAACACCAGTCAGAGTCAAAATAATGGCATGTACGATAAACATAATCGCCAAACCTAAGTAAGACGCGACCAAGAAACCGCCTAGATTCAAGATATCCGCAACATTTGAACTTGCCACAACTTTTGTCATGAGAGCAAAAACACCATACGGTGTAAGCGTCATTACTAAACGAACAAGCTTCATGACCCATGACTGTAAAGTCTGAATAGCCGTCAGAATACGTTGACCTTTTTCTGCATCATCTTTCATCAAGTTGAGTGCTGCTATCCCTAAAAATACAGCAAAGATAACCACGCTAATAATTGAAGTCGGATTTGCACCCGTTAACTCAGCAAAAGGGTTACTCGGAATAAAAGAAAGAATAAATTGCGGTACACTTAAGTCCGTTACTTTACCCACATAGTCAGTCTGAATTGCAGTAAGTCGAGCTGTTTCAGCCGCCCCTTGTACCAAACCTTTGGCAGTTAAACCAAACAAGTTCGTCACAAATACTCCAACTAGCGCAGCGATGAGTGTCGTAAATAACAAAGTCCCGATGGTATAGAAGCTGATTTTTCCTAAAGAAGAAGCTTGGTGCAGCTTCGCTACCGCACCTAAAATCGAAACAAAGACCAAAGGCATCACGACCATTTGTAAAAGTTTTACATAGCCGTTACCAACAATATTAAACCAGCTAATAGATTCAGCAAGAATCGGATGGCCACCGCCATAAATCAAATGTAGTCCTAAACCAAACACTACACCTAAAATTAAGCCAGCTAGAACTTTTTTAGATAAGCTCCAGTCCGTTTTACGTGTTTGGGCGAGTAAAAATATTAACCCGACAAAAACCACAATATTGATGATTAAGGGTATATTCATTCCCAAACTCCAACTTATTGCTTGTGTCATCTTTTAAGGGGGCATATTTGACCATAGCCGGCCTATATAAACTACCCTTTTCAACAATTTTCTAGCATGCAGATCATTACTGATCTGAATGAGAATATAAAATGACTTTTAAATACATATATATCACTTTTAAAACATAAGATAAGTAGGATATTTATGTATAAAAATTAAGCGCATTTCTGTATAAAGTTTTGCTCAATAAAACAAATAAATTGCTTTAAATTACTGCCCCATGTTTCAGGAGGCTGAGCAACCAAATAAGTAGTGAAATGTGCAGATTCAGTGTTAATTTCAAAACAATTTAATGAGACTTTATCGGCTACTTTGCTCAGATATGACTTGGGCAACAAAGCAAAACCGACACCTAACTCCACACAGCTTACAATGCCATCGAGACTACCCATTTCCATAATTTGTGAAGGTGGCACACTATGATCATTTAAAAACAGTTCAATTGCATGCCGATAAGAACAACCTTGTCGAAACGCAATAAAACGAGTCTTTGCGAGGGTGGTAATGTCGGGAAAGTGAGCTTGTTGTTTTGGGCAAACTAAAACCAGTTGTTCTTGCCACACTGGAAAACTATATAACTCTGGAATTACATATTTAGAAGCAACAAACGCACAATCGACTTCTCCTTGTTGCACCGCGTTTAACAAATATCGGGTTGGGTGAGTTTGAAGCTCAATTGGTAAATTCGGATATTGCTGCATACATTGATTAAGCAATTGAGGAAGTCGTATTGCTGCTGTCGTTTCCATACTGCCCAAACGAATGGTTTCATTCGGGTCAATATCACCTTCTTGAAAAATTTTTTTCGCTTTATTATGCAGTGCGATCATTTGCACAGCATAACTATGTAGCTGCTGCCCTGCGTTAGTTAATGTAACGGGGTTATGACGATTTAATAAAACCACGCCTAACTCTTCTTCAAGCTTTTTCACATGACTTGTGATGTTCGATTGAACCGTACACATTTTTTGTGCAGCTAGTGAAAAACTTCCACTCTCTGCAACCGCTAAAAAAAACTCTAAAGACTTAAGCAACATACCACTATCTCAAAACAAGATAATTAATATCATATTAAATCATTTCTAATGATAAATAAACTCGCTTTTAATAATAAAAAAATTGAGAGACTTCCCATGTCTACGTTCTATCGAATGAGCCTGCTTGTCTTTTTAGCGACTTGCCTAGGAATTGGTATTTTTAGATTTTCATATACTGCACTCATGCCGATCATGATTGTGCAATATGGATGGACTCATGATTTTGCAAGTTACTTAGGAAGTGCAAATTTATTGGGCTATCTGGTTGGCGCACTATTGGCACTGTTTAGCATTAAAGAAAAATCTATTCCCGCTTTGATCACAAGTTCAGCTGTCTTCGGCAGTTTAAGCCTGCTCTGCTGTTCGTTTATACACATGCCTATGGCTTGGTTTGTTCTCTGGCGTACTATTTCAGGTGTCGCGGGTGGCCTACTCATGATTTTAGCACCTAGCTTTGCTATGAAAAATATTGCAATTAGCCAAAGACTTAAAGTTAATTTTTTAGGGTTTAGTGGTATTGGCGCAGGCGTGTTATCTGCTACTCTCATTATTCCTGCACTCAAAAACATGTCTGTTCAATATGTATGGAGCATTTTTGCAGTACTCTCTATTATTGGCAGTTTCGTTCTTTTCCACTTATTAAAATATCAGTCTACTCAGGCCGTACAAGTCACAACGCAAGCTCCTCAAAACTTCAAACACTCACCTTTGGGGCTTGTCATTATTATTGCTTATATGTGCAGTGCTTTTGCTTATATTCCCCACTCTTTGTTCTGGATGGACTACTTATCGGGAACCCTACACTTTCCCTTGCAACAACGAAATTTATTTTGGATTCTTTATGGGACAGGAAGCTGTATTGGCGCCTTTGTGGCTTATTGTTTAAGCCGCTTTACTGGTTATTTACAAGCCATAAAATGGCTATACGGTGTCTACTGCTTGGCAGTTGCTTTACCATTCTTTTCCCATGCTACTGCTTTACTCGCCTTATCGTCCTTTCTTACAGGTCTACTTACACCAGCCACTGTATTTATTAGCTCTTATAGTCTGCTACAGATTTATGAGCAGCGTTATCAAAAAATCTGGAGCCTTGCCACCATTGGGTTTGCTAGCACTCAGCTATTAGGTGGCGTTGTTATTAGTACCTTACACCACTTGCATTGGTCTTATACCCATCTGTTTTTAATGGGAGGCATTGTTTTGTTATTTGCATTGAGCCTTTTAATTCGTACGCATTCTTCCATACCAAATTCTCTCGGAGAAACCAAACTATGAAAACCTTGTACTTTCCTCTCTTTTTAATTGTCTTTGTACTTATTATTCAGGCTTTAGACCAAAGCTATCAAAAGAAAATTGGTAGCTCTAAGCCCCAGAAACATCCGGAATTTATGCAATAAAAAAAGCCCCTATACATAAGGGGCTTTTCATTGAGTAATCGTAGTTTGTCAAAATTAATGAGTAGATCAGTAG
Source organism: Acinetobacter sp. AOR41_HL (assembly GCF_027854645.1). NCBI lineage: Bacteria > Pseudomonadati > Pseudomonadota > Gammaproteobacteria > Moraxellales > Moraxellaceae > Acinetobacter > Acinetobacter sp. AOR41_HL. The sequence continues at coordinate 168,447 of NZ_JAKTHZ010000017.1, read as the reverse complement.
AGCTAACTGCATAACGCCTATGTCTATACGCCTACTCAGTAAGCTCAACTGACAAAAAATGTCATATTATGTCAATGTAGAGTGTTATTTTCTGATCTATATTCGATAAAAATTTATAATTTTTAATACTTAAAATAGAGTAAGACATGAGCAATAACAATTATATTGATGAGCTTTTAAAGCTCTTGGCGATGTTTGCTTTTATCTGTGTTTCATTACTGGCATTTAAATGCCGGACCATTTTTGCACTGGATATCACAACATCCTATGAGGTCTCTGTAAAGATCATTATCTATATTGCCACAGCAGCTATTCTTGGCTTTTTAACACGCGATCATATTGAGTTTACAACACAATTTTTAATTGCTGTTCCATTCGCGTACTTTTGGCTAGAACCAATTCTTGATTATAAAGCCCTTCAAACCATCCCAGATGTTCCGTTTTATCTTTCGGGTCATGGTCAAAGTTTAGGTCTACTAATAGTCATTATATTCTGTTTTGCCTTATGGGTATTTAAAGAGACTAGTTCAAACTCGCGTGAGTCGCAAAATGTCTAAATCAGATTTTTTGAGGAGTTTTATAAAGTTAAAAATAGTCAATGTACTATACTTTTTTATAATATATATTTTATTCAAATTAATTTATACCAATTAAAAACTTTAAAAATGTACAATGTATCAAACCCAGCAAATGCGGTTGTTGTCGGCATTATTACAATAATTGCTACAGTTAGCCTTCTTATATGGAAGTTTAATTTTTATATTGGCATAGATATATATACCAGTGGTGAAGTGCTTTTCAAAACGCTGCTATATGCGGCTACGATAGGGCTATTTAGTTACTATTTCCGCTATAGCATTAAAATTAGTAATACAGTGATTTTATCATTACCTCTTTTTTTCTTTTGTATCAGGCCTGTTTTGAACTATAAAATGACGCATAGCATTGGTAATGTACCTCTGTATGCTACTCATCACGGACAAGGTTTAATATTGCTAAGTTTTACAGTATTGGCTTGTTTATTATGGGTATACACTGCCCACTCTTAGCTTTAATTTTTAATAGCATAAAAATGTATAAATACTTATATACATAAAAAAACCCTCGTTCGAGGGCCTTTTTATTTAAGTTTAATCTTCCATATGTTGAATTATGGCATCACCAAATTCAGAGCAACGCAATAAGGTTGCGCCCGGCATTAAACGCTCAAAATCGTAAGTTACCGTTTTAGCTGCAATCGCTCCTGAAATTCCTTTAATGATCAGATCAGCCGCTTCAGTCCATCCCATGTCTCGAAGCATCATTTCAGCAGATAGAATAATTGATCCGGGGTTTACTTTATCTTGCCCAGCATATTTAGGTGCTGTTCCATGTGTTGCTTCATAAACTGCAATAGCGCCACCAATATTTGCACCGGGTGCAATTCCAATCCCCCCTACTTCTGCTGCTAATGCATCGGAAATATAGTCACCATTTAAATTAAGGGTTGCAATTACAGAGTAGTCAGCAGGACGCATCAAAATTTGCTGTAAGAAAGCATCTGCAATTACATCTTTAATAATAATGTCTTTACCATTTTTAGGGTTCTTAATTTTAACCCAAGGGCCACCATCTATGAGTTCACCGCCGAAACGATCTAGTGCTAACTCGTATCCCCATTCTTTAAATGCACCTTCGGTATATTTCATAATATTGCCCTTGTGAACAAGAGTCACCGATGGTTTGTCATTATCTATGGCAAACTGGATGGCCTTACGAACTAAACGTTGCGATCCTTCTTTGGAAACGGGTTTAATACCAATACCACATCCTTCAGGAAAACGAATTTTTGTGACCCCCATTTCTTCTTGAAGGAATTTAATAACTTTTTTAGCTTCTTCCGAATCGGCTTTCCATTCAATACCTGCATAAATATCTTCCGAATTTTCACGAAAAATAACCATGTCGGTTAATTCAGGATGCTGAACAGGTGAAGGGACGCCTTGGAACCAACGCACAGGACGTACACATACGTACAAATCTAATTCTTGACGTAGTGCAACGTTGAGTGAGCGTATACCGCCACCAACTGGAGTAGTTAGGGGGCCTTTAATTGAAACGACAAATTCACGCAGGGCTTCAAAAGTTTCTTCTGGCATATAAGTGCCATAAATTTTATTGGCCTTTTCACCACAATATACTTCCATCCACTCAATGGAACGTTTGCCGCCATAGGCTTTTAAAATTGCCCCATCAACAACTTTTTTCATTGTAGGTGTAATATCTACACCAATACCATCACCCTCAATAAAAGGAATAATTGGATGATTCGGTACATTCAGTGACAGGTCTGCTTTTACTGTAATTTTATCACCGTCGGCAGGAACAACGATCTTCTGATAACCCATTGTGTAGATTCTCCCTTTTATAATATTTAACTAACCAAACAAAAATAATTATCGATAAACAATACTTTCAACTTTTATTCACGCATAATAGCTTAATCGAATTTAATCCTTTTTGAGATTTATGTGGGAAATAAGCAAATTTCACACTTAAATATTGCTCAATGTTTTTACCTCTTATTTGAAAGAAGAAGTCATTTTTTATGAAAATCGTCATTCTCAACAAACCTTATGACGTGCTCTCCCAGTTTCGTAAAGACGAAGCGCATATGACGGTGTCTGACTTTATAGATGACCCGACTTTACGCATAGCAGGCCGTCTTGATATGGACTCTGAGGGTTTAGTTTTTTTAACCGATCATGGTGGTTTGAATCAGTTCATTACTAACCCTGCGAATAAAAAATACAAAACGTATTTAGTTCAAGTTGATGGCGATGTTACCGAAGAAGCGCTTGAGCAACTTCGTAAAGGTGTAGAGCTTAATGATGGTATGACTTTACCAGCTAAAGCAATTAAGGTAAGTGAACCTGAATGGTTATGGGACCGAGACCCTCCTGTACGTTACCGTGCCAGTATTCCAACATCTTGGATTGAAATCTCTATTTGTGAAGGTCGTAACCGCCAAGTTCGTCGTATGACCTCTGCGGTAGGTTTCCCGACTTTACGTCTCATTCGTACTAAAATCGGTTCGATTGATTTAGTCCAATTAGGATTACAACCGGGCGAGACCAAAGAAATCGAACCTCTACTCTACCCAGACTTTAAAGATGTTCCGGCTGAACAACCTTATCGTTCACGCTCGTATGTGAAAAAACCTGGGGGTACAGGTGGCAAACCAATGGTTCGTAAGAATAAAGATGGTTCTGTTAAAAAGTCTGGTACAAAACGTATCTGGCAAATGGATGAAAGTGAAAAGCCACGTCGTAAAACTAACGGTACAACTCGTCCAAATACTAAAGCACCTCGTGGTCGTAGCCGTAATGGTCGATAAAAACATTTAATTTTTAAAAGCTCACATAAGTGGGCTTTTTTAATAGCTATTATTTATAAAAATAAAAAAGCCGGCGCATATGCACCGGCTTTTCAGCTATTTACTAACGAATTAGTTATTAAGCTTGAACAGTTGAAAGCGCTGCATTAAATGTAGCACTTGGACGCATTACAGCGCTTACTTTCGCAGGATCAACTGCATAGTAACCACCGATGTCAGCTGCTTTACCTTGTACTTGAGCAAGCTCAGCAACGATCTTCTGTTCGTTTTCAGCTAATGCTTTTGCAAGTGGAGCAAATTTAGCTTTCAACTCAGCATCTTCGTCTTGAGCTGCAAGTGCTTCTGCCCAGTAAAGTGATAAGTAGAAATGGCTACCACGGTTATCAAGCTCACCTGTACGGCGTGATGGAGACTTGTCATTATCGAGTAATTTACCAGTCGCTTCATCAAGTGTTTTCGCAAGTAACTTCGCACGAGCATTATTTTCTTTAATACCCATTTCTTCTAAAGAAACTGCAAGCGCAAGGAACTCACCAAGCGAATCCCAACGTAAGTGGTTTTCTTCAACAAGTTGTTGTACGTGTTTAGGTGCTGAACCACCTGCACCAGTCTCGTACATACCACCACCCGCCATAAGCGGAACGATAGACAACATTTTCGCAGAAGTACCAAGTTCCATAATTGGGAACAGGTCAGTTAAGTAGTCACGTAAAATGTTACCAGTTACAGAAATTGTATCGAGACCACGAACTACACGCTCAAGTGTGTAACGCATAGCACGTACTTGAGACATGATCTGGATATCAAGACCAGTCGTATCGTGATCTTTTAAGTACTTCTGTACTTTCTTGATCAATTCATTTTCGTGTGGACGATATGGGTCAAGCCAGAAGATCGCAGGCATGCCTGAGTTACGTGCACGAGTCACTGCAAGTTTTACCCAGTCACGAATCGGAGCATCTTTCACCTGACACATACGCCAGATATCGCCTTCTTCAACATTTTGAGTCAATAACACTTCACCAGTGTCAAGATCGGTAATGTTTGCGATACCTGCTTCAGGAATTTCAAAAGTCTTATCGTGAGAACCGTATTCTTCAGCTTTTTGAGCCATCAAACCAACGTTTGGCACTGTACCCATAGTCTTCGGATCGAAGTTACCATGCCATTTACAGAAATTGATCATTTCTTGGTAAATACGGGCAAATGTTGATTCTGGCATTACTGCTTTAGCATCGTATTGCTTACCATCAGCACCCCACATTTTACCACCAGCACGGATCATTGCAGGCATAGAAGCATCTACGATAATGTCGTTAGGCGAATGGAAGTTAGTAATACCTTTTGCTGAGTCAACCATCGCAAGTGCAGGACGGTGTTCTTGGCAAGCATGTAAGTCTTCGATGATTTCTTCACGTAATGATGTTGGAAGAGTTTCGATTTTTTCGTATAACCCAGCCATACCGTTATTTACGTTAATGCCTAATTCATCAAACAACTTACCGTGTTTTTCGAAAGCTTCTTTATAGTAAATTTTCACACAGTGACCGAAAACAATCGGGTGTGAAACTTTCATCATTGTCGCTTTAACGTGTAAAGAGAATAAAATTCCTGCTTCTTTACAATCATCAAGTTCTTTTTCATAGAAATCACAAAGTGCTTTCTTGCTCATGAACATTGAATCAATGATTTCGCCTTCTTGAAGCGCAACTTTTGGCTTAAGAACAATGCTCTTACCACTATTTGTGATAAGTTCCATTTTTACGTTGCGTGGGCGGTCAAGCGTCATTGACTTTTCACCGTGGTAGAAGTCACCTTCTTCCATGTGTGAAACGTGAGTTTGTGACCATTGTTTCCACTCGCTCATTGAATGAGGGTGTTTCTTAGCGTAATTTTTAACGGCAGCAGGAGCACGACGGTCTGAGTTACCTTCACGAAGGACAGGGTTTACTGCTGAACCTAGGCATTTGCCATAACGAGCTTTGATTGTTTTTTCTTCTTCAGTCGCTGGGTTTTCCGGATAGTCAGGAATTGGATAACCTTTAGATTGAAGTTCTTTAATACATGCTGTCAATTGCGCAACAGAGGCACTAATATTTGGGAGTTTGATAATGTTAGTATCTGGATCTTGTGTAAGACGACCTAGCTCAGCAAGGTTGTCGGATACCTTTTGCTCTTCACTTAGGTAGTCAGCGAATTCTGCGAGCACACGTGCAGCTACAGAGATGTCACTTTTAACAATCTCGATACCTGCTGGCTTAGTAAAGGTCTCAATGATCGGCAGTAGCGAATAAGTCGCCAATAATGGCGCCTCGTCAGTCAGTGTGTAAATGATAGTTGACTTTTCACCAGCCATATATAGCCCCTTCCGTTGAATTGAGTTTTGAGGACCGAGCTTTTGGCCCAGTACCTACGAACCGATATGCTTAAATAAAACCCTGAGAGTATCGGCTCTCATTGGCTTTCAGTCAACGAAATATCCAGTGATAACGACATTTCGCAGCGAAATAATACATAATTTAAATCTATTGTTAATAATCTTATACCTAACTTATGGTAATACATGCACGTTTACCAACTTTTTAGATATAGGACATTGTTAAATTACATGAGATATCTTTCAGAGTTCTGACAAATATTATACTTTTCATTCAAAATAAACTCAAAGATAACACCTATTTCAATTTTTATAATCTACTAAAAAGTAAAAAACCGATGTACGAAACATCGGTTTTTTATAAATTAATTCACTGTTATTTAGGCTTTTAACCATTTATCAGCTTTGCTTTGATCTTCAACAACAAGTTCAACTTCAGTTAAGTTGATACTGTCGCCTGTAACCTCAAATGATAACAACTCATCACGGCGGAAAGCCAAGACTGGGTAACTGCCCTTTTGTTTAGCATATTTCTCCATAAGTTTTGTGGTCGCTTTTAATCCATCAATTGCAATAATGACATCATTGGCAGAAATACCAGCTTTTGCACCAGCTCCTTCACGGTGAGCATTTTGTACTAATACGCCCTCCGGCTTATCAGTTAACTTTAAGCCATAAGCCAAGGTCTTATCATTTTTAAGCGTATAGCTTAAGCCAAACTCAGGGAATAACTGATCAAGCGGCAATTCTTCAGTGGTATTAATCAAATGATTAATCTGCTCAACCCAACTATCGCCAGTTAACTCTTCACATAAATCAAAAACAGTACGCTCATTGACCTGAATACCATTTTGCGTGTTTTCATACAAACGACGCATTAAGGCATCTAGACTGGAACCACGTAAACGTAAGCCTAAATCTAGACATAAGGCAACTAATGCGCCTTTGTTGTAATAGCTCGTACCGGCATTATTCGTATTTTCATCTGGACGATAAAACTTAATCCATGCATCAAAACTTGATTCAGCTACTGTTTGAACAAAGCGCCCCGGATTTTGTAAATAACGATCAAGCTGTGACTTCAACAAATCTAGATAAGACTTCTGAGAGATCACACCGCTACGTAATAAAATGAGATCATCATAATATGAAGTAAACCCTTCAAAGATCCACAGTAGCGAGGTATAACCTTCTTGATGAAGATTATAGTTTGCAAAGTTTTCTGGACGGATAAACTTCACTAACCAAGAATGAAAATACTCGTGGCTACATAAACCTAAGAAACGTTGATAATCTTTCGAAGGTTCAGTTGGTTCATTCGATTTTGGTAAATCATCACGTGGTGTAATCAAACTTGTGCTATTACAATGCTCTAAGCCACCATAACTATTCCCTGTAGCCATCGTCATAAAGGTATAGTTTTTAAATGGTGCTGAACCAAACATTTCAATTTCGGCTGCACAAATTTTTTCAATGTCTGTTTTTAAACGTTCTACATTGGTATTGTGCTGTCCAGAAATTGCAAACTCATGTTCAATTCCATGAGCTTCGAAGCTAAAACGTGTTTGCTCCGCAAGTTCAAATGGACTATCTATGAGTTGATCATAATGATCAGCTTTTAAGGTAAAACGTCCCTTAACTAAGCTTTTTGAAGCTAAACCAGTTGCTAATTGAAAGTGTTTCAGCTCATCAGGCAAAAAGACTTCTACTTCACAAGCAGATTGCTCTTGACCTTCCAAGCCTAGACACACACAGGCAGGGTTAATATATAGACGCGTTTGATCTACATAAGCACCACGTACCGACAAATCATAAGCATACGCATCGTATTCAACAGTAATTAACTCATGATCGGTATTAAATAACCGCCAGCGATTTTTTTCAGTTTTTTTAATATTGAGCATGCGTCCAGCTTCATCATAGGCCTTTACAGCCTCAATATGCTTAGAAAACTCACGAATTAAATAACTGCCTGGAATCCACGTTGGTAACCATAGTTCCTGATTTGGATTCGCTAAAAAACGAATTGTTACGTGAACAAGGTGTTGTTTGTAATCATCGAACTCTATTTGATAATGCAACATAAATTCTTCAATTTAAAATAAGAACGGTTTCACATTAGATTATCACTTTTTTGTATCGACTTGCGTAGATGTATTTTTTGGCAACAATTCACACTAGCCTTCTACAAAAAAAAGGCATAGCATGCTGGGCATCTGTGTTCCGTATTTGCCAGTAAACGTCAAGGTCACCTAGTGAAATTCTTCCTATCTCTTTTTACACTGTTTAGTATTTTCTGTACTACTCTTACCAATGCTGCTCTACTTAATATTGCTCCTGAAAGTGTTGAAGCCGCTGCATGGACAATTGTAGACACTCAATCTGGACAAATCATTGCTGAGCATAATAGTCATGTACAACGTGCGCCAGCATCTTTAACCAAAATGATGGTGGCCTACATTGCATTAAAAGAGATTAAGGCTGGAAAGCTAAAACTGAACGAAGTCATTACCGCAACACCAGTCGTAAGCGTGGTGCAGTGGGATGAATCACAAATGTACCTTAAAGCAGGCGAGCAAATTTCAGTTGATCAGCTTTTGGCTGGTTTAATTGTGATGTCGGCAAATGATGCAGCTGTGACTTTAGCCGAAAAAATTTCTGGTGATGTGCCTCATTTTGTACAACGTATGAACCAAGAAGCTCAAGCTTTAGGCATGAAAGACACGCATTTTAGTAATCCTGCCGGGATTACAATGCCTGATCATTACACGACAGCGCATGATTTAAGCTTATTAAGTCAGGCAGTGATTCACCAAACTCCTGAATATTTACATTATTCAAAAATGCCAAGCTTTAGCTACAATCAACGTTTTCACCATGCAACTAACCTTGCTCTGAAATATGATCCATCTGTAGATGGTTTAAAAACTGGCTATACCAAAGCAGCAGGTTATAACTTGGCTCTAACGGCTTCACGTCCTTCATTTTCGCCCAACTTACCGCAAAGACGTTTACTGGTTATTGTTTTAGGTACACCAAGTGCCGTGAAACGTGCTGAAATTGCCGATAAATTAATGAACCTTGCTTATGCTTATACACGTGATGAAGTGGTTATTCCTGAACAAAAATTGATTGCTGAACTACCTGTCATTAAATCAACTTTAAAAATGTTTAAAGTAGAAACTAAGCAGCCGACCATTGTCACAACTTCTTTATATGCTGAGCCAGCACCAATTGATTTAAATACATTTGACTACGCTACACAGCGAATTCAAGTTCTTGATAGCAATAAGCAACCGAAGACTATTGTTCCACTTGAAACAACCCAAACTCGTGTAAATATTCAGTTAAATGAGCAAAAGTTAACTGCGCCTTTAATGAAAGCCATGAACTTGGCAACTGTTTCAATTTATCAAAATAATCAGCTGATTCGCAGCTTACAAATTGAAAATGATGTGCATATTGAAGAAGCGAATATTTTCCAAAGAATCGTGATGTGGTTCTCAAATTTGTTCTCTATTTTTTCATCGAGTAACCATAGTGCCGCAAAACTTTACCCAGTAGATTCGCACTAAAAACATCAATTTGTGCACAGAGGCACAATAAATTTTATAAATAAAAGATGGCATAATTTAGCCATCTTTTTTTATAGAAAAATAATTAGGTGATAAAAATGGCCGAAAGTTTACATCATATTGTTATTGTCGGTGGTGGTGCGGGTGGTTTAGAACTTGCCACACAACTCGGTGAAACTTTTGGGAAAAGTGGTAAAGCTAAAATTACATTAGTCGACCAAAATTTGACTCATATCTGGAAACCTCTACTTCATGAAATTGCTGCGGGTTCCTTAAACCCTCACGAAGAACAAACCAATTATTTTGCCCATGCAGAAAAACATCATTACGAGTTTGTATTAGGAACACTTGTTGCGATACACAAAGATCAAAAAATAATAGATGTCGTACCACCTCAAGTATCCAAAGAACAAAACACGCATGTTCAACAACTGAATTATGACACGCTTATTTTAGCGCTTGGTTCAGTGTCAAATGACTTTAACACACCTGGGGTACGCGAAAACTGTCATTTCCTCGATAGCCGAAAACAAGCAGATATTTTCCAGCAAGATCTTTTACATTTATATATCGAAGCGCAAAATCAACCAGATCAACGCACGTTAAATATTGGAATCATTGGTGCGGGTGCAACTGGGGTTGAACTTGCAGCAGAACTGATTGAAACAACCAAAAACTTTTATCGCTATGGTTTGAAAAAGATCCATCCTAAACAGGTCAAAATCACACTGATTGAAGCATCAGAACGAATCCTGCCTGCTTTAAGTGAAAAAACGGCTGAGCATAGTGCAAAACAGCTCCAAAAAATGGGCATCGAAATTTTAACTCAACACCGCGTTGAAAAAGTTGATAAATACTGCATTTATTTCAGCAACGGTAATCAACTCACAAGTGATATTACGGTATGGGCAGCTGGCGTAAAAGCGCCAAAAGTTCTTGAAAGTTTTACTGATTTCGAACGTGACAATATTAATCGTTTAATGGTCTACGCAACTCTGCAAACTTACTCCGATCCAAATGTATTTGCTTTCGGTGATTGTGCACACTGTCAACTCGACGCAAGAAATCCCCCACTCGGACCACGTGCTCAAGTTGCCAGTCAACAAGCAAGCTTTTTAGTCGATGCAATGGCTGCTCGGCTAAATGGCCGCTCACAGCCAATGTTTACATTTAACGACAAAGGTTCGCTTGTGTCTTTAAGTCGTAATAAAGCCGTTGGAGAATTGCTGGGGGATGTCAGTGTACAAGGATATATTGCTAAAACGATGTACGTATCTTTATATCGTTTACATCAAGCAACAATTCATGGATACACTCAAGCTGGACTACTCACAGTGAAAGATTTACTTACAAGACGAGTACGTCCAAAAATTAAGCTGTATTGAGTTGAATTTTTTAAGTTCATCCCTATATAGATAAAAACGCATTAGAAAAAGTGTTAAAGATTGAGATTTTGTAGTCTACAAAATTTATTTTTCACTTTATGATGTACGCTTTAATTGATTGAATGGATCAAAAACATGACTGCAATTGCAAATAACCACGTGGTTTCATTCCACTATAAATTAACAAACGCTGAGGGTGAAACACTTGATCAATCTCAAGGTGAACCACTTGCCTATTTGCATGGCGCAGGCAATATCATTCCAGGTTTAGAAAATGCATTAACTGGTAAAACTGTTGGTGATAAATTCACTGTAAACGTACCAGCTGCTGAAGGTTATGGCGAATACAACCCAGACCTAGTACAAGAAGTTCCAGCTCAAATGTTCCAAGGTGTTGATAACATCCAACCTGGTATGCAATTCCAAGCTCAAACAGATGACGGCGTTCAAATCGTTACTGTTAAAGCGGTTGAAGGCGACAACGTTGTAGTTGATGCTAACTTCCCACTTGCTGGCCAAGATTTAACTTTTGAAGTTGAAATCGTAGAAATCCGTGAAGCTTCTCAAGAAGAGTTAGATCACGGTCACGTACATGGTGCAGGTGGTCACCACCACTAATTCATCTTTCACAAGATGATAAAAAGCAAAGCTTCGGCTTTGCTTTTTTTTATGCGTTTATTTTATATAATATTCAGTAAGTTAATTTATTATTGGACTATGCATGTCAAATGCTTATCAATTGATTTGGTTCCGACAAGATTTACGAATACATGATCATGCAGCTTTATGGCATGCCTGTCAGCAAGGGCCTTCAATTGGATTAGTCATCTTATCGCCAGAGCAATGGAAACAACACGACGATGCTCCAATAAAAATTAGTTTTTATTTACGGCAGCTCAAAGAGCTTCAAAAAGAATTAGCATCACTTCATATTCCACTTGTTATCCAAGTCATTCCTTATTGGGAAGATATTGCTAAGTTTATTTCTGATTTCAGCAAGAAATATAATATTGAAAATGTCCATGCCAATATTGAAATGGGTGCAAATGAATTAAAAAGAGATAAAACAGTACAAGATTCTTTAAATAAGGAAAGCAAAGAGCTTTTTTTATTTCATGATCGTACAATTTTCCCTTTACGTTCCATTCGCAATCAATCACAACAACCGTATCAGGTTTTTAGTGCCTTCAAAAAAGCATGTTATGCAAAACTAGATACCAGCGGTTTACCTCAATGCTTCCCTTTACCACATAAGCAAAATGAAATTTCATTAGAGTTTTTAGATGAAAAAAGTGTGGACTTGGCAGAAATTGAAAAACTATTTTGTTCATCTATTTCTAAAGAACAGCAAGATTTATGGCCTGTTGGCGAGTCATATGCATTAGAACAACTAGACCAATTTGTCGAAGATTCTGTATCCCATTATAAAGTTGAGCGAGATTTTCCTCATGTGCATGGCACAAGCAAACTTTCTCCTTATTTAAATATTGGAATCTTATCTGTAAGGCAGTGTTTACAAGCACTCTTTCGTAATCAACACAGCAACTTTCACTTAGACAATGAAGGTCAACAAACATGGCTAGATGAACTTATTTGGCGAGAGTTCTACCAGCACATCTTATTTGATTTTCCGTATGTTTCTAAGCATCTTCCATTTAAGAAAAATACTCAGAAAATTAAATGGAACCATAATCCAGAGCACCTAAAAGCTTGGCAAACAGGACAAACTGGCATTCCTATTGTGGATGCCGGGATGCGTCAACTTTTACAAACAGGTTGGATGCATAATCGAGTACGTATGATTACAGCCATGTTTTTATGCAAAAACTTATTGATTGACTGGCGTATTGGTGAACAGTGGTTTATGCAACATTTAATTGATGGAGATTTGGCAGCAAATAATGGGGGATGGCAATGGTGTGCCTCAACAGGAACAGATGCTGTGCCTTATTTTAGAATTTTTAATCCGATTTCCCAATCACAAAAGTTTGATCCTAATGGGGACTATATTCGTAAATGGGTGAAAGAACTGGCTCATCTGGACAATAAATCCATTCATGACCCCTACTCAAGCAAAATCAATTTGAGTTTAAATTATCCAAAACCAATTGTAGATTTAAAAGAAACACGATTAAAAGCAATTGAAACATTCAAGCATATTTAGATAAGAATTGCGTCTTATCTGTTTATGTTTGATTAAAAAATAAAAACGGGATTTGACTATAAAGGGACTTTCAACTACAAATAAACATAGCAGATACTTAAAAAGGACAGAAACAACAATAACTTCGCAAATGAACACCTTTCATTATAAAAGTATAAAAAAATTAACATTACAAAAAAGGTAGCATAGCTCGCATGCAACAAAAGAACCCAGGTAGAACACTCGTCTTATGGATTATCGCAGCACATCTATTTATGGGAATGGTTGCATATGAGTGGTTGCCTGTTAGTTTTAGAGGAAGCTGGATCTTTATTCTTCTTCTTTTAATTTCGGGTGCTTTTTTAGAAGTTGGCTTGTCTTTAATTGTTGGTTTACTCGCATTTATTGGAGTTGCTGTATATTTTCTACTCGACTTAGGTGCACAAACTCATATTGAGCGGCAGCTTCTCTTACTGTTTATTATTCCTCTTATTCCGCTGTTTTTAAGTGCTGTACGCCACAATATTGAAATTAATGTTCAAAAATATCGGGATATTCAAAGCTATGATCGAAATTATCGCCGCGATATTTTCCCTATCAGCGCTTTGAAATATTTCCAGCGTAGCTTTTTTAAGCTTCTTGATCACCATAATGTACAAGACTATGAAGTCTTTTCAATCAAGATTCTTAATCGTAGTCTCATTAAAGAAATGCTAGGTGATGACGTCTGGAAAACTACTCAAAACGAAATGATCAAAATTTTGAGTCAGCATCAGCCCAATGAAATTGTTTTTCAGTTTGCAGATGATGATCTCGAAAATATATACAGCATTATGATTCGTCAGCAAAAAACTGAACAAGAACCTGAATTTATTAAAAAATTAAGAGAAATTATGACGTTGCGTCTTGAGGTGGAATATAAAATTATTCCAATTCCACCTGAGGAGATGAATTAATGTCTAATCTTCTTAACATTTGTGGAATTGTGATTGCATCTAGCCAATATCCAGATGCCACTCTACAGCAGTTCTATCGGCAATATTATCATTGCGAAATTAAAGCAGAACAAATAAAAACTGAAGTGCAAAGTTCTAACGATCTTTCCATGTTTTTTCCTTATCAAGATACATGGTGGCCTGTCTTCACCCTTGATCAGATTAGTTCCGAAAGTTTTCAAAAGTTTGTTCACAACGGAATTCGCCCCGGCATTATCTTGCCAGATGAAGTATTTGGTTTCCCCCACTATTTTTTATTAAAAGAAGCCGTGAGCCAAGGTGCTATCCCCATCGTACTTTTTAAAACTGAACAACCTCAGTATTTTGCCGCAAAGGCTACTTTTTCAACTGCTATTGGTTTAAGGCCAATGGCTGCTTTCGTAAGTACAGGATGGGATGAAAATTTAATTTCACAGCCAGCTGGAAGTTATATTGTCCAGTTAAATTCTTCAGCCGTCCCTTTACCATCTAGAGAAATCCGACAAGGTCAGCATTTATTTTATTCGGCCAAAGACTTTAACGGCCCAAGACGGCGTAGGTGTGGGAGTAAGAACTCCCGAACAAGCTAGACGTATTCTAGACCAACTTGAACAAACACTTGGAAAAGATAAAACGGTGATTGTGCTAGAAGCCTTTCGCACCAAGAAAAATGGACAATTCCGGGCAGCCTATCCTTGGGAAATTATTTCTCAAATTAAAGCTTATGAAGGTAAAACTATTTACATTTTTGATGGTCCCCACTATATGGGACGCTGGTCAGTTTATATTGTCGGTTTATGGTATCGGCTCGTTTACGGCAGTACATCTACTGCCATAAACGAATCAGAACTTCAGAATAAATGATCTCTATTCAAAAGTTTTAGCAATTTCATCTAATATTCGCTGAGCAGCACGTCCATCGCCAAACGGATTTTCAACATTTGCCATTTTTTGATAATGCTCTGAATCTGTTAAAAGTTTCTCAGCTTCTTCAATAATTTTTTGCTGGTTTGTTCCAACGAGTACTCCTGCCCCCACCTCAACCACTTCTGGACGTTCAGTCGTGTCTCGTAAAATTAACACTGGCTTATTAAATGATGGGCTTTCCTCTTGTAAACCACCAGAGTCCGTTAAAATAAAGGTCGAACGGTCTATAACAGCTAATAAACTTGGATAATCTAGAGGTTTCACAAGATGAATTTGAGCATGATTTCTAAACTTATCATGTACGACATCATGTACAGCTGGATTTAAATGCACAGGCCAAATAAAATGCAAATCTGGATGCTGTTTTGCTAAATATTCAACCGCATTACAAATATTTTGAATTCCCTCACCAAAATTTTCACGGCGATGAGCTGTAATAAGTACAACCTTATCATTTAGTTTTAATTCAATTCCGTAGGGATCAAGCTGATTTTTCAAACCAGATTTTTCAGCGATTATTTTTCTTCCTAAATACACAGCATCTACTACAGTGTTACCTGTCACCGTAATTAAAGCTGGCTGAATTTGCTCATTTAACAAATTTTGTTTTGACTGCTCTGTAGGGGCAAAATGCCATTTGGTAATACGGGAGACTAACTGACGGTTACCTTCTTCAGGAAATGGGTGGTCTAAGTCATATGAACGTAAACCCGCTTCAACATGAGCAACAGGTATCTTCATTGAAAATGCAACTAACCCAGCAGCTAAGACAGTTGTGGTATCGCCCTGAATGACAATCGCATCTCTTTTTTGACCATCGGTGTAGACATGTTCAAGTTGCGTCAAGCCATGAATTAAGAGCTGATTGAGGCTTTGCCCAGCATTCATAATCTTAAGTCGGTGATCAATTTCAACTCCAAAGAAATCGATAGCATCTCGCACTAACTCATCATGTTGCCCCGTGAAAATCACTTCTACCTGAAATCGTGAATCTTGTTTTGCTAATAAAATTACCGGAGCTAGCTTTATAAGCTCTGGACGAGTACCAAATACAATCGAAATAAAAATTTTTTTCATTATTAGAAGTCCTTATAAAAAACAAGTTCTACACGAGTGTTGTTGTAATGATCTTTTGTATTAACAGGTACGTCTTTAAAATAGTTGCCATATAAACGTTCAACACGAAGTTTTATTGGTTGATAATTAAAAGGCTGCCATGAAATACCCGGGCCATATTCAAATAAATTATTGTAATATTCATCTTTACTATCTGCTAAACCATGCAATTTTACATAAGCCTGTACAGTCCCACTCTCACCCTTATAAAGATTTAAGCCTGTACGTAAGCGCAAATCCCCAATAACGTTATAATCTTCTCTCGAATAAGTCGCGACATTGCCATAAAGATCGGTAAAGTAATTATCTAAACAAAGTGTATGATTACAGTTCAATGGTGAATACCATTCTTGATAACCTGTCACCCCCCCAACTACACTTTCACGAAATTTTTTTCTATTTCTGTCAATCAAGTCATAACTTCCACCAACTTCGACATAAGCTCGAACCGGTATTGAAATCCATGGTTGATAATTTGCGCCTACCCCAAGAGTGACTGCGTTCTCATCAATAATTTCAGGTCGTACCCCACCTTGAGATTTAGTATCACGGTTTAAATTAAGAAAACCGTAGACTTGAGCTCGTCCATTATCAATATTTTTTCCGTACCGAACTTTTAAAGGAAAAATAACATCGTCATAACGTGACTCATAAGAAGGTGCAAAATAAATATCGCCAAAATATGGCTTAATTTCTCCTCCACTTAAATTTTTAACTGCCTGAGTTGCCTTTGCTGCAATTGCTGGATCTGAAGACGAAGTTAATTCTTTAAATAGAACTAATGCATCACGATCCTTTTTTTGTTGATTCAGCAAATATGCTTCTTGTAATTTTAAAGTGTCATCTTGAGGAGCTAAAGCTCTCGCTTGTCGTAAGCTTTGTAAAGCTTCATCTCTTTTTTCGAGCCGAATTTGTAAGTAAGTAAGGCTTTTCCAAACTTTAATATCTGTAGGGGTCAGCTTACTCAGCTCAACTAAAATTTTTTCTGCTTCTTGAGGTTGAGACTGCTCTATTTTATAAAATCTGTCCCATTTATCATAAATGAGGTTTCCAGGTTTATAGTCTGAAGCTACTTGGTCCTGTGCATAAACAGAGCTCATACTCACTACCGTTAAAGAAGAGATCACTGCTCCCATAAGTAATATTGAATGCGTTATAGAATTTATTGTTTTGCTATTTTTCATTTTCACCTCTACAGTAGATTAGAGTTATTAGGGGCAGTTTTTTTGGAATGATCAATAAATATCATAATTAAAAATAATGATTTACACCGTTAAATTAGGTTAAGGATGTTTTTAAAATGAATAATTTAATCTCCGTTTTTATTATTGATCTATTCTGTCTTATCCCTAAATCTCCTATAATAATGACATATTTTTTGATCAATAATTTGTAAATTTTCATAGTATTTATAAAACTTTTATAAGGAAAAACACATGGCTTTTCCACATCATACAGAACACCATGCAATTCACCGTTCAGGCTGGTTAAGAGCTTCAGTCTTAGGGGCTAATGATGGAATTATTTCTGTCACTAGCTTAATTATGGGCATGGCAGCAAGTGGAGCCAACTCACACACTCTATTAATTACATGTATTGCTGGCCTTATTTCTGGTGCTACCTCAATGGCTGCTGGAGAATATATTTCCGTAAAATCTCAAGAAGATATTGAAAAAGCAGATTTAGCGATTGAAGCAAAAGAACTCTCAAAGCACCCTCAAAAAGAGTTAGATGAGCTAACTCAAATTTATATTTCTAGAGGACTATCTAAAGAATTGGCTCAAGAGGTTGCTTTACAGTTAACAACTCATGATGCATTGGGTGCACATGCTCGTGATGAAATCGGCATTCATGAAAATACCGCAGCTAATCCTGTACAAGCTGCCTTATCATCTGCCGCATCATTTTCTTTTGGTGCTTTTTTCCCTATGCTCGCTATATTACTAAGCCCTAATCATTTGATTATGCCTGTGGTTTTGGCTACTGGTATTCTTTCGTTAGCGATTTTAGGTGCACTTTCCAGTTATTTTGCAGGTACATCTAAAATTAAAGGGAGTTTGCGTATTACGTTATGGGGTATTTTAGCAATGGCTTTTTCAAGCTGGATCGGTTCTTTATTTAATGTCACCCCTTTATAAAAAAGTTTTTTAAATACTCCTCTAGAATATTTAAAAATTAAATAGCCAATATTATTTGCTCTTCATTCTATTTTCACGTTATGGTGAAGTGAAAGAAGTGAGGTGAATAAAATGAGCCTATTACAACAACTTGCAATTAAACATCCAATTTTTCTGGCTCCCATGGCAGGGGTTTCTACACCAGAACTAGCGGCCGAGGTTTCAAATCAAGGAGGCCTTGGATCATTAGGCTTGGGAGCAAATACTCCACAAAGTGCACGTGAACAAATTTTAAAAACTCAAGCACTCACCGAAAACTCATTTCAGGTTAATTTTTTCTGTCATCAGTCTACAGAACTTAATCTAGAAAAAGCAAAACAGTGGATTGAATATCTACGTCCTCATTTTGAAAAATTCGGTGCTAAGCCACCTCAAGATTTGCACTGTATCTATCCAAGTTTTTTAGACAATGATGACTTTTTAAATGTTGTTTTAGAAACTAAGCCCAAAGCGGTGAGCTTTCATTTTGGTATTCCCCATCCGCATCAAATTAAAGCTTTAAAAGAGGCTGGTATTTTGACTATGGTTTCGGCTACCAATTTAATTGAAGCGCAAGCGATTGAAGCAGCAGGTATCGATATTATTGTTGCTCAAGGTATTGAAGCAGGTGGTCATCGCGGAATTTTCAATCAAACTTTTGATGCTGCGATTAAAACCAGTGATTTAGTACAATTGATTGTGCAGCATTGCAAACTCCCGGTTGTCGCCGCAGGCGGGATCATGACTGGCTTACAAGCCAAACATATGTTGAGCTTGGGAGCAACCGCAGTCCAGTTAGGTACAGCGTTTGTTCAATGCCAGACCTCAAATGCTTCTGCTGAATATCGCAAAGCATTATTTAATGAACCCGTAACACAAATTAGCGCTAGCCTTTCTGGGCGCCCCGCTCGCGGTTTATTCAACCATTGGCACAACCAAATTGATTCACCTACTCGACCTGCCCAACCAGAGTATCCATACGCTTACGATTTGGCGAAGCAACTTAATGCTCTTGCGAGTAAACACCATGACTATGGTTTTGGTGCATTTTGGGCAGGAAGTAATGTTGCACAGATACGCGAATTAGGAGCATCAGATCTGGTTAATCAACTCGTTGTTGAAATGCTAGATAATGAATAGATGAAGATTTTAAGCAACCAGCCTGTGTACTGGTTGCTTTATTTTAGTGAGTAGCTAATAAATTAACCTGTTCAACCTGAACATCGCTCATCAAATTACCTTCTGCAAGCAATTGATTAAAATAACTCTCGACAACTAATGCCTGTTCAGCAGTGGTTTCAACTTTATACATATTTTGTCGGAACTCGTTACTTGAGCGTAATCCTTTGGTGTACCAAGCAATATGCTTACGAGCAATACGACATCCAGAATATTCACCATAAAATTGATATAACTCAGACAGATGCCCTAAAAGTACATCTTTGACTTCTGCAATATTTGGAGCAGCCAAATGCTCACCAGTTTTTAAATAATGGGCAATTTCACGGAAAATCCATGGGCGACCTTGTGCAGCCCGCCCAATCATGATTGCATCGGCGCCAGTATAGTCCAGTACATATTTTGCTTTTTCAGGACTATCAATATCACCGTTGGCAATTACTGGAATATTGATTAATTCTTTAACATGTTTGATTAATTCATAACGCGCTGTATTTAAATACATATCTTCACGTGTGCGGCCATGCAATGCTAACGCAGCAATCCCCGCCTCTTCTGCACGTTTTGCCACCCTTAAAATATTTTCTTGGCCATTTAAAAATCCTAAACGAGTTTTTAAAGTCACAGGAACGTCAACTGCTGCAACAACTGCATCCAGTATTCGAGCAACCAAGTCTTCATCTTGTAATAATGCTGAACCTGCTAATTTATTGCATACTTTTTTTGCAGGACATCCCATATTGATATCAACAATTTGTGCCCCATTTGCAACTTGATAACGAGCAGCCTCAGCTAACTGTTCTGGGTCAGAACCCGCGATTTGCGCAGAGATAGGAGCTAACTCTCCATCAAAATTAGCACGATAAAGACTTTTTTTAGTCATCCGCAAAGTTTTATCAGCAGTCATCATTTCACTGACCGCATGACCCGCACCAAAATACTTGCACAGTGTTCTAAATGGACGGTCAGTTACACCGGCCATAGGAGCAACAATTAAATTATTTGACAGTTGATAGGGACCAATATACATATATATTCATACAATTGATGATCAACATAGTATACTTCATCCGCTTGATCAGCTCATCTTTTTTGCAGGTGCTTTCCTCGCCATGAACAAACCGTTGTCTTCCCGTTTTTTATTAAAATCATTCGGTGTAGTCACTGTATGCATGAGTTTAGCTGCTTGTGGAGATAAAGCCTGGTGGTCAAAAAATGATGAGCCCGATTTAGAAAGTCAGCAAATTAAAAAGTTAATTCCAGCACGTGTGCATGATCGGGAGTCATGGGCTAAAGATATTGACGATATTATGCAGGACTTAAAAATTCCTAAAACCAAACAAAATGTTTGTAGTATTGTCGCGATTGTAGATCAGGAATCTAACTTTGTTGCTAACCCTGTAGTACCAGGCCTAGGCAAAAAAGCAGTTGACGAAGTCAGTACCCGTTTAAATGAAAAGTTTGAAGACAAACTTGGCCAGAAAGTGGGGGGTACTGTCGCAGGTTATTTTGAAGAAGTATTGAAAACCCAACCCTCTCCTGACAACAACTATATGAGTCAGATGCGTAAAGTCAAAACTGAAAAAGATCTCGACTTACTTTATCGTCAAATTTTTGATTTTATGACTCAACATTATCATGTCAGTGCGTTAACTGGTGCAGCTAAACTGGTTGGGCAAGATATTGGTGAAAAAATGAATCCAATCACCACATTGGGTTCAATGCAAGTTCATATTAATTATGCTAAAGCGCATAAACGTTCTAGCATGAATATTGCAGACCTTAGAAATGATCTTTATACGCAATATGGCGGTCTATATTATGGCATTCATCGCTTGATGGTATACCCAGCAGACTATGATAAGGCCATTTATCGTTTTGCCGATTATAACTCAGGTATGTATTCTAGCCGTAATGCTGCTTTTCAAAGCATGCTCGATGCCCTTACTGATAATGAGCTCACCTTAGATGGTGATTTACTACTTTACGATAAAGCTGGTAGTCCACTCGCAGTTCAGAGTCAGTCAGAAAAAGAGTTAATGAAACTATTTACTGCAAATAATGTCTTAATTACACCAAGACAACTTCGCGATGATCTTAAATTAGAAAAAGAGAAAAAGTTTGAGAATACACAAACTTATATTGCCTTAACTAAACTCTATAAGGCAAAAACAGGCAAAGAACCTATCTATGCTATTATGCCTCAAGTGGTAATTTCTGGGCCTAAATTAAGTCGTGACTATAATACTAACTGGTATGCAACCCGCGTAAACGGACGATATGAATCATGTATGCAACGAGCGAAACGAATAAGACAATAAAAAATCTCGCCCTGTTTGATTTTGATGGGACCTTGTGTAGTAAAGACAGTTTTACAGGGTTCATCTTTTATGCGTTATCTAAGCGCCACATAGTTAAGCAAGGCTTGAAAATCCTGCCATGGATTCAAGCCTATTATCTTAATTTTTATCCCGCCCATGCGATGCGTGCCAAACTTTTTCGAAGCATGTTTCGCAATACCCCAGCAATTGAGCTGCAAAGATTAGGCGAAGAATATGCACAAGAACTCGTCTCAACTCTTTCACCTGAAATTTTTGCACAATTACAACAACATCAGTTACTTGGTGATCAGGTAGTACTAGTTTCGGCTTCAATCGATATCTATCTTGCTCCACTTTGCAAATTACTCGATATCGAATTAATTTGTACTGAAACTCAAGTAAAAAATGGCATGATGACGGGTTATTACTCAACGCCAGATTGTAGTAGTGAACAAAAGAAGTTAAGAATACATGAACAATATTCTTTGCAGGATTATTATCAAGTTTATGCTTATGGAAATAGCTCAGAAGATTTAGATATGCTGAGCCTTGCCACCCACCCTTTTATGGTCGGCGAAGATAGAATCTTGCCATCGTTAACACCACAAAAAAAGCTCGCATAAAGCGAGCTTTTTTTTGTAGATCACTACTTAATAAATCGCCATATGATCGCGATGGATCATTTCAAGCGAACGAGCTTCTCCAAGTACTTGATAAACCTTGTCTGAAGAGAGGCCCTTAATAATTTCAGCTGAACGAGAACTAAAGTTTACTCGTCCAACCGCAATACGTTTGCCTTGCTTATCAACGCATTCAACCACATCACCACGATCAAAATGTCCTTCAACAGTTTTTACCCCAACAGGTAATAAACTGCGATGTTTAGATTTAATCGCATCAACCGCGCCATCATCTATGACCAGACGACCTGCTGTTTGTAAATGTGCAGCAAGCCACTGTTGATGTGCTGTCATACGGTCTTTATCAGTCGTGAACAATGTACCAAGCATTTCACCAGCCATGACTCGTGACAATACATTATCACTTTCACCACTAGCGATCAGTGTTGGACAGCCCGACTTAGCCGCTAAACGGGCAGCACGGACTTTAGTGACCATGCCTCCTCGCCCAAGTACACCACCACCGCCAGCCATTTCAAATAAAACATCATCCATGGCACGAACAGTTGATAACAGCTTTGCATCAGGGTTGTGACGTGGGTCTGAGTCAAACATGCCTTGCTGATCTGTTAAAATGATCAGTAAATCAGCATGTACTTGACCAGCAACCATTGCCGCTAAGGTATCGTTATCACCAAAACGAATCTCGTCAGTAGAGACTGTATCGTTTTCATTAATAACCGGAATAACACGCCAGTCAATCAAGTTCTGCAACGCATCGCATGAGTTCAAATAACGACGGCGATCTGCCAAATCGTCATGTGTTAATAACACTTGAGCTGTTCGAATACTATGATTTTCAAGCACGCTAGACCATGTATGAATTAGGCCCATCTGCCCAATTGCGGCACATGCTTGTAAACTGGGTAGATCGGTGGGTCGACTCGCAAGCTTCATACGAACCATACCTTCTGCTACAGCTCCTGAAGACACTAAAATAATTTCGTGCCCAGCATTGTGTAAATCTGCAATCTGTTTCGCCCAATGCGAAATAGCATCCAGATCTAGCCCCTGCCCATTTGCTGTGAGTAAAGATGATCCGATTTTAACAACGATTCGTTTACACTCACTGAGCTTACGTTGCCCATCGACCACTTCTATCATGTTTTCCTCGGTTTTTTAGTCACGAACGTAGATGCTTTCTACATCATTGTCGTCTTCATCATCGTCAAAATCATCATCATCGTCCATCATGCTTTCAAGACGTTGTGCTCGACGCATTGCACGATATGCTTCTTTTGCCGCAATGGTTTGTTCACGTGTTTCAACTTCTAGTTGTTCACGGAAAGCTCTTACTTCTGCTGCGTACTCAGGATCTTCAACTTCGCGTTCACGTTGCTGTTCAATCTGATCCATCAGGTAATACACAACTTCCTTTGTACCTTCACTTAATAAGCCCGATGTTTTAAAGACAGGTCCAGTCCACTCTAATTCATCTAGAATGTGCTGACACCACTCTTCACGGCTTTCCTCAGCAATTTGATCCAGTTTATTGAGCACTAAAACAACTGGTAGTTTCGCCAAAGTAGGTGAGAACTTAACCAACTCATTCATAATTGCTTTTGCATTATGAGCTGGATCTGAACCATCAATTGGTTGTACATCAATAATATGTAAAAGAATACGAGTACGCGCCAAATGTTTAAGGAAACGAATTCCTAGACCTGCACCTTCTGCCGCACCTTCAATAAGGCCCGGAATATCGGCCATTACAAATGAACGATGACGGTCAGCATCTACAACACCCAAGTTTGGAACCATGGTTGTAAATGGATAGTCTGCCACTTTTGGCTTTGCAGCACTTACAGCACGAATGAAAGTAGATTTACCAGCATTTGGCATACCTAATAAGCCAACATCTGCCAATACTTTCAACTCAAGACGAATTTCACGAAATTCACCTTTAGTACCCGTAGTACATTTACGTGGAGCACGGTTAGTTGATGATTTAAAGTGTGTATTTCCCAAACCACCTTCACCACCACCTGCAACCAGAATTCTTTGGCCGTCTTCAACCAAGTCGCCAATAATATCGCCAGAATCTGTATCAACAATTGTTGTACCAACAGGTACTTTTAAAACCACATCTTCACCACCGCGTCCGGTACAGTTAGCACCTGCACCGTTTTTACCACGTTCAGCGCGGAATTTACGGGTGTAACGGTAATCGACTAAGGTACTTGTATCATCATCGGCTTGAATATAGATACTTCCACCACGTCCGCCATCACCACCATCTGGGCCACCAAATGGTACAAATTTTTCACGGCGAAAACTGGCTACGCCATTGCCACCGTCGCCAGCCTCTACGGTAATGACTGCTTCATCAACAAAGCGCATTTGCCAATCCTCTAAAAACTCTAAAACCGCCTATTCTGCCATATTTTCATAAAATTCTCGAATAGAAAATCGAGAGAATTCTACTTTCCTAGTTCTTATTTCATTACTTTTTATATTGATAAAAACTACTTATAGCAGAACATAACCTCTCTTTATGTATTTATTCCTTAAGGATGTACATTACGCAGAGGTAAATCCATCTTCATATCTAAATTAGCTTTAGTGTGTTGCACAGAGTTATACATAATGGCATTAAAGCTTGAGATATTGCCCATTTCCATTGCATCATTAATTTTTAAGCTTGGATTAAATTGGTGTTTAATTGGTAAATTTACCGATTCATCGAACTCGAAATAAACTGGACCATTAAAAGCAATCTTAACAGGAATGGTATAGCTACGTTTTAACTGAAATGGAATATCCAGATTGATGGGTATATTTAGTTTTAGTGGAAACCTAGGTAACAACTTATTTTGGTATATTAAATCGGTTGTTGTTTCCAAAGGCATCACCTGATCAACTTTCAGCGTTGTTGCATAATCAACACTTACTGTAATTGGAGTCTCAACTTCAAACGCTAAATCAGCCAAATATCTCCCCTTTAAAGGCACCGAAATCTGACGATTAATATCAATTGATGTATCTAGTTTACCTATGGACTGGACCTGTAAATTATTACCAACATGTATTTTAGTTTCTAATGATTCTGGTAATCGAATATCTGATTCGTGCGCAGAAACCACCACCGAAGCTTGTATATTTAAATAGAGCCAAAATAAAATTGCCGTGAGTACCATAATCAGAAAGAAACTGATGAGCATACTTTTTATTGAACCCAGCATAAGTCACCTTCCTACTTATTCTGGTTCTGTACAGGTAAAGATGTAGCGTTATCATCTTTAACACGATTAAGGCTCATGCTTGATAGAGGTATTTTTAATTCGCCATGCTCAATTTTAACTGGCAAAGTATTTTTGACATCTACTGAAGCATTTAAAGCAGTTTTTACAGGTACATTCAAACTACCCTGAATTGGAATATTTGTTTTTAATTGGGCATTTAGTGGAATATGAAGATCTTCTTTTAAAACCGTTTTAACTGGAGCATCAAACTTCAAATGAACTTTTTGATCGAGCGGTACTTGAATATCAATAGGTACATCAAGCTTTAAGGGAATATTCCCTTTTAATGGCAAAGTAATGTCTTTACCCAATACTCTGACTTGAACTTTGGTGTCTATCGGTAGGCTTTGATCAACTTTTAACGTTTCTTTTACAGGAATAACTGTGCTGATTGGCACCATATTATCGAAATAGACACGAGGAGTTAACGTCTGTGTTAAAGGTATCGTTAACTTTTCATTAATAGGAATATTCGCATTTACTCGGCCTTTTACATCGACATTTAAAGCATCTTTTACTTTGACCTGTACCTGTAATGGTTCTTGTAAATCAATCGCTACAGCTTGGTTTTTCAGCGGAATATAAATATTAAAATGCTTGAAAACCCAAATGGCGATGAGCACACCACATATATTCGCGATGATGATGAAAAAGAAGACTATCAATAATCTTTTAAACTGCTGCAATTCCAATCCCTTACTATTTCTTTTTGTTCCTTAAATCCTATTCTCATTGATTTCCAAAAAATAATCAGCATATATTTTGTACGGTTGTAAAAAAACCCAGTCTAAACTGGGTCTTTTTGTCACATACTTTTATCTAACGTTAAATCAAATTAAGCATTAGTTTCTGCAGGGATTTTTGTATAGCTTACACCACACATTTGTTCAGCAATACGTAATACTTGGCAGCTATAACCTACTTCGTTATCGTACCAAACATATGCAGTTAAACGGTTACCTGAAGTAATTGTTGCTTGAGCATCATATACACCAGCAGTACGAGAACCGATAAAGTCACTCGATACAACTTCTGTAGAGTTGGTATAACCGATTTGACCTTGAAGTTTAGAGTTAATCGAAATTTGACGAATGTATTCGTTCACTTCTTCGCGATCAACTTCTTTATCAAGTGTTAAGTTTAAGATTGCAAGAGATACGTTTGGTGTAGGAACACGTACAGAGTTACCAGTTAACTTACCTTTTAATGCAGGTAATGCTTTAGCAACAGCTTTAGCAGCACCAGTTTCAGTAATAACCATGTTCAATGTAGCAGCACGACCACGACGATCAGCTTTGTGATAGTTATCAATTAAGTTCTGGTCATTTGTAAATGAGTGAACTGTCTCAACGTGACCATTAAGAACTTTATATTTGTCATCCAATACTTTAAGAATTGGAGTGATCGCATTTGTTGTACAACTTGCAGCAGAGATGATTTTGTCTTCATCTAAGATGTCAGAGTTGTTTACACCAAATACAACGTTTTTCATTTCGCCTTTACTTGGTGCAGTTAATACAACACGTGCAACACCTGGGCATTTCAAATGTTGGCTTAAGCCTTCAGCATCACGCCATTTACCAGTGTTGTCGATTAAAAGCGCGTTTTCAATACCGTATTGAGTATAGTCTACTTCACTTGGGCTAGATGCATAGATCACTTTGATGAAGTTACCGTTAGCAATGATTGCTTCGTTTTCTTCATCAACAGAAATTGTACCAGCGAAAGTACCGTGAATAGAGTCACGACGAAGTAAAGAAGCACGTTTTGCCAAGTCACCGTCAGAAGACTTACGAACAACAATCGCTTTAAGGCTTAAACCACGACCTAAACCTGATTGGCTAATGATTAAACGAGCTAAGATACGACCAATACGACCAAAACCGTAAAGAACTACATCTTTAGGTTGTTCAGAAGTTGCGCTACCTTTAATTGACTCAACTGCTTGAGCAACAAAAGCGTCAACATCACCGCCTTTTTCTTTATATTCAACTGCAAGTTTACCGATATCAACTTCTGCAGAACCAATGTTTTCAACTTTTGCTAAAGCTTCTAAAATTGGGAAAGTATTTACTACAGAAAGCTCAACATCTACAACACGTGTACGACGGTGAGTTTTCAAAATTTGAATAACAGAACGGTTAATTAAAGAGCGACCGTAAACAGATACGACAATATTTTTTTCACGGTATAATTGACCGATTAATGCAATCATACGTTCCGCGATTTCTTCACGGTTTTTCCAACGGCCTTGGTGTTCAGCGTGCAGGGCGATGATAGTGTCTTTGCTCACAGATACGTCCTCTAATTAATTATATCTAGGCGTGATTTTTAAAACCCCGTAATTGTAATGGAATTATTAGCAAGAATGAATCAAAAGCTGACGTTAGTGACTAGATTTTCCCAAAATTCATCATAAATTCATAAAATACCTATAATTATTTTTTATTATCTTATTGTTTAAAGCAGCTAAATTTTTGCTTTTTCTTACTTTTTAGATTCTGTTGCTCTAATCATGAGCATCATTTTTTAATCTTTTTTGATATTTTTCGAGATTTAATTGCAAATTTTTGGCTTTTTTCTGTTGCTGATAAAGATGGAATGCACCTTCTAGCACAAGTACAAATACAGCACACCAAATTGGAATATAAGTAAACCATTCTTCTTGACCAATGCTTTCCCCTAGCACTAAGGATGCTAAAGCAAGTAACACTGGTTCAAGATATCCAAGTAAGCCAAATACAACTAAAGGTAAAAAACGACTTGCTAATATGTAACATCCCAAGCCTATAGCACTAAGTACTCCTAATCCTGCAATTACTAAGGCAAGAGTTGGTTGATCGAAAAATTTACTATATGGCAATAATCCTGTATGTGTTAGATAAATCGCCACAGGCATGATGATCAAAAGGTCCCACCAAAAACCACCTAAATTATCTGTTTTAATTTTCTTGCGTAACAAGAAATAAGCTGAGTAACCAATGGCCACCAAAGCAGTTTCCCAAGCAATACTTCCTAAACGAAAAATCTCATGGCCGACACCAACTATTGCCAGAATAATAGCGACCCACTGAAATTTTGATATTTTTTCCCCATATAGCACACTACCAGCCAAAACCAGCACAAGCGGTAGAAGGAAATATCCCAAAGATACTTGTAAACCACGTCCATGCATGGGTCCCCATAAAAAGAGCCATAGCTGTACCGATGTTAAAATTGAGGTTGTTATGAGTAACAAAAGTAAAGAAGGTTTTGCCAAAATACGTTGATAGATATTTTTAATATGACTTAAGTCACCACTCCACCACATAAATAGAGTTAAAAATGGCAAAGTAGCAATAATACGCCACCCAAATGTTTGTTCGCTATCAAGTTGACCAAGTAGTTGAGTATAGAAATAAAGAACACCGAAAGTTAATGATGCCATGACAGAGAAAATCACGCCTTTTAACATCATTAACCTCTTTACACTTTAAGAAAAATAAAGCGATACAATACTTGATTTATCCACTATAAAAAAGAAAAAACCATGCGAAAACATGGTTTTTTATTAAGCAGAATTTATTTATTCTTTGTGCTCAGTATGAATAACATCACGAATATCAAATCCTAATGTTTTGGCATAATTTAGATATTCATCAATCAATTCTTTTTTGGGATGTGGTGTTCTAGATAATACCCAAAGATACTTACGTGAAGGCTCCCCTACTAAAACAGTTTGATAGTCTTCATCCAGCTTTAAAATCCAGTAATCTCCACGAATAACCGGAATCCATCTCACAGCTTCAGGTAAAAAACTTACTTTTAATTTTGTGTTATAGGGTGGATTAACTACAAAAGCTTCGCCAATAGATTGCTGTAATTGCTTCTGATTATCGTAGCAGCGATTATCTACAACGATATTTCCATTTTCATTTAAAGTGTAAGTTGCAGATACGTTGTAAGCACATTTTTTTTGGAAAAAAGCCGGTTTACGTGCGACTTCATACCACACACCTAAATAACGGTCTAATTCAACTTTATCGACAGTTGGTAAAGGCTTCTGCTGGGCATAGGCATATGTTCCAACGGCTAAGCCAGTTAGAACAATCCCGCCCAATGCAATTTTTGCCAAGCGCCAACTGGCTTGCGGAACATTATTTCGAAATGCCATTGTTGCCCTCAACTATTAGTTGTGAATACAAAAATAACTTAAACATCTACAGTAGCTTGTTTATTAAACAAATCATGTAGTGTTATGTATCCATTTATTGCAACATTTGCGCTTTTAAACGAACGATTTCATCACGAATACGAGCCGCTTGCTCAAATTGTAGATCTTTAGACGCCTTTAACATTTCTTTCTCAAGCTTAGTAATATGCTTACTGAACAATTTAGGGTCAGAAAGAATATGACGGTCATCAGCACTTAGTGCTTGTGCCTGCTCCAATATTTTCTCATCAATTTGATCATCTGAAAGCACTTCACCCGTATCAATTTCTTTCACGGCCTGACGGACTGCACTACGTGGTGTAATACCATGCAGCTCGTTAAACTCGATTTGTTTAGCTCTACGGCGTTCTGTCTCATCAATTGCATTTTGCATAGAGTCGGTAATTCTATCTGCATATAAAATTGCCTTACCTTTCACATTTCGCGCAGCACGACCAATGGTCTGAATAAGTGAACGTTCTGAACGTAAGAAGCCCTCTTTATCTGCATCTAAAATAGCAACTAAAGAAACCTCTGGCATATCTAAGCCTTCACGAAGTAAGTTAATACCGACCAAAACATCAAATACGCCTGTACGTAACTCATGAATAATTTTGACACGTTCAACTGTATCAATATCCGAGTGCAAATAAGCGACCTTAACACCATATTCTTTTAAATAAGATGTTAAATCTTCCGCCATACGTTTTGTTAAAGTCGTCACCAATACACGTTCATTTAAGTTCTTACGAATATTAATTTCAGAAAGAACATCATCGACTTGAGTAAGTACTGGGCGAACTTCAATTTCAGGATCAATCAAACCTGTAGGACGAACGACCTGCTCAACCACTTGTTCTGACTTCTCCAACTCGTATTTGGCTGGCGTTGCACTCACAAAAATAGTGGTCGGAACAATACGTTCCCACTCTTCAAATTTCATTGGGCGGTTATCAAGCGCACTTGGTAAACGGAAACCATAATTCACCAAGTTTTCTTTACGTGAACGGTCACCTTTATACATTGCGCCAATTTGAGGAACCGTTACATGTGACTCATCAATAATAAGTAAAGCATCGTCCGGTACATAATCAAATAATGTCGGTGGTGCTTCACCTGCTGGACGGCCTGATAAATGACGAGAGTAGTTTTCAATACCATTGGTATAACCTAACTGCTGCATCATTTCCAAATCATAACGAGTACGCTGTTCGATACGCTGAGCCTCAAGCAACTTGTCATGTTCACGGAAGAACTTAAGCTGGTCTTGAAGTTCATCCTTAATGGTATCAATAGCACGCGTTAAGTTGTCTTTTGGCGTTACATAATGACTTTTCGGATAAATCGTAACACGTGGTACTTTGCGCACCATTTTACCGGTGAGTGGATCAAACCAACGAATTGAATCTACTTCATCATCAAAAAGTTCAATACGAATTGCGTGTTGGTCAGATTCTGCCGGGAAGATATCAATAATTTCGCCACGAATTCGATAAGTACCACGTAAAAATTCAAGCTCATTACGGGTATATTGCATTTCAACCAAACGGCGAATAATTTCGTCTCGACTCACTCGGTCACCCTGAACCACATGCAATAACATTTGCATATAGGCATTTGGGTCACCCAAACCATAAATAGCAGAAACAGAAGCTACAATAATTGCATCACGACGCTCTAACAAGGCACGTGTTGCAGATAAACGCATCTGGTCAATATGGTCATTAATTGCTGCATCTTTTTCAATAAATGTATCTGAAGACGGAACATAAGCCTCGGGTTGATAGTAGTCGTAATAACTTACGAAGTATTCAACTGCATTATTTGGGAAGAAGGCTTTAAATTCACCATAAAGCTGGGCTGCTAATGTCTTATTGTGCGCCATCACAATGGTTGGTCGCTGTGTTTGGGCAATCACGTTTGCCATGGTATAGGTCTTACCGGAACCAGTCACGCCCAAAAGTAACTGATTACGAAAACCTTTTTCGACGCCATTTACCAGCTTTTCAATTGCCTGTGGCTGATCACCCGCTGGCTGGTAATGAGTGACCAAATCGAAAGGTTGATTTTCGTTCACAGTTCTCTCTCTTTATAAAAAATTTGAATTTATCGTCTAGCAATTTAATGGGGATTTTTTCCCTAATTTAAAGTCTGTAGCCAGATTAATATACAGCGAAAATATTAAGCATCTTGACACTTGACCAATGCTTTAAACGGTTGCAACATGAACTTATCCATTAGATAAAAAGCATAACCATGACCTATCAATATCATGATGAAAGTATTGTAACTGAACTCCCTGAAGATACAGTGTTTGTCTTCGGTAGTAATATGGCTGGGCAACATGGTAGTGGAGCCGCACGTGTTGCCAGTCAGCATTTTGGGGCTGTAGAAGGTGTGGGACGTGGCTGGGCTGGACAAAGCTTTGCAATTCCAACCTTAAATGAACACATCCAACAAATGCCTCTCTCCCAAATCGAGCATTATGTTGAAGACTTTAAAATTTATGCAAAAAATCATCCTAAAATGAAATACTTTGTCACTGCTTTAGGATGTGGGATCGCGGGTTATAAAGTTTCTGAAATTGCCCCGCTTTTCAAAGGTATATATCACAACGTGATTTTTCCTGAATCCTTTAAACCTTATGTTGAAGATAATGCTGTTTCACAGTTTCCGACACTCACTCAAAAAATGGTTCAAAGTTTTATTAACGATGAGGTTATTTTTTACTTTAATCATGGCAGTGAATCTTTTGAAGATGCTTTAGATAAAACTGATTTATCAGATGCAGAAAAAGCAATAGCGCTGATTGTTTTAAATGAAGAGTTGTACCCTCGTGACCGCTATGGCAGAGGCCGAGAGCACGAATTGAGTGATATTTTAGGAAAGCTCAATGGCAAGATTTTCAATATTCATGGTAACTCAGAAGGCGCAATGATTTTTGTCAGTGTCATTGTGGCACTGATGGAACTTTATGATTTTGATGAACAAGACTTCATTAAATTATGGCGCGGCGAGAAAAATATCGACCACCCGATTAACCGTTAATTTATTTTGATATTTTATGAGTAAAGCAGATAAATTCTGCTTTATCATTATTTTAATTATTCTAAAGATTTAAATTGATTATTTTCCCCAAATCCTAACTTTTCTCATTATACTTTAAGACAAACTGAATACTTAAAGAAACAAATGGAAACTTTAGATTCTTCAATTTTTGACCTAACCCCAATTCCAATGTGGATTGAGGACTTCAGTGAAGTTAAACAGCTATTTGATCTATGGAGAAATCAAGGGGTCGAAAACCTTTATGAATTTCTAAGTCAAAATGAAAATTTGATTGTCGAATGCGCCCATAAAATTAAAATTATTAAGGTCAACCAAAAAGTATTAGAACTCTTTGAAGCAAAAAACCAAGAAGAATTATGCGCCAATTTAAATCTTATTTTTAAAAAAGAGATGTTTGAAGCTCATGTTCATGAACTCGAAGCGTTATGGAATGGCAAAACTCATTTCTCAAGTACCACTATAAATTACACGCTCTCTGGTAAACGTATTGATGTACAACTACGGGGAGCAATTTTACCGGGTTCTGAAACTACATTTGACCGTATTTTAATTACCACCGAAGACATTACGCCTTATCAAAATGCACTTCGTCAGGAAGAGAAAAATCGACGTCTAGCAGAATCAATGTTTATCTACTCCCCCACTTCTCTTTGGGTTGAAGACTTTAGCCGTATTAAAAATAGAATTGATCAGCTTAGGCTATTAGGTATTGAAGACTTTAGAACTTTTCTAGATGTACATCCTGAGTTTGTGCGTCAATGTATCGAAGATATTTTAATTTTAGATGTTAACCAGTCGACTCTTGATTTATTTAAAGCACCCGACAAAACCGCTCTCTTAAAAAATACGCATAAAATTTTTGCTGAAGAGATGATGGAAACTTTTAGAGAACAACTAATTGAACTCTGGCAAGGAAATATTCACCATAAGCGTGAAGCCGTTAACTATGCATTAGATGGCCAAATCAGAAATGTTTTACTGCAATTTACCGTATTCCCCGGTTATGAAGATACTTGGGGATTGGTACAGGTTGCTCTTACAGATATTACTGCACGAAAGAAAGCTGAAAATTATTTAGAATATTTAGGTCAGCATGATGTACTGACTAAACTTTATAACCGTGCTTTCTTTACAGAAGAGCTTAATCGTTTAAACCGCAGCATTATTCGTCCTGTTTCTTCAATTTTTTTAGACATGAATGGTTTAAAAGAAACGAATGATCAACTTGGCCACGATATTGGTGACGGTTTATTACGTCGTGTGGGGAATATTTTAAACCAAGCTATTACGAATACTGCTTATACTGCCTCCCGAATTGGTGGAGACGAGTTCGTAATTTTGATGCCTGGTGCAGATGAGGCAAATGTATTGATTATGCTTCAAACTATTCAGGAGCTTTTTAATATCGATAATCAATATTACTCAAGCCATCCTATTAGTATTGCAATTGGACACGCAACGACAAAAGAAAATGAACAAGTTGAAGATATGCTAAAACGTGCAGATCATCACATGTATCAAAAGAAAAAAATTTATTATCAAGAAGTATTACAACAATAAAAAAACAGGCATATTGCCTGTTTTTTTAAATTAACGCTTACCCATAGAACGACGGGTACCACGAGGAGGCATCCAAGTTCTATCTGCATATTGCTCTGGCTTCGGACGCACTTGATTGTGTACAGCATCGCCAGTTTGATTGCTTTCATTCGGCATTGGGAATGGCAATTTCACCAAAGCCTTTTTCTGTTTTGGCTGTTGCTCAGTCATAATTCAGTCTCGATATTTCGATTGCGATTTATTATAAAGGATTTTTCTCATTTCTTTCGAAAAAAGCTTCAATTGAATAAAACCGCAACAAGAACGTTTCTAAATTAAACTTTTTTACATCTAAAAATACCCACATCCGCAAATTACTTAATTTTTGCGATAAGATAGTATGCTTTTTATTTTTTAATCCCATAAGAGGAATATTGCCGTGGACGTACGTCTTTCTGATCGTGTCAATGCCATCAAACCGTCCCCTACACTTGCTGTAACTAATAAAGCAGCTGAGCTTAAAGCTGCTGGCAAGAATGTGATTGGTTTAGGTGCTGGCGAGCCAGATTTTGATACCCCTCAACACATCAAAAATGCTGCAATTGAAGCGATTAATAATGGTTTCACAAAATATACGGCTGTAGATGGTACTCCTGGGTTAAAAAAAGCAATTATTGCTAAATTGAAGCGTGATAATAATCTTGATTATCAACCAAACCAGATTTTGGTTTCATGTGGTGGTAAACAAAGCTTCTTTAACTTGGCACTTGCATTATTAAACAAAGGTGATGAAGTGATCATCCCTGCGCCATTCTGGGTAAGCTATCCAGATATGGTTATTATTGCTGAAGGTACGCCAGTTATTGTGAAATGTGGTGAAGACCAACGTTTTAAAATTACACCTGAACAACTAGAAGCAGCAATTACTCCTAACACTCGCTTAGTAGTATTAAACAGCCCATCTAACCCAACAGGTATGATTTATAGCAAAGCTGAATTAGAAGCTTTAGCTGAGGTTTTACGTCGTCATCCACAAGTATTTGTTGCTTCTGATGACATGTATGAGCCAATCCGTTGGAAAGATGAGTTCTATAACATTGCAACTGTTGCTCCAGATTTATATGACCGCACAATTGTTTTAAATGGTGTATCTAAAGCATATGCAATGACAGGTTGGCGTATTGGCTATGCAGCCGGTCCAGCAAAAATCATTGGTGCAATGAAAAAAATCCAGTCTCAATCAACTTCAAACCCAACTTCAATTTCGCAAGTTGCCGCTGAAGCTGCATTAAATGGTCCACAAGATGTATTAAAACCAATGATCGAAGCGTTTAAACGTCGTCACGACTTAGTGGTAAACGGCTTAAACGACATCAAAGGCATCTCTTGTTTACCGGCTGATGGCGCATTCTATGCATATGCAAATATTCGCCCTCTTATTCGTGCAAAAGGCTTAAAGTCTTGCACAGAATTCTCTGAATGGTTACTTGAAGAAACTGGCGTAGCAGTTGTTCCTGGTGATGCATTTGGTTTAGGTGGTTTCATGCGTATTTCATATGCAACAGCTGATGAAGTACTCGTTGATGCTTTAGCACGTATCAAAAAAGCTGCTGAATCAATCGAAGGTGTTGACGCTGCGATTGCATCTATCGAAGCTGAAAAAGCTGCAAAATAATTTGTAAAACTAAAAAAGGCCTCAAAATTGAGGCCTTTTTTATAATTAAAATTATTCTGGGTTAAATAGCGCAACCACCTCGGCCCCAGTTAGTTTCTTGGTATCATTCTGAAAATTATAAAAATCGGGTTTTGAATCAATAAAAATTTCCATATCAAGGTGTAAACCTTCTACTGGCTCATTTAAGGAAAATGCATTGATATTGCAATAACTATGATCTTTAGTTCTCCAAAAAATTATTGTTCCACAAGCATTACAAAAGCCCCTTTCACCCCATTCAGAAGAGTTAAATACACTAAGATGCTTTTGCTGAACAAACTTTAAACTACCTTTAACTACATCAACTGTCATAATGACACCACTGGTTTGTCTTCGACACATCGAACAATGACAAACATGAACATCATGATTTTTTAATTCAACTTCAAAAGTTGTTTCACCACATAAACACTGACCGTTCATTATTATTTTCCATACGAAATTTATATTTTTAGATTTATAAAATATTCTGCCTAATTCAACTTTACAAGTTTATGAACAGTTAACTCAACTATTTTTCTGGTATTTAGCAACTTGACAATAGTTTGTTTAACGCCTAACTTATCAACAAGTTCCATTTTAGAACTTTATTGATTGAAGGACTCAAAAATGAAAAATCCTATGGAAATGACAGGCCTCGAATTTTTACAAGCCATGGTTGAAGGCCACATTCCGCCTGCGAGTATTAGCAAAACTATACCTATGCAACCCACTGAAATTTCTGAAGGATCAGTAACTTTTAAAGCACAAGCAGATCATAGCCATTTAAACCCTTTAGGTGGCGTACATGGTGGTTTCGCTGCAACTGTTCTAGATTCAGTGACTGGCTGTGCTGTGCATACGATGTTACCCGCCGGTGTAGGTTATGGAACTATCGATTTGAATGTAAAAATGTGTCGCCCTATTCCTCAAAATCAGACTTTAATTGCTACAGGTAAGATTATTAATATAAGTAAAAATTTGGGTATTTCCGAAGGCAAAATTATTGATGAAGAAGGTAAACTTTATGCTTATGCAACAGCGACTTGTATGATTATTCGACCATAAAAACTAAGGCAGCTTTAAACGGCTGCCTTTTTTATTAAGTCAGGAAGATCTGGACGGTCACAAGTTTGTGCAACCACATAAGGTGCCCAAATATTCTTAAGTTGAAGCTCTATCACTTTATGAAACTGAGTAGACCAAGCTAAAACTTTATTTTTACCCCACAATAACTCCCCTTCGAGCTGGAAAATATAAAGGGGTTTAGATTGATCTAATATATTGCAAGACTTTAAAACTTTCAGTGAAGTATGCGCATCCCATTTTGAACTAAACCAGAGTTGTAATAAGTCACCTAAGTACAAATCCTGCTTTTTAAATGGAAAAGCATTGATCCATGCATCTTCTACAAGTGTGTAATAAGATTCTGGTTGATTTAAAATATTGAGATAATTGCGTTGATAAAAATCAAAATTAGAAAAAATAGAAGAAACAGTAAGTGTTTTCATACTTATCTCCGATTTAGCCATTTTAGTGCTGGCAAGTTGGTTTAAATCCACACTGTTTGGATTACTCCAAACGCTTGTTCTTTTTTGAATCTAGCAATTGAGTTTTTAAAGTGCAAGTAATTTATATCCTCGCCACTCAACTTGATCAAATAAAAAGCATACAACACAAAAATGAAGGAAACATGACGATTTTCACTTGACCCTTGTCAAAATCTCCTTATAATCGCATGCAGATTCTCCCATAGCTCAGTCGGTAGAGCGACGGACTGTTAATCCGCAGGTCCCTGGTTCGAGCCCAGGTGGGAGAGCCAAATATTAAAAAGCCCGCAGCATTAAAGCGGGCTTTTTTATTGCCTTCTATTAAAGTATACCTATAAAAAAAATCCCCTACTGCCTGTAGAGGATTTGCTTTTCATAATTCGAATATTTACCAGATCGAATCATCAGTTCTAAACTTAGGTGACCTTCTACGCTTAGATCTTTTTTAAAATTACATTATTCCACTTCTACAACTTTTAAAGGGTTAAAAGACTGAGTCGTTGGCATCATCTCTATACGGTTAATATTAATATGCGGTGGTTGTGATGCAATCCATGCGACCGTATTTGCAATATCTTCAGGCAAGATTGGATTCTTTTTATCATATAAACTACTAGCTTTCTCCTGATCCCCCTTAAAACGCACAAGAGAAAATTCAGTACCACCACATAGTCCCGGCTCAATATTTGTTACTCGTACACCAGTACCAGCCAAATCTGCACGAAGATTTAAACTAAACTGCTCCACAAAAGCTTTTGTTGCACCGTAAACATTACCACCAGGATATGGATATGTACCTGCAATTGACCCCATATTAATAATTAGACCCGATTTCTTCTGCACCATACTTGGTAAAATTAGTCGGGTAACAGTAACAAGCCCCTTAACATTGGTATCAATCATCGTGTACCAATCATCTAATTCAGCTTTATCTGCTGGCTCTAGACCCAATGCCAAGCCTGCATTATTGACCAGTAAGTCAATTTGATCGATTTGAAATTCATTTGGTAATTCTTTAAATAACTTATTTATATTTTCTACTGTATCTGTCATATCAAATACTAATGGGTAGAATTTCTCACCAAGTTCTTGTTTTAATTCTTCTAGTTTTTCTGCCCGTCTTCCGCAACCAATAACTTTATAGCCCAACTCAATCAATTTTTTTGAAATGCTATAACCAAAACCTGCCGATGCACCTGTAACTAATGCTAACATTCTTATATCCTTAGAAATAATCAACTATTTCAGTTGAACTCATGATGAACATATCAGCCTTTATATTTACATAATATTTATTATTAGCCTAAAAAAATAAAAGTTTTTTTAAAAATTTTATGAGAAATTAAAATCTATAAAAAATATATTTATTAAATAATTATATGCATTAAAGAACTAAAAGCAGGACATGTCTGCTGCCAAAGGATGAAGCTCACCTAATAAAAAAGTTTACCATGAAAGGTAAACTTTTTTATTTGAGGCACCCAAGACTATGCAGGAATACCACTATGAAAGCGGAAAGTATCATCCGGAGTCAAAATCAGGTTCTTTTCAACCTCACGGATATGTTCAATACGCTGCTGAATATCCTCTTCAGGATCTTTCATTTTGGCAGTTTTTGCGACATCAAGCGCTAGTGCTAAATAGTCTTCAAAATGACGAGATTCCGACTTCAGCAGATAACGATAATAACGTCCAAGTTCGTCATCTACACGCGGGGCAAGTGCATAAAAACGCTCACACGAACGTGCTTCTACAAAGGCTCCAATAACCAGTACGTCAATTAAAGCTTCTGGCTCATAGGTACGTATTTCTTTTCGTAACCCACCTGCATATCGTCCTGCGCTTAAACCTTTCCACTCTTGGCCACGTTTCGTCATAAACTCGAGAACTTGTTCATAGTGAAGCATTTCTTCACGTACAAGTTGAGCAAGTTTGACTTGTAGATCTGTAAAAAAACTATAGCGGAACATCAAGTTCATTGCCGTACCGGCTGCTTTTTTCTCACAATTGGCATGATCTTGCATCAAGATGTCTAAATTATTAACGGCCTCATCTAACCATTCATTTGGAGTTTGACACCCCAAAAATGCCAACACAGGCTGCATTAATTCATCGTAATTGATACTCGACATTACTACTTATCCTGCTGCCTGAATCGCTTTTTTCATATCTTTAACAGCCTGTGCCAGACCTACAAAAACACTATCTGCAATAATTGAATGACCAATATTTAATTCATGGATTTGTGGAATTGCTGCAATTGGTGCAATATTTTTTAGGTTAAGGCCATGTCCTGCATTTACAACCAAACCTTTTGAAGCGGCATATTCAACACCTTTTACAATACGAGCCAGCTCTTCTTGTTGTTCTTGCTCTGTTGCTGCATCGGCATATGCACCTGTGTGCAGCTCAATCGTAGGTGCACCACATGCAACTGCTGCATCAATTTGAGCAAAATCCGCATCAATAAATAATGATACGTCACATCCCAAAGCAGCTAAAGCCTGGGTTGCAGCCTTAACTTTTTCAAAGTTAGTTACTACATCTAAACCACCTTCAGTTGTTACTTCCTGACGTTTTTCAGGAACGAAACACACGTGCTGTGGTTTAATTTCTTTGGCAAACTCAACCATTTCATCAGTAACGGCCAACTCTAGATTCATACGTGTTTTTAACAATGGGCGCATGCGACGCACATCATCATCTTGAATATGGCGGCGGTCTTCACGAAGATGCAAAGTAATCCCCTCTGCACCAGCTTGTTCACAAATAAGAGCAGCTTCTACAGGGTCTGGGTAAGTAGTACCGCGCGCCTGTCTTAGAGTAGCAACATGGTCTATGTTTACACCAAGCAATGCAGCCATAAATAAATCCTAATTACGATTGAGTTTGAGTATTTTGAATCCACAATTGTCGACTTTTTAGGGGACGATCACCTAAAAGCGATGTAATCATTTGACGGTATAGTTTACCTAATAATTGCAATTGTTCGTGAGAAAAATCCTGCCCTTGCTCATAATCCAGCATAGATAAAATTGCTTTTCCCGACAAAGATGAGCGGCCTGCCTGGACAACGGGAGCAAAGCCTTCAGTCACTTGAAATTGATAAAACTGATTTGGCAAAATTTCTTTTTGTGAGCTATCAACTGAAAAATCAATTGCATAGCCCAACTCTGGAAGTAAGATATGTTCGAACTGCCTTAAGATCTGTCTGAGAAAAAGATCGGGATTTTCGTGAGAAGATAATTGTTGTAACTGAAGCAAAGTTAATTGATATTGTTCAAAAGTTTGTGGCATTGGTTCTTCTAGAGGACAAAGTCTTAGAACAATTTCATTTAAGTAAAAGCCAGCAAAAAAAGCATCACCAAAAAAGAAAACTGGCTGATTTAATATTTCCAGCTTCGTAAAATTTTTGAGTTCACTTTTACCTGTAGCTTGCAACCGAATTGGTTGATATTGGGGAGGCGGAGTCTGTCTTAAAATGCCATCGACCCGCCCGTATTCCTGAGTGAAGAGATGCACAATATGGCTTTTTTCACGATATTTACGATGGTGAATCATATATCCATGTAGGACTTCATTGCGCATCATAAAAAGAAACTATTCCTTAGATTCTTTTTCTTTTTTATCGTCATCATCACCATCAGGAATTACAGCTCCTACAACAGCAGCTGTACCCTTCACCACACCTTTAGTTGTTTTATAAGCAATACCTACTGGTACGGTTACAAGCTTATATACACAACCTTGTAACATCAATGTACACCCAATAATAGCCAATATTGATGTAATTGTTTTCATACCAGTATTCCCTGCTTGTTAGATATCGCTATATCCTAAACTTTTCAAAGCACGTTCATCATCAGACCAACCGCCTTTAACCTTAACCCATAAGGTAAGCATGATCTTTTGTTCGAACATTTTTTCCATGTCTTTGCGAGCATCCATACCAATCGTTTTAAGCTTGGCACCTTTTTCACCAATCACAATCGCTTTTTGGCCAGGACGATCGACAAAAATTGTTGCATCAATATAGGTACAAGCTGGTTTTAATCGACCATTTTTCTCATTAACAGTTGCCTCTTCTGTTTTAAAAGATTCAATTTGTACTGTTAAATCATATGGTAACTCTTCACCCAACTGACGCATAATTTTTTCACGGATGATTTCACTTGCTAAAAAGCGTTCTGAACGGTCCGTAATTTGATCAAATGAATACAGTGGCGGCTGATAAGGAAGATATTTTTCAATCGTTTCACTTAAATGTTCCAAGTTTGCTCCACGAAGAGCAGAAACAGGAACAATCTCAGCAAAATTCATAAGCTTGGTACGTTCTTGAATTAAAGGAAGAATCTCTCTTTTATCTTCAAAAGTATCAGCTTTATTAATGACCAAAATAACTGGCATTTCAGCGTTCTTGAGTTTCTCAAGCAC
This sequence comes from Acinetobacter sp. AOR41_HL, assembly GCF_027854645.1. Lineage (NCBI taxonomy): Bacteria > Pseudomonadati > Pseudomonadota > Gammaproteobacteria > Moraxellales > Moraxellaceae > Acinetobacter > Acinetobacter sp. AOR41_HL. The sequence goes on along the minus strand of NZ_JAKTHZ010000017.1, from coordinate 126,519 downwards.
TAAATCGTCATTTTGAGTCCACTTATACGCATCGATAACAAATAAAACCAAGTTAACATCACGTAATGCAGAATGAGCAGCGCGGTTCATCATTTTATTGATCGCACGTACTTCTTTCTTATGCATTCCCGGTGTATCTACATAAACCGCTTGCATCTTCTCACGTGAATCAATACCAATAATTTTATGGCGAGTCGTTTGAGGTTTACGTGAAGTAATTGAGAGTTTTTGACCCAATAAATGGTTCATGAGGGTAGATTTACCCACATTTGGACGTCCTACAATCGCCACAAATCCGCTCTTAAAATCCGAAGGAATTGTAACGCCTTTGGAACTAAAAAATTGATCAATCAGATTGTTTGGATCTTGGTTTTCATTTGAATCTGGATTGATTTGATCAGAATGCATCGACATGCAGGTTATTGCTCCAATAACTTTAAAATTTCCGCCGCTGCTGCCTGCTCGGCAAAACGACGACTTGACCCCTCACCATAAATCTTTGGTAAACCATCTACCAAACATTCGACTTTAAAGTGTTGATGAGGTGCATCACCCTGAATATCTACAACCTCGTAAACAGGGAGAGGTTTTTTACGTGCTTGTAGATACTCTTGTAAACGTGATTTTGGATCTTTGAGTTGATCTGTTGGCTCAATATGATCTAAATAAGGTACATACCATTTTAACACAATATCTTTGAGTAGGTTCAGATCACTACTATCAAGATAAATTGCACCAATAATCGCCTCTACCGTATCCGCTAATATTGACTCACGATGATGACCACCAGATTTCAACTCGCCTGTGCTTAATATTAAACACCGACTAAGTTGCAAATCGGTTGCAATTTTACCTAATGCTTCTTGGCGAACTAAAGTCGCACGCATACGTGTTAAACGCCCCTCATTTTCATGTGGATAGGCATGGTATAAATAATTGGCAATGATCATCCCCAACAACGAATCGCCTAAAAACTCCAGACGTTCATAGTTATACTTATGACTCACCGAACGATGAGTCAAAGCTAACTGTAGCAATTCGGGCTGCTTAAATTGATAACCGATTCGACTGAGTAAGCGAGGATCACTTAGTTTGAACTGATGTTTTGTCAAAACTTTTCTCAAATGTTAAAACTAAATCAATATTTAGTAAGAAAGGTTTTCTTACTTCATATTTCTTTTTGACGATTAGACCAGACTCGTTAAACACTTCAGCAATTTCCTTAAAATGGAGATCACGAATATTGTTCATTTCCAGCCGTTGGTCCATCTGTGTCATAAACTTTTGGGGTGTGATATCAGCTGAGCTTTGTTGCATGAGCTCTGTAATCTGATTATTAATCACACGATCATCCCAATATGCTGGCCAAACTGCAAGTACGGCTTTCGCCGCAATTGCAAATATAACCACCCCAAATAAAATTGCTAAATACGAAGTACCCTGTTGTGCCTTACGCATTTTTGTTTTTCCTAATGGTTGTTTTTAATCTATTTTTCCATTTCGGTTAAAGCTTGGCAGGTGGAAACCAGGTTCTTTGTGCATCCAGACATAGAAAGCTCGGCCTGTTAAATTTTCTTCAGGAACGAACCCCCAGAAACGACTGTCAGCACTTTGATCACGGTTGTCCCCCATTGCAAAGTAATGTCCTTTCGGAACAGTTACTTCCCAATATAAACCGTCTTGGTTTGAATATTTGCCATTATCAACATAGTTGATAAATGGTGCCTGACGCGCAACGTTTACACCTTCGAGTTCACGCATCGTAAAGGTATGATCACCAATTGTTTCTTTATGATAAATAGACGTTGGTGTATCTAAAGCATCTTTTTCACGACTAAATTGTGTTGGTACTTTAGGAATTTTCTGACCATTAATAATCAATTGACCATGATCGTAAACAATATGGTCACCTGGTAAACCAATTACACGCTTAATATAACTAATGGTTGGTTGTGGTGGGTAACGGAATACGATGACATCACCACGTTTCGGTTCACCTACATCAATGACTTTTTTATTTACGATAGGTAAACGCACACCATAGTCGAATTTATTAACTAAGATAAAATCGCCAGTCTCTAAAGTTGGAACCATAGAGTCTGATGGAATATTAAATGGCTCATAAAGAAATGAGCGAAGTACAAGCACAACAGCTAAAACTGGCCAAAAGTCATAGGCCCATGTAATAACAAAATTTTCGTTCTCTCGCCCTTTATTTGCACGCTGTTTAAAAACAAGCTTATCTAGCAACCACACTGCAAATAAAATCAGCGTAACTGGAACAAGAATTAAATTAAAATCAAAATCCACATGACCTCACTCGCAGCCTAGCTGCTTGCTTTATGGCTGGGAGAATATAAGTTCATCCCAGCCCTTTCTTTTATCTTTCTACTTTCAAAACAGCTAAGAACGCTTCTTGTGGAATTTCTACACTACCCACTTGTTTCATACGTTTCTTACCTTCTTTTTGTTTAGAAAGTAATTTCTTCTTACGAGACACGTCACCGCCATAACATTTTGCTAGAACGTTTTTACGCATCGCCTTAACAGTCGAACGAGCAATAATTTGAGCACCAATAGCAGCCTGAATTGCAACATCAAACATTTGACGTGGAATCAAATCTTTCATTTTTTCAACTAGAGCAATACCACGATGGCGAGCATCATTACGGTGACAAATCATAGCCAAGGCATCAACCTTTTCACTATTAATTAATACATCAACCTTAACTAAAGATGAACTTTCGAAACGTACGAAGTTATAGTCTAGCGATGCAAAACCACGTGAACATGATTTAAGCTTGTCAAAGAAATCCATCACAACTTCAGCCATTGGAATTTCAAAAGTAATCGAAACTTGATTACCTAAAAATTTCATGTCTTTTTGTACACCACGACGCTCAATACACAAGGTCATGACATTACCTAAGTACTCTTGCGGCACAAGAATATGACACTCAGCAATTGGCTCACGTAAATCTTCAACAACTGAACCATCAGGCATTTTAGACGGACTGTCGATATAGATCGTATCGCCTTTTTTGGTAACGGCTTCATAGACTACTGTTGGTGCAGAGCTAATCAAATCGAGATCATACTCACGCTCTAAACGCTCTTGTACGATTTCCATATGCAACATGCCTAAGAAACCACAGCGGAAACCGAAACCAAGTGCATCTGAACTTTCAGGTTCAAAGAACAAAGCAGAATCGTTAATTTGTAATTTCTGTAATGCTTCGCGGAATGGTTCAAAGTCGCTTGAATCGATTGGGAAAAGACCCGCATAAACCTGTGGTTTAACCTTTTTAAACCCAGGTAAAGTTGCAACATCTGGTGTAGACGCAAGCGTAATAGTATCACCTACTGGCGCACCAAAAATGTCTTTAATACCAGCAATAACAAATCCTACTTCGCCAGCCTCAAGAATATCGGTTTCAGTATGTTTAGGGTTAAATACACCTACAGAAGTTACCGGATGAGTTTGTCCTGTCGACTTAACCAACATTTTATCGCCCTTACGGATACGACCTTCTTTAATGCGGACAAGAGAGACTACACCTAAGTAGTTATCAAACCATGAATCGATGATTAACGCTTGAAGTGGAGCTTCACGATCACCTTCTGGCGCTGGAATAACATCGACTAAACGTTCTAATACACCTTCAACGCCCAAACCTGTTTTTGCTGAACAAGTTGGCGCATCCGTCGCTTCAATCCCGATAATTTCTTCAATTTCATGAATTACACGTTCAGGTTCAGCCTGCGGTAAATCAATTTTATTTAAAATAGGAAGAACTTCGAGGCCTTGTTCAATTGCTGTATAACAGTTTGCAACTGATTGAGCTTCTACGCCTTGCGCCGCATCTACGACCAATAACGCGCCTTCACACGCTGCTAATGAACGAGATACTTCATACGAGAAGTCGACGTGCCCCGGGGTATCAATAAAGTTAAGCTGATATTCTTGCCCATTTGGATGGGTGTAATACAATGTCACAGACGCTGCTTTAATGGTAATCCCACGTTCGCGCTCAAGCTCCATTGAGTCCAAGACCTGAGCTTGCATCTCACGATCTTGTAAGCCACCGCACATCTGAATAAAACGGTCAGCCAAAGTAGACTTACCATGATCGATATGAGCGATAATCGAGAAATTTCGGATATTTTTGATATCAACTGATTTTTTAGCTTGCGCCATGGGCTACCTTGAGAAAATATAAAGTGCTATGTAGCTTGTTTTAATACATAGCCAAAGCGGTTTAACAAATTGCGAGAGATTATAGCAGATTGCAGAAATGAAAAAGATATAAATTATTTCTTTTAAAAAAAGCTTTTAAACTTCTTTATGTAACCAAGTAATGTTCTTTAAAGAAAACTTAAATTAGTACAACTTCAGCTCAAATTTGAGTAAGTTGTCAGATACCGTATTGTTAGTATGATTAACTGTTTTACCAATTAATTCAAATCCAAGTTTATTTACAACTTGCTGAGATTTAATGTTCCGTTCAAATATTTCAGCCCAAATATATTTTATTTTGTTCCCAAATAAACGTTCTTGCTTCAAATACTGAATTATCCCTGTAAGCGCTTCTTGCATATAGCCAATACCCCATGCCTTCGGGTGAAGCTCATAACCAATCACTACAGCGAAATCATTATCAACTTGCTTGATGCTATTTACACCACATGTTCCCAACATAGTTCTATTTTGTTTAAGACGGATAGCATGCCTAAAACCTATACGTGTCTTCCATTTTAGATGCATTTTTTCAATCAAAACTTCCGCTTCTTCTAAGGAAACAAAAGCTTTCAAATCATAGAATTCAAGTACTGTTGAATTTGAAAATAATTCAAAAACAGATGTTTTATCACCTTCTTCCAATTCACTTAAAATTAGTCTAGGAGTTTCAATCGAAAATAAATGTTCCAAATTTTGATCTCTCTTAATCGCTTCTATACGAAATAGTAAAATCTAAAGGATTTATACTTGAGTCAAGTGGCTTATAGGCCTGTGTAAAAGTCGGTGACATACGTTTTGGTCGGCCAGATTCAATTTCAATACATGCCCACTTAGTATTCCCAACAAATAAGACAGCCTGATCAGAAGGGCGAAAAAAAACATACTGACGAAATGAATAAAGTGCATTGATATCATCGAGCCATGTCCGTAGTACGATTTCTTCGCCTTCAAACGCAGCTTTACGGTATTGTACATGATGCTCAACAGCAACCATTGCATGCTTGAGCTCAAGGTATTTGGTTACGCCTACTCCTAATGTTTCAACATGAGCAGCAGCAACATCTTGCATCCATTGGACATACATTACATTGTTAACATGGCCCAAAGCATCAATATGCTGTGGCTGAACCAGAATATGCAAATCGAAAATACTGCTCACAAAACACCCACTTTAATCATTAAATCTAAAGCTACATTTAAATTAGCTAGATCACATTATGCCGAATCCAAATAATAAAAAACCACCCATTTTCAGGGTGGTTCATTTTTAAATCATTTTACTGGATGCGTAAACCAAGCATTGCACGTTGGCCTTGACGAATAATCCCAACCCGAGCAACCGTATTTTTTTGTAAGTTAGAAACAACTTTAGCAAAATCTTGGCTATTCAAAATTTGAGTATTATTAACCTGAACAATTACATCACCAGGAATGATATTTGACAATGATGCTAGCCCACCACGGCGAACATCTTGAACATAAATACCACCTTTCACGCTTAACGCATTTTTCTCTGGTTCAGCCAAATCACGAATACTCATGCCTAATACTGGCCCTTTAGAAGTAGAAGCCTGAGTACCTGTAGCAGGTGTTTCATCTGGTGCAGTGGCCAGAGTTGCCGAAATATTACGAGTTTTATCATCGCGTAATACTTCAAACTGAACTGTTTGGTTTGGCTGTACTTTGTTTAAGGCATAGAGCAAATCACTTGTACGAAGTACAGAAGCACCATTAAGTTTTAAAATCACATCGCCAGCTCTAAGTCCTGCTTTTTGAGCAGGTGAATTTGGCGTAACTTGTGTGATAAGAGCACCTTCTGGTTTAGGCAGTTTGTAAGCATCGGCAAGGTTACGGTCAATATCTTGCATCATAACGCCTAGGTATGAACGAGTAACTTTGCCTTTTGTTTTAAGCTGTTCAGCTACATCCATCGCAACATCGATTGGAATAGAGAAAGACAAGCCCATATAACCGCCAGTACCACTAAAGATACGTGAGTTCACCCCGACAACTTCACCATTTTGATTAAACAATGGACCGCCTGAGTTACCAGGGTTTAAAGCTACATCTGTTTGAATAAATGGTACAGAGGTTTCACCGCTCATGTTACGTGATTTAGCGCTGACAATACCTGCTGAAGCAGAGTAGTCAAAACCAAATGGCGAACCAATCGCTAAAACAGGTTCTCCCACTCGTAAACGGTCAACATTTCCTACTTTTAAAGCAGGATAATTATTTCCATTCACTTTTAATAAGGCAACATCGGTACGTTCATCACTACCAACAACAGTTGCATCAATCTCACGACGGTCATTTAAAGTAATACTGATGCGGGAAGCATTTTCAATCACATGATGGTTTGTAAGTAAGTAACCATCTTTACTAATAAAGAATGCACTACCGTATGCGGTTTTTTCTTGAGGACCTTGTTGCTGTGGAATGATGACCTGATTACCAAAGAAACGTTTTAAAATTTCAGGAACTTGCTGCTGTAACAGTTCATCCTGCGTCATTTTTTTTACAACGTTTACACTCACCACAGCCGGACTAACTTGTTCAACGAGGTTTGAAAAATCAACAGCAGCGTTTGCTTGAACAGCAGCAACTGTAAATACCGCTGCATACATTCCTTGTTGTAAATAGCGAGATTTCATTCGGTGCTCACCCACAATTGGTCTACGAGAATAAGAATAAAACTGTTGTATCACAACGCTTTGGAATTGTGCGTAACAATATGTTTATTTGTAAGGCATCCTCATCACGTTTATTTTACACATTGCAATTTTTTAAGCTAATTGCAATTTTTCTGTGACTTAGAGCGCTTAAGCTCTTGCCTTTTTAGGTAAAAAGGGGTGTCATTAGCGGACGTTTTAAATTGATGCGAATGGACATGCCTAATCAACAGACAATTCACCACTTTGACGTGATTATTGTGGGCAGTGGCGGTGCTGGTTTAAGCTTAGCTTTATCGTTACCAAGTCATTTTAATATTGCGGTTTTAGCCAAAGCTGCTTTAACTGAAGCAAGTACCTTCTATGCACAAGGTGGTGTTGCTGCAGTTCTTGATGAAACTGACTCTATTCAACAACATATTAATGACACTATGATTGCAGGTGCTCATTTATGTGAAATAGATGCAGTACAGCATACTGTAGAAGGTGGTCGTCCTTCTGTTGATTTTCTTTTAAAGCAAGGCGTGCAGTTCACCTTAGATGAAGATGAACAGCTTCATCTAACACGTGAAGGCGGTCACTCACAGCGCCGTATTATCCATTCTGCTGATGCAACAGGCAAAGCTATTTCAACTACATTGGTTGAACGAGCGAAAGAACGCAAGAATATTACAATTTTTGAAAATTACATTGCGATTGATTTAATTACGTCGCATAAGTTGGGTCATATAGATCAAGCGAATCGTGCTATTGGTTTATATGCATTAGATGAAAAAACAGAAAAAGTTCATACTTTCCTTGCTCCATTTACCGCACTTGCTTGCGGTGGTGCGATGAAAGCTTATCTTTATACATCTAATCCAGATATTGCCACAGGTGATGGTATTGCTATGGCTTACCGCGCAGGTTGCCGTGTAGCCAATATGGAATTTAACCAGTTTCATCCAACCTGCCTATATCATCCGCAAGCACGTTCTTTCTTAATTACTGAAGCGATGCGTGGCGAAGGTGCTTATTTACGCCTGCCAGACGGCGAACGTTTTATGCTACGTTTCGATGATCGTGCAGAATTGGCTCCTCGCGATATTGTGGCACGTACCATTGACCACGAAATCAAGCGTCTCGGTATTCGTCATGTATGGTTAGACATTACCCACAAATCACCTGAGTTTATTAAAGAGCACTTCCCTACACTCTATGCAAGATTGCTTGAGCTAGGTATCGACATCACTAAAGACATGATCCCAGTGGTACCCGCAGCACATTATACATGTGGTGGTGTTGTAGTTGATTCTAACAGCCAGACCGATATTGAAGGTCTATATGCAATTGGTGAAACCTCTTATACAGGCTTACATGGCGCAAACCGTATGGCAAGTAACTCGTTACTTGAGTGCTTTGTTTACGGTATGAGTGCAGCAAAAGACATCGAAAATAAATTTGATGAAAACTTCAAATTACCAGAAGTACCAACTTGGGATGATTCACAAGTAACCAACCCAGATGAAGATGTGGTTATTTTACAAAACTGGGATGAGTTACGTTCAACCATGTGGAACTATGTTGGTATTGTCAGAACCACAAAACGTTTAGAACGTGCTTTACACCGTATTGAGATGTTAAAGCGTGAAATCACTGAATATTATCAAGACTACCGTGTCAGCAAAAACCTAATTGAACTGCGTAATCTTGTGCTTGTTTCTGAAATGATTGTGCGCTGTGCCATGCAACGTAAAGAATCGCGTGGCCTACATTACACTCTAGATTATCCTGAAACTTCGAGTGAGATTCGTAAAACGGTTCTAACGCCTCCAAACTTTGCAGTAGAGCAGCCCTTGGTTAATACTGACATTTAGGCTATTTTTCTACAAAAAGCACAGCTCTGGCTGTGCTTTTTATTTAGTTTTATATTTGTGGTCTTGGTGGAATTGAATAAGTCGCGGTCACATGCGCTACTGGTTCTTCTAGCCCAACTGAATAAATCCAGACCTCACCCACGACTAAGCTTTTTCCTACTTTCATAAGCTTACATTCACTACGTAAGTCTTTATCACCTGCAGGTTTTCTTAAAAAATTAATATTAAAATTCGTCGTTACCGCCAAACCCACAATTCCAATTTCACCGAGTATTGCAATATACAAAGCAAAATCTGCCAAAGTCATCATGGTTGGACCAGATATGGTACCGCCTGGGCGTTGATGTCTTTGATCTACATGATAATAAACGACAGCAGCTCTAGGCGTAACTGATTCAATCGTGCAATGTTCAAGACTTGGGGGAAATTCCTTTTCAAGAAACGCTATGATTTCTTCTTTTGAACTTTTCATCCTTATTTTTCTTCAATTTTAGAACAGTATTCAAAATAGCATAAAATACTGTTCAATATGTTCTATGATCTTTTTAAGCAGATTTGTCATCATTTTTAACCACTCCCACAGAACTGAGAGTGGCTTTTATTATTTATCCTAAGTATTGCAAGGCTTGCTCAAATACCTGTTCAGAACTTTGCGTAGCATCTAAACGTTTAATACGTTCTGGTTCAGATTTCCATAAAGTCTCATAACCTTCGCGAACTTTAGTAAAGAAGCTTAACTTTTCTTGCTCGAAACGGTCTAAAGCTCCACGCTCACGTGCACGATTCATACCGAGTTCAATCGGTGCATCTAACCAGAAAGTCACCTCTGGCATACGTGAAACAAAATTCTGATTTAAAAGCTGTAATTTTTCTTGGCTTAAACCACGACCAGAACATTGGTAAGCAAAGCTGGCATCTGTGAAACGATCACTTAAAACAATTTTGTTAGAGGCTAAAGCAGGCAAAATCACTTGTTGTAAGTGTTGAGCACGTGCCGCATAAATTAAGAGTAGCTCAGTATCATGACTCATATTTTCATCATGATTTACCGCTAAAAGCATCGAACGTATTTGTTCTGCGAGCGGTGTACCACCTGGCTCGCGAGTTAAAACAACTTGTTTACCTTGCTCTTCAAAATGCTGATGAATTTTTCGAATGAGTGTAGTTTTACCTACCCCTTCCGTGCCTTCAAAGCTAATAAACATCTCTTTTCCTTATTTCTTCGATCTCAACACGGATAAGTACTCTTGCACCGCTTGATTATGAGCCTGTAAATCTGCTGTAAATTTATGACCACCATTACCAGTTGCCACAAAATAAATATTATTTGAGTCATCTGGATGTAGTGCTGCTTCAATTGCTTTTTGACTTGGCAAAGCAATTGGTGTTGGCGGTAAGCCATTAATTGTATAGGTATTATATGCGGTTGGTGTACGTAAGTCTTCGCGACTGATCTTACCCTTATAGTTATCACCCATTCCATAAATCACGGTTGGGTCAGTTTGTAAACGCATACCAATTTTCAAACGGCGTACAAATACACCAGATACTTGCTCAAGCTCACTATCTATACTTGTTTCTTTTTCAACAATTGAAGCCATAATTAAAGCTTCATACTTATCTTTATAAGGTAAGTTTGGTGCGCGTTTTGCCCAAGCAGTATCTAAAGCTTTCATTTGATGATGATATAAATCGGTGAGGATTTTTTTGTCAGTCTCACCCTTTGCGAAGAAATAAGTGTTAGGCGCAAATAAACCTTCCGGATGATGATAAGGAATACCTAAAGCCTTCATAAGCTGGTCATCTGGTAAATCGAGTATTGTATTTTTTACATTTTTATCATTTTTGAGTGCAGTAATAAGCTGTTTAAAAGTCGTACCTTCAATCACTAAAATACGGTTCATCTGAGCATTATCAGCATTAGACAACATCTCCAATACTTGTCTTACGCTCATTCCCTGTTCGATTTCATACACACCAGCTTTCATGCTGTCATGAATCATAAACTTTTGATAAAGCTTAAGTACAATTGGGAAATGGATTTTATTTTCTTTGGCTAAACGATCAATAAAACCAGAATAGGTCTCACCTGATGTGATCGATAGCATCTGCTTTTTCCCTTCAACAGGATAAGCTTTAAATAAACTTGACCACAAAATAGCAAAAATAGAAATTAAAACGATAAAAAAGCCAATCAGCACCAACTTTTTAGGAAAATGAGATGCTGTTTTCTTGCCCTTTTTTTTAGCATTTTTTGCTTTCGCGTTCACAGGTGGCTTCGGCATATTAATGAATCTGATTCAAGTTAAGATTATGAAATAAATTTAGACACGCCTGTGAATCTAGAGTTTGTTCACCGATTTGAGTAACCACTCGCATTGGATGTAAAGCATTACAAAAGAATAGACTCTGTATTTGTGGCACTTCATCTAATTCAATTATTCTGACTTCGCAGGCAATTCCATGGTGCTGCATACGTGCCAAAATTTCTGCACGCATCACACCGTGGACGCCATTATAGCGAAGTTCCGGTGTAATCCATCTATCATTTAAACGAATAAAACAATTACTGCTTACCCCTTCAACAATATAACCTTGTACATCAGATACTAATGCTTCTGCCCACCCTTGTTGATCTGCTTCTTTTTTTAGCAGTACCTGTTCCAGACGGTTTAAAGATTTAACTCCAACTAGACTCGGCATGGTTAAACCCAAGGCCTGATTTAAAACCCCGCACTGTATAAAGTCGGGTTGGAATTGCTCCAGTGCTTTTGGATAAAACCAGACATAAATATCTGCATCATGCTTTGGCAAACTATAACCACGGTCACCTTCACCGCGGCTAATCACAATTTTTAAAGTGCCGTTGAGTACAAGGTTTTGTTGGTATAAATGCTGCAAACTCTGTTCAATTAATTCAAAATTTGCAATTAAAGCTAGTTTTTGACAAGCAAGTTTTAGACGTTCCCAGTGACGAGCTTTAAGCTCTATCTCGTTCTGAAAAACACGAATTGTGCTAAAGCAACCATCTCCATAATGAAATGCTCGGTCTAGTAACGGAATGGTTTCAACAGGTTGTCCATTTTTAAAACACCACATGTTTAATCCGTCCTTTATTTAAAAACCGCTCAACAATACAACACCATTCATTTAATTAATAAACGACTGATTTTTAAAAATTATACCGATTTAGTTTGTACTTTTGAAACTTGTTATATATCAAGATTTAAGAATAGTTTATCCATTTTTATTATTTCTATTTTTTTCATATTAAATTCGTTTTTTATTATTTTTTTAGAATAAAGAGTAGCGCTATTCTGCGTTCATGTTTTGAACATTTCGTATTTTTGAGGGGTTATCTCATGCGTTTTTCTCAATTAAAAGTTGGGGTTATTGCTGCGCTTCTTTCTGTTTCATCATTTGCAGCGCAAGAGTTTTTAAACGTTTCTTACGATCCTACTCGTGAGTTATATACAGACTTTAATAAACAGTTTGGTACTTACTGGAAACAGCGTACTGGTCAAGATATTCAGTTTAAGCAATCACACGGTGGTTCTGGTAAACAGGCTCGTGCAGTGATTGATGGCTTAAATGCTGACGTTGTGACATTAGCACTTGCAGCTGATATTGATGAAATTGCTGAAAAAGCAAAATTGCTTCCAACTGATTGGCAAAAGAAGTTGCCACAAAACTCTACACCATACACATCAACAATCGTGTTTTTGGTACGTAAGGGTAACCCTAAACAAATTAAAGACTGGGGTGACTTAATCAAACCAGGTGTAGAAATTATTACACCCAACCCGAAAACTTCTGGCGGTGCTCGTTGGAACTATCTTGCAGCTTGGGCTTGGGCAAAACATCAACCAGGTGGTAATGATGCTAAAGCACAAGAATATGTCCGCCAAATTTATAAGCACACTAAAGTTTTAGACTCAGGTGCACGCGGTGCAACAACAACTTTTGCTGAACGTGGCATTGGTGACGTATTGCTTGCTTGGGAAAACGAAGCTCATTTAGCTGTTCGCGAACAGCCAGGCAAGTTTGAAATTATTACCCCATCTCTATCTATTTTAGCTGAACCACCAGTTGCTGTTGTTGAGAAAAACGCTGCCAAAAAAGGCAATCTCACCATCGCGAAAGGTTACCTCAACTACTTGTATTCACCTGCTGGCCAAGAAATTGCAGCACGTAACTTCTACCGTCCGCGTAATGCAGCTGTACTCAAAAAATACAGCAATGTATTTAAACCATTGAAACTCGTGACAATTGATAAAGAGTTTGGCGGTTGGACAAAAGTACAAAAACAACACTTTGATAATGGTGGTGTTTTCGATCAAATCGTGAAAATCAATAGTGCAGAGAAGTAATTCTTTGTACTAACGATAAGGAGAACAGACATGACTCACTCTGTAATTGTCCCAGGTGTAGGTGGAAGTGAACATCAACATTGGCAATCTTGGTTGCAGCGTCAACTCGTGTCTAGTTCTCGTGTTGAGCAAAAAAACTGGGATAGACCCGTATTAAGTGAATGGATTGAGCAATTTGTTAAAACAGTTCAAGCAGTACAAGCACCCGTACAAATCGTTGCGCATAGTTTCGGTTGCTTAACCAGTGTTGCTGCTTTGGCTGAGCATCCTGATTTACAACTTCAAGTTAAAAAATTAATTTTGGTTGCTCCTGCAAATCCAGCACGTTTTGGTGAAGCAGGTTTTGCCCGCCATAGCCTGACTGACTACAAAGATTATTTTCATCAGTTAAAAATTAATGTGCCTACAACACTACTGATTAGTGAAAATGATCCTTGGCTAGATTTTTTCGATGCTTTACAACTTGCTAAAGCTTGGCAATTAGACCCGATTAATCTTGGACAAGTTGGGCATATTAATGTTGCTTCTGGTTTTGGCCCATTTTCTGACTTACTGAACTATCTACTTCCTGAAGATTCGATGTGTAGCCACTCATCTATTGATCCGGTAAAGACACATTTCTCTTTGAAATTTGCTTAATACCCAGCTTTATACCGCGCCGTTTATCTTTATTTATTCGCTTACTGGTTTCAGCAGGCTTTTCTCTTTGAGGAAATATCATGTCGCAGCGATCCCGAGTGCTGCCTGGGTTTGGTCTATCATTGGGCTTCACCCTCGCCTACGTTTCTTTTATTGTGCTTATTCCATTAGCCGCAGTCTTTATCAAATCATTTGGAATCGGATGGGACGGACTATGGGAAATTTTAACCTCTGAACGTATTTTAAAATCGCTTCAACTCAGCTTTAGTTCAGCTTTAATTGCGGCGTTTATTAATGTTGTTTTCGGACTACTTTTAGCTTGGTGCCTTGTCCGTTATAACTTTCCCGGAAAACGTCTAGTTGATGCTTTAGTAGACTTACCTTTTGCACTACCAACGGCAGTCGCAGGTATTGCACTCACTTCGCTTTATGCTCCTACTGGCTGGATTGGTCAATATTTAGAACCACTTGGTATTCATGTTGCTTATACCCCTATCGGGATTACGCTAGCTTTAGTGTTTATTGGTATTCCTTTTATTGTTCGAACTGTTCAACCGGTATTAAGCGATATCGAAACCGAGCTTGAGGAAGCGGCTTCTGCACTTGGGGCAAATCGCTGGCAGACCATTACTAAAATTATTTTGCCCATATTACTCCCTGCTCTATTTACAGGCTTTGCTTTAGCATTTGCTCGCGGTGTAGGTGAATATGGTTCTGTAATTTTCATTGCAGGAAACCAGCCGTTTAAAACAGAAATTGCCCCGCTCATGATCATTTCTCGCCTTGAAGAATATGACTATGCAGGTGCAACGACTATTGCTGCAGTTATGTTAGTTCTCTCTTTCATTATTTTATTTGTCATTAACTTACTTCAAGCATGGGCAAACCGTCGTACAGGGAGAAATATCACATGAACCTACATACCGACAGCAATGCTCTTGCTTTGAAATTGCAATCTCGTGATGCGACACGTGAACCAACTTGGGTACGTTATACGCTCATTACAATTGCGCTGATCTTTTTCCTTAGCTGTCTGATGTTGCCTCTTATTCTGGTTTTTGTTGAAGCATTTAAACAAGGCCTTGAAGTCTATGTTCAGGCTTTGATTGATCCAGATACGTTATCAGCAGTGAAACTAACACTATTAACCGCAGCAATTGCCGTTCCGATTAATGTGATTTTTGGTGTTGCGGCAGCATGGGCTGTTTCTAAGTTCCAGTTTAAAGGCAAAGCAGTTTTAACCACCATTATTGATATGCCCTTTTCAGTTTCACCTGTCATTGCAGGTTTAATGATTGTACTGATTTTTGGTGCTCAAGGTTGGTTAGGCGGCTGGTTAATGGATCATGACATTAAGATTTTATATGCCGTACCTGCAATTGTTTTAGCGACCATTTTTATTACCGTTCCTTTTGTCGCGCGTGAATTAATTCCTCTTATGGAAGCGCAAGGAACAGAGGAAGAAGAAGCAGCTATTGTACTCGGTGCATCAGGTTGGCAAACCTTTTGGAAAGTCACTCTGCCTAACATTAAGTGGGGTCTGATTTACGGTGTGATTTTGTGTAATGCCCGCGCAATGGGTGAGTTTGGCGCAGTATCGGTAGTTTCGGGACACATCCGTGGTGAAACCAATACTCTGCCACTGCATGTTGAAATTTTATATAACGAGTACACCTTCAGCGCAGCCTTTGCCGTGTCCTCATTGCTTGCTTTCTTAGCCTTATTAACACTGGTATTGAAAACTTGGTTAGAACTACATCAAGACAAACCAGAACCGCATTCAACTGATTCGTAAGGAATGAAATCATGAGTATTCAAGTTAAGAATATTGAAAAACACTTTGGTGCATTCCATGCGCTTAAAAATATTTCCCTAGACTTTCCAGAGGGCGAGCTGGTTGCGCTACTCGGACCATCTGGTTGCGGTAAAACCACACTACTTCGTATTATTGCCGGCTTAGAATCGGCCGATGGCGGTCAAGTATTACTTGAAGGCGAAGATGCAACTAATGTCCATGTTCGCGAACGTCAAGTTGGCTTTGTATTTCAGCACTATGCTTTATTCCGCCATATGACTGTATTTGACAATATTGCTTTTGGCTTACGTGTTCGCCCTCGTGCCACACGTCCTTCGGAAGCTGAGATTAAAAAACGTGTTACTCGCTTGCTTGACCTAGTTCAACTGGGCTTTTTAGCAGACCGCTACCCTGCTCAGCTTTCTGGTGGTCAACGTCAACGTATTGCCTTAGCGCGAGCACTCGCTGTAGAGCCTCGTGTGCTATTGCTTGATGAACCATTTGGCGCACTTGATGCCAAAGTCCGTAAAGAACTACGCCGCTGGTTAAGGAACTTGCATGATGAGCTGCATATCACTTCAATTTTCGTAACCCATGATCAAGAAGAAGCACTTGAGGTAGCTGATCAAATTATTGTGATGAATAAAGGTAACGTCGAACAAATTGGTTCGCCGCGTGAAGTTTACGAAAAACCTGCCACACCATTCGTATTTGATTTCTTAGGTCAAGCAAACCGTTTTGAAGGCGAACATGCTGGCGGTATTATCCGTATTGGCAATGATCGTATCGAATTACCGACTACAGTTCAGGCACCGCAAGGAAAAGTGATTGCTTTTGCCCGTCCGGATGAGTTACATATTCATTCGCAACCACAGGCAAATACAATTGAAGCAACTTTTGTACGTGAAGTCTGGATTGCTGGAAAAGTAGTGGCGGAATTACAAGATCGTAATGGACGTTTAATTGAGATTGCTTTGAGCAGTGAAGCTGCAAAACAACATGCATTTAAACCGAATCAAACTGTTTGGGTGAGTGCATCTCAACTTCACCTATTTGCAGATCAAGTTGCTTAAGGAATTATTTGGTGAGGAGCCATCTCGCGGAATTTAAAGCCGTTCCTCACCTCTTTCGAGGAAAAGTGTAAATGAACTTTCAACAATTAAGAATTATCCGAGAAACAGTACGCCAAAACTTTAATTTAACGGAAGCATCTGCCGCGTTATATACCTCTCAATCAGGTGTAAGTAAACATATTAAAGATTTAGAAGATGAGTTAGGTGTACAACTTTTCGTTCGTAAAGGTAAACGTTTACTTGGTTTAACTGAACCAGGCCAATCGCTACTTAGCATTGTGGAACGTATGCTTGTAGATGCAGAAAATATTAAACGTCTTGCAGATGACTTTAATAAAGTGGACGAAGGTACTTTAACAATTGCGACAACGCATACTCAAGCGCGTTATGTGCTACCACCGATTGTCAATCAATTTAAAAAGCTGTTCCCTAAAGTCCATTTGATTTTGCAACAAGCCAGTCCTGTCGAAATTGCAGAAATGCTTTTACAAGGCGAAGCCGATATTGGTATTGCGACAGAGTCTTTAACCACTGAAGAAAACTTAGCAAGTATTCCATACTATCAATGGCAGCACAGTATTATTACTCCGCAAGATCATCCACTTGCAAAGCTCGATAAAATCGATCTTGATGCTTTATCTGAATATCCATTGATTACTTATCACGGTGGTTTTACAGGTCGCTCTAAAATTGATAAAGCATTTGAAGATGCTCAAATTGATGCAGATATCGTAATGTCTGCGCTTGATGCCGATGTTATTAAAACTTATGTTGAACTTGGTATGGGCGTCGGAATTGTCAACGATGTTGCCTATGATGCGGAACGTGACTATCGTTTAAAGCAAATTAAAACTGATATCTTTGGTGTTAATACTACATGGATTGCTGTTCGCAAAGGTCACTTATTACGCGGTTACGGTTATGAGTTTATTTCTTTATGCTCACCTGATGCTGACATCAAAGCGTTGAAGAAAATTGCTTATCCAGATGAATAAGAACTGCAAAAAATAAAAGAGCTTTTTAGCTCTTTTATTTTTATCTATAAAAAACGAGCCGAGGCTCGTTTTTTATAGAATATTATTACCAGAAGAAGTTCACACCAACTTTACCAACTGGTAACCATTTGTATTTGTCATCGTTAGCAATCTTACGAGCTTCAGCATTCACAGCTTCTTCAAGAGACTGACTGCCACCTGTAATTGCTGAACCAGATGAAACTAGTTTTACAGTTGGGTTACCAGTGTAGTAAGCGCCTACTTCACCGAATACACCCCAGTTTTTATTAATTTTAGGCGCGAAACCAAAACCTAAGTAAGGAGCAATATCATTTTTATATGACATTTTACCGTTAATTTTCACACCATCAGCCCCCGCAATAAAGTCTTGGTTATTTACGCGGAATGAACGTGTAGCGTCAACATTACGATTTAGGTCATAGTCATTATCAAGATATGCTGCACCCGCAGCTACGTATACACCTTGAGCCCAACGGTTAGTACTTGCACCCCATGGATGAATTTCAGCATTTAAATAAACGTTGTTATTATCCATATCTAGGTCATATGTTGAACCGTTGACTTTTACATCATCAGACCAAGAAATATCACCACCGTTATAACCCAATGCTAAACCTACATATGGATTTGCTTGCCATAATAAAGCACCACCGTAACCTGTAGTACCTACCTCAGCACGAGCACCTACTGGAATTAATTGGTTTTTATCGAATGCATAACTGTCATGAACAACAGCTTCATCTGCCATTGCAGCACCAGCAGCAAGTAAAGCTGTAGTTGTCACTAAAACACGTAATACTTTCATCGTTTTCTCCTCAAGAAAAGGCTCTGTTTTTAATTTATTCAGCTTGTGACAAAAATTATATTCAAGAGCATAGATTCTTTTTTATACAAAAACTGCTAGATTTCTGTTATTTTTTGATACAAATTGAGTTAAATTTTTATTTTCAAATCATTTTTGTGTAAAAAACACTTGATTATCTAATAAGCTTTTCCACTTTAACTCTCGCTTTAAACGTAACACGTTTTTTCAAAGATTCTTGTCACAAATTAGTGTAAAATCTTTAAAATTTTTTATGGAAGGAAGATCATGTCTCAGCTTTCTACGATCATTGAGCAAGCATTTGAAGACCGCGCAAACTTTACTGCAGCAGATTGCTCAAGCGAAATTCGCCAAGCTGTTAAAGAAGCAATTGCTGGATTAGATAACGGTACACTTCGTGTTGCAGAGAAAATCAATGGTGAATGGGTTGTTCATCAATGGTTAAAAAAAGCTGTTTTATTATCATTTAAACTAAATGACAATAAACCGATCGAGTCATGTGATCTTCGTTTCTACGACAAAGTTGAAACTAAATTCTCTGGTTGGACTGAAGAGCAATTTAAAGCTGCTGGTGTTCGTGTTGTACCTCCTGCTGTTGCTCGTCGTGGTAGCTTCCAAGCTAAAAATGTGGTGTTAATGCCATCTTATGTCAACATTGGTGCTTATGTAGATGAAGGTACAATGGTTGATACATGGGCAACTGTAGGTTCATGTGCTCAAATCGGTAAAAACGTTCACTTGTCTGGTGGTGTTGGTATCGGTGGTGTTTTAGAGCCATTACAAGCTAACCCAACCATTATTGAAGACAACTGCTTTATCGGTGCGCGTTCTGAAATTGTTGAAGGTGTTATTGTTGAAGAAGGTTCAGTCATTTCAATGGGCGTTTTCATTGGTCAATCAACCAAAATTTATGACCGTGAAACTGGCGAAATCCATTATGGCCGCGTTCCTGCTGGTTCAGTTGTTGTACCAGGTAACATCCCGTCTGCTGACGGTAAATACAGCTTATATGCTGCAATTATCGTGAAAAAAGTTGATGCGCAAACACGTGCAAAAACAAGTTTGAACGATTTGTTACGCGCTGACTAATTTCAGTTTGATCAAGCATCTCTACGGTCAACACTGATCGTAGAGATTTTATTTTTTATATAGTGTGGTATTTCTAGAATGGCTTCCTTACGTTCCTCTGCAATTCCTGTCTCTGACCCTGCGTCTGGTTTACGCATTACCGAGATTTTTTACTCGTTGCAGGGTGAAGCAAATGCCTCTGGTCTACCGACTGTATTTATTCGCTTAACGGGCTGCCCTTTACGTTGTAGTTATTGTGATACCACCTATTCTTTTGAAGGAGGTGAACGTTTATCACTAGAGCACATTATTGAAACGGCTGAAAAATATCAAACGCCTTATATTTGTGTGACTGGTGGCGAACCTCTAGCACAGCCAAATTGCTTAATTTTATTACAACGTTTATGCGATGCGGGTTTTGACGTTTCTTTGGAAACCAGTGGCGCGCTCGATGTGTCAAAAGTAGACCCACGTGTTTCTAAAGTTCTCGATTTAAAAACACCAACTTCTGGTGAAGAACATCGTAATCTCATCAGTAATCTTGACTACCTAACTTCACATGACCAAATCAAATTTGTGATCTGTAATCGTGAAGACTATGAGTGGTCAAAACAACAAGTTGAACAATATCAACTGCAGACCAAAGTCAGTACCGTTTGGTTCTCCCCTGCCTTTGCAGTTGAAAAAGGTGCTGTTGGCCTACCACGTTTAGCACGTGATCTGGCACAGTGGATACTGGACGATAAACTGCCTGTTCGTTTCCAGCTACAGTTACATAAACTGCTCTGGAACGATGAATCAGGTCGTTAGTCATTCAATAAAACAAATCATTCCGAATATGGAGAAAAATATGCGCCCTCGTGCCATTGTTTTACTTTCAGGCGGCTTAGACTCAACCACTTGCCTAGCTTGGGCACAAGCGCGCTATGAATGTATCGCTATTAGTTTTATGTATGGTCAACGCTCAACCACTGAACTTGATGCAGCAAAAGCATTAGCGCAGCGCGCAGGCGTTGAACATCGTGTTATTAATATCGATTTAGCCAATTTAGGTGGATCTGCACTTACAGACCATAACATTGCTGTACCAGAACAATTACAAGAAGGCATTCCTGTAACTTATGTACCAGCACGTAACACAATTTTCCTCTCTTATGCCTTAGCAGCAGCAGAAGTTTTCAATGCTGAAGCGATTGTTATTGGTATCAATGCTGTTGATTATTCAGGATATCCTGATTGTCGTCCAGAATTTATTGATGCTTTTGCCAATATGGCTCGTTTAGCAACTAAAGCTGGCGTTGAAGGAAAACCACTTAAATTTGAAACACCCCTGTTACATTTATCCAAAGCGAATATTATACGTTTAGGGATTGAACATGGCGTAGACTATAGTCAAACGGTATCTTGCTATCAAGCAGATGCTCAAGGACGTGCGTGTGGCAAGTGTGACAGTTGCCGTTTGCGTAAAGAAGGCTTTATCGATGCTGGTGTCACCGATCCAACACGCTATATACCGCAATAAGTAGGTAAAATTTATGAAGTTGTTAAAATCAAATCTTATTCTTTCATCTTTATTCTCAGCAGCTGCACTTATGGCTGGTTCAGTTCATGCAGCTGATAACCCAGTTCAAGCAGCATATAAAAGCACTAACGTTAAAGGTGCATTAATCAACGTTTGTAAAGACCAAACTGCAAAAGGCGGTAAATTAAGCTCAGCTGAAGTTAGCAAATTCTGTAGCTGCCAAGTGGAAGCACAAGGTAAAGTGACTGAAGCACAAAAATGGGAAATCCAAAGCGCAATCAATGCGAAGAAAAGCCCAAGCTCTTTAGCTTTTGTACAACAACAAAACCGTGATCTTAAAGCATGTTTCGGTCCTCAGTTAACAACTAAGCTTGAAAAATTAACTGAAGAAGCGATGAAAGCAGCTCAACAACAAGCTCCTAAAAAATAAGCTTTTGTTGCTCCAAATTAAGCCTGCATTTATACAGGCTTTTTTTATAGCTCTGTTAAAATGACACTGACCTCATCATTCGAAATAAACCATGCAAGAACAATGGAAAACCAACGCACATAACAGACAGTCAATTGTCTCCTTTAGTGGAGGTAAAGACAGTTCTCTTGCACTGTATGATGCAATGCGAACTGGGAATGTAATTGGTTTAATCGTTATGCTGGAAGAACATGGCCAACGCTCCCGTTCCCATGCTATGCCACTTGATATTATTCGAGCACAAGCGAAAGCAATTGGCTTACCCGTGTTTATGGCTTCATCTAGTTGGAATGACTATGAAAGTAAATTCATTAACTTATTGGATGAAGCTAAACAAAAAGGTGCAGAAGTACTGGTTACAGGTGACTTAGATATGCCTGAACATGGTTGTTGGCATGATCGCGTCACTCAAATGGTTGGACTTAAACTAGGCATGCCACTTTGGCTACGCCCTCACCGTGAAGTTGTTGAAGAGTTTATTCAACTTGGATTTCAGAGCATCATTGTGACCGTAAACCTTAAACTCGGGATGAAGGTAGAAGATTTAGGTCAAGTGTTATCGCTAGAGTATATACAGGAACTTGAAAACCGCGGAATTGATACATGTGGTGAGGGCGGCGAATTCCATACCACTGTCATTGACGGCCCAATTTTTAACAAAGCTATTCCTGTAAGAAAACTCGATATTGTTTATCATGAAGAATATGCTTTTCTACCACTTGAATTAGATCGAATTTAACTTTTAAAGGATAAGAAATGTCTGAAAATATTCAACTGCCAAATCAGGTTTTCCCAACTACACACGGCGGAGTTAATTTGGCTGAAGTCGATAATGAATGGCTGATTATTTACTTCTACCCTAAAGACTCAACTCCTGGCTGTACCACACAAGCTGTCGGTTTTTCTTGTTTAAAAGACCAGTTTGATGCTTTGGGTGCTCGTATTTTTGGAGTATCACGTGACTCAGTAAAAGCCCACCAAAACTTTACAGAAAAACAGGCTCTAACTATTGATTTAATTAGTGATAAAGAAGAAGTGCTTTGTAATCACTTTGATGTCATTAAAGAAAAGAATATGTATGGAAAAAAAGTAATGGGTATCGAGCGCTCTACTTTTATTTTCCATAACAAAACTTTAGTTAAAAGCTACCGTAAAGTAAAAGCTGCTGGACATGCAGAACAAGTTTTAGAAGACTTAAAAGCATTACAAACGGCTTAATAAGCTTGAGCAACAAAAAAGCGGGTTTAAGACTCGCTTTTTCACATGTACAAAAATTACTCATATATTTTAATTTGGCGTATGATAAAAATATTAAAATAATTCGAACTCAAGCATTATTATGAATCTACTAAAAGTTTGTACTTTATTGCCTTGTAGCCTTATTACTGCTGCCTGCTCAGTTAACTCATCAAGCATGCCTCTTACACTGAGCTCTTCTACACCACAAGTTCAGAAATCATTTATAGAAATAAACTGCCAAGATTTACAAAACCCTGCCTACCAACAAGCTATTCTTAATACAATTAATCAAATTCGTCAGCAATCACGCCAATGTGGTCCGCAGTATTTTTCCGCAACCACTCCGCTGAGTTGGAATAATAATTTATATAAAGGCGCACTTTCTCATAGTGAAGATATGGCGACACATAACTTTCTTGGGCATGTTGGCTCGACTGGCCTCGATCTAAAGTCACGATTAAAACTTTATAATTCACTTGGTAAAGCCAACGGTGAAAATGTCGCGAGTGGGCAGAAAACTTTAAATGAGGTAATGTCTAAATGGCTATCGAGTCCCCTACACTGTAGCAATTTAATGAATCCAAAATTCACTACTTACGCAATTGCTTGTGCTTCTGACCAAACAGGTAAACAAAAGAGCTATTGGACTCAACAATTTGGTACACGTTAAAAGGAAAAATGATGCAATCAGGTTCTATTACACCAATTTTAAGAATTTTTGATGTTGATTTAGTTCAATCATTTTACCTTGAGTTTTTAGGATTTCAGCTCGATTGGCAACACCAGTTTGAAGACAACTTTCCACTGTATTTACAGATTTCCAAAGATGATTGCATCATTCATTTATCTGAACATTTTGGAGATGCAAGTCCGCACAGCGCAATCCGTATTTATTGGGAACATATTTATGAGTTACATAGTGAACTCAGTCAAAAAGATTATAAATTTTCTAAACCTCAGGTTGAAAAAACAGATTGGGAAACGCTGGAACTCAGTATTACCGATCCTTTTTCCAACCGAATTATCTTTTGGGCAGATGCTTAATCTATATTTAATTACTCAATTTCATCTAAGTTAGAGCGGTCATCTTGCTCAAAACGTTGTTGAAGTTGTTGGTAAGTACGTGTTTTTTTAAATTCATCTAAAAATTGAATAGTTCCAACAGGGAAAAATTCCGTTTGGATTTCACCACGATAATACGCCTCACGCATTGGTGTTGCTGAAATAGAGTCTTTTAAACTATCCAGCTCCACCATTACCCATTCTGGAAATAATCTTAAATAATAAGATGACTCATCTTTAAAGTGGCCAATTAAACCAACTTTTGAGTTCGGCTCTATCACGCCATTTACCAGTGATTTGACTTGTTTTACCCATTTCTCATCATTATAAACATCGACAACATGCACAAATCGAATACGCTTTTGCTCATCTAATGAAAAATTAGATAAAATCATTTGCTCTCGTTCAATCGCGAGAAACGGATTTTTAATATTACGTTCCATTTGAGCGGAACCTAATGCCAAAATCACATAACGGCTTTGTTGTAGCGCGATTTCGATCGTTTGCATATGTGCCAAGTGAAATGGCTGAAAACGACCTATAAAAACGAGATAATCAAATGTATACATAATGAGTTTTTCACTTTTTATGAACTCACCAGTTACGCTTATTACAAAAAATATGCGCCATAATGAGAACCTAAAAATCAACAACGTGGTTTAAAGCAAGGATAGTACGATGACACTTAGCTGTATTCAACAACCTCATCAACATTTACAAGCAAATTTAGAAGGTGGCGTACTCACCTTAGCCATAAATCGCCCAGAAGCAAAAAATGCATTATATGGCGAACTTTATTTATGGATTGCCAAAGCACTTGATGAAGCTGACCAAAATAAAGATGTACGAGTAGTCGTTCTACGTGGTGCCGAACATGACTTTACCGCTGGTAATGACATGAAAGACTTCATGGGTTTTGTACAAAATCCGAATGCTGGCCCAACAGGTCAAGTTCCTCCATTTGTACTCCTTAAATCTGCTGCCAGATTATCAAAGCCGCTTATTATTGCAGTAAAAGGCGTGGCAATTGGTATTGGCGTTACGATTCTATTACAGGCAGACCTCGTTTTTGCCGACAATACGGCCCTCTTCCAAATTCCTTTTGTTAGCCTTGGGCTTTCTCCTGAAGGTGGTGCAAGTCAATTATTAGTTAAACAAGCCGGTTATCACAAAGCAGCTGAACTACTGTTTACTGCGAAAAAGTTCAATGCAGAAACTGCTCTACAAGCTGGCTTAGTGAATGAAATCGTTGAAGATGCTTATTCAATTGCTCAGGCAACTGCTCAACACTTAACAGCTTTACCACTTGCTTCATTAAAACAAACCAAAGCATTAATGAAACATGATTTAGATCAGATTATTGAATGTATTGACCATGAAGCAGAAATCTTTATGCAACGCGTTCAATCACCAGAAATGCTAGAAGCTGTGCAGGCATTTATGCAAAAACGTAAACCGGACTTTTCACAGTTTAATTAAAAATCAACTTCTATGATTTGAATAAACTCAAAGGCAGGCTCTTCGTAAGGATGGCTTGCCTTTAATGCTTTTGCTACTGCATTTGCCTTTTCTTCAAGCACAATCGTTTCAACACGCCATTCGTCAACTTGCTCAAGTTCACCTAGCTCTCCAATATAAGGATCAGCTCCTTTAACTGGCTTGAATTGCCCTATTCCTTTAACTTGCCAAGCACATTGTTCATAGTTCCCTATCCCACCTGCTCCGGCCGCAAATATAGACTCTTTAGTCGACTCAAGATGTGACTCAGGTACGTAATAAATCAGCTTTAACATGAATAGAATGACTCAAAACTAGTAAATTTGCTTTAAATCATACCTTTTAAGAAGACCACGAATCAAAGTCAGCTCATCATTGCTAGATAATTTGCTCCAATAAAAAGTATTTGTATGGCAAGCGCCAAGCCAAATAAGCGCCAACCTTTATCTCTTGTGTACATCGTTCTTATGTGATTTTTGTTTTTCATCATTTTGATCTCCGATTTTTATCGTTGTTACAGAGAAAGCAAAAATTGAACCAACTTCCTTAAAGTATAATTTAATATAAATTTACCTTAACCATCGAAATATTTTTCTTATTAAATTGTTTTTTGTGTAACTTATCAAATAACATGTTAACAAATATTCAGGCTAAAAAGAAAATGACTAATTCATTCATAAATCAATGGAAGTTTTTTTATCCGAATAAACTTCCAATTTCACATTATTTTCGACAATATTTTTCACAATTTTGGTTCCGAATTCATAGCCTTCCAGAATCAAAAAGATATGCAGATACACCTGCAGAATATGAATTATTATTAAATCGTCATAATCAAATTATTGATGACTGTTTCGATTCTAATGCTTCTATTTTTATTGTTACCGGTCATTATTTCAGCCAAAGCGATAATAATAAAATATATGATCCAACTTTAAGGCTCAAATACGAATTTCATCCAGAAAAAGAAATAAATCTAACACAAGCTAATCCCGAATATTATGATGATGACGAAGAAGATCATTTCTATAGACCGTACTCCATCAATGAAATTTGGAAAAAAAATGAACACAATGATTTATTAAAAAAGATCGCCAACGATGAGGTTCGAGCCTTTATGATTTCTTTTGAGCAAAATATAATTATTGCTCCATATGATGGTGGCATTGATCTTATCATCTTTAATGACGCCAAAAGGAATGAGTTAATAAATAAGTATCAAGATTGGCTTTCACCAAGAGCTGATGGATTATAGAACTTTAGGAATATTAAATAACACATCTGTAATCTCTAAAGATTTTGGAGATAGATTTAATGAGAAATTACAATTCCCTATGAGTGGATGATCTTCTATTGGTAATGAATCTATATAATTTCTTTGCTTTATCCAATGAGTATGAGCCACACAATATCCATCATTGTATCTTGAAAAAGTTCTTGTATATGAATCAACAAGAATTACTCTAACCTGGAAATAATCACCATATAAAGTACCTGCTGATATTTTATGATCTTTATCAAATGCAATTTTTATGACGGCCTCAATCAAATCCTCTCTTTTTTTCTTATGAATTGCTAAATAATCATCTAGATAGCTCGAGAATTTATTATTTACTTGCTTCAAAAATTCATCATTTATGAAAGAGTTACGATTTAATAGATCAAATGTTAAGGAAAACTCACCTAGTGAAAAACAATGTGTATACAAAACACCGATTGCCCAAAAACCCTCACAATCATGATAACGATTAACAAACTTATCTAGTAATACAGTTGCTGTATCTAATAATCTTTTCTTCATTTATCTAAAGACAATAATATAGAAATAAAACTTTTATCATAATTAATCAAAGATTTGCATTATCTACAATCTTTAACTGCCTCTTCTCATATACGGTCATCATAAATGCTAAACCACATAAAATGACAAAACCGCAAGTCATTGGAATTAATGTGCCGTTATATAATTGCCCAATAATAGAGGCAAGAATAAGTGACAAAACGGAGGACGCTGCACCAATAATAGCCGATGCCATGCCGGCAACATGCCCCATTGGCTCCATTGCAATCGCATTTAAATTACCAAATAGAGTTCCAAATAATAAGAACAGAATGCAGGCGTAAAGCATGAACATCCAAAATGCTACAGTCACACCTATAAGTTGAATCCCTAAGAAAATGACTGAAATTAAGCAAAGACCGAGAAATCCATAAATACAGATTGGACGCATACCAAATTTCATGACAATTTTAGAATTGGTAAATGAAGCAATGCCCATTACACCAGCAAGCACAGCAAAATAGGCACTAAATTCTTGCCCAGTTTTACCAAATTGCTGCATAAAAATTTGTTGAGAAGTTCCTAAGTAACCAATAAATCCACCAAAACAAAAGCCTGCACATAGCAAATAGCTCATGGTGGTTTTATTACTCACTACCTCTTTAAAGCCCTCTTGAAATGCTTGTAAACGCATAGGTAAACGTTTTTCAGGAAGTAGTGTCTCTTCTAATCGTAGAGCGAGCCATGCCCCAACGACTAGCGCATACGCCATGTATAAAACAAAAATATCACGCCAACCAAAGAAATGAATAATAAGCTGCCCCAGACTTGGTGCAATCGCAGGAGCAACCATAAAGACCATCATGATTAAAGACATAATACGGGCCATTTGAGCACCGCTGTATTTATCTCTAACAATTGAAATAGAAGCAACATAAGGCCCAGAAACCCCAATACCTTGAATGAAGCGTCCTACTAAAAACCATTCAAAACTTTGTGTGGTAAAGCACAATAAACTTCCCAAAAAGTAAATGATGATACCGGTAAATAAAATGCGCTTACGGCCGATTGCATCGGATAGCGGTCCCGCTATAAGCTGACCTATTGTCATACCGGAAAAAATACCAATGATGACCCACTGTGTCTGATTATTATTTTTTAAGTCAAAAACTCGTCCAATCTCACCTAAGGCAGGTAAAACTGCATCTATCGAAAAAGAAACAATAGACATGAGTAATGCCATCAGAAGTGCAAACTCACGGAAATGGATTTTTGAATTCATTTTTCTTCTCTACTATTTATTTTATTCACATTGTACTACATACAAATAAGCCACCTGACGGTGGCTTATTTCAATTTTTATATTAACCAATAAACTTACGTGCATTACGGAACATACGTAACCATGCACCGTCTTCAGTCCACTCTTCTGGACTCCAAGAGTGTTGAATTGCTCGGAAGGTACGCTCTGGGTGCGGCATCATAATCGTTGCACGACCGTCTTTAGATGTTACGCCAGTAATCGCTTCCGGCGAACCGTTCGGGTTCAATGGATAATGTTGAGTCGGGTTACCGTGACTATCAACATAACGCAATGCAACTTGATTCGCTGCATTTAAGCTTGCAATATCAGCTTCGCTAGCAACTGCACGGCCTTCACCATGTGCTACAGCAATCGGTAAAATCGAACCTTCCATACCATCTAGTAATACAGAAACAGATTTTTCAACACGAACGTTTACGCTACGCGCTTCAAAAACTTCTGACATATTACGGTGGAAACGTGGCCAGTGTTCAGCACCCGGAATAAGCGGTGCTAATTGTGACAACATTTGGCAACCATTACAGATACCTAAGCTAAACGTACCTTCACGGTGGAAGAATTGCTCGAATTGATCACGTAATTTTGCATTAAACAGAACTGATTTTGCCCAGCCACCGCCAGCACCCATTACGTCACCGTAAGAGAAACCACCACAAGTTACCAAGCCTTCGAAATCACTTAGGCTTACACGACCAGCAAGTAAATCACTCATGTGCACGTCAATCGTATTAAAGCCAACTTTGTCGAAAGCTGCTGCCATTTCAATATGACCGTTTACACCCTGCTCACGCAAGATTGCCATATTAGGACGACGGCTATTAATAAACGGCGCTTCAATAGGTTCATTTAAATCAAATGTAGGTTTTGCAATTAAACCTTGATGTGATTTATCAGTAATTAAAGCAAATTCTTGGTCAGCAGTTTCAACGTTATCACGTAAACGTTGGATCTGATGAGATACTTCAGACCAAGCTTGTTGTAACTCTGCACGCTCTAAAGTTAAGCCATTTACAGATAATTGATCGGTGTTATTTACACGACCAACTACAGCAATTGCATCTTTTAAGCTAGAAGCAGCAACTTCTGCTTGTAAAGCTTCCCAATCAGCTGCTTTGATTTGAACTACTGCACCAATTTCTTCTGCAAATAAGCCCGCAGTAGTTTGGTTCTCTAATGCTACACCTAAACGTGAAGCAAACATCATTTCAGCTACAGTTGCAAGTAAACCACCATCACCGATGTCGTGGTAAGCTTGAATCAAGCCACGGTTATTCCAGTCTTGAATTAAAGCAAAGAACGCTTTGAAATCATCAAAACTATCAACATCTGGAGTGACTGAACCAATTGCTTTATATACTTGCGCAAGAATCGAACCACCTAAACGGAACTGACCTTTAGATAAATCAATACGTACAAGTACTGAATCTTCTAAATTCTTAAGTTCAGGCGTTAAAGTCTTACGAACATCAGCTACTGGAGCAAATGCAGTAATTACACCAGTCATTGGAGATGTTACAGCTTTATCTTCGCCGTTTTCATTCCAAGTGGTACGCATTGAAAGTGAGTCTTTACCTACAGGAATCGCAATTCCTAAAGCAGGACACATTTCCATACCAATCGCTTTCACACCTTCAAACAATGCTTGGTCTTCACCTTTTTGACCAGCAGCAGCCATCCAGTTTGCTGAAAGTTTGATATCGCTAATTTGTTCAATGTTTGCACATGCAATATTGGTAATTGCTTCAGCAACTGCCAAACGAGCAGACGCTGCTGGATTCAGCAATGCAACTGGCGGACGCTCCCCCATTGCCATTGCTTCACCAGTGAAGCCTTGTAGGCTTGTAGTCGTTACTGCTGCATCTGCAACAGGAATCTGCCAACGACCAACCATTTGGTCACGTGCAACCATACCTGTAATTGAACGGTCACCAATGGTGATCAAGAATGACTTAGATGCAACTGTAGGATTTTTCAATACACGGAAAATGGCATCTTTCAAATCAACTTTTGAAGCGTCAAATTCGTTACCTTTACGTTCAATTGTTTCATAAGAACGTTGCATACGCGGTGTACCACCAAGCATCACTTGCATTGGGATATCAACTGCGTTGTTTTGGAACAATGGATCTTCAACAGTTAAGTGACGAGCTTCAGTTGCTTCACCTAACACGGCAAACGGACAACGTTCACGAGCACAGATTGATTCGAACTGTTCTAAAGACTCTGGACGAATTGCAAGAACATAACGCTCTTGTGCTTCATTTGACCAGATTTCCATTGGGCTCATGCCCGGCTCTAATGAAGGAATCTTACGAAGGTTAAGAACTGCACCTAACTCGTGGTCGTTTACAAGCTCAGGCATTGCATTTGATAAACCACCTGCACCTACGTCATGAATAGATACGATTGGGTTGAAGTCTTCTAAACGCCAGCATGTATCAATCACTTCTTGACAACGGCGTTCCATTTCTGGGTTTTCACGTTGTACAGATGCGAAATCAAGGCTTTCACCCATTGTGCCGCTATCTACAGAAGAGGCTGCACCACCACCAAGACCGATTAACATCGCAGGACCACCCAATACAATGAGCAGGTCACCCGGTTGAATCGCATCTTTTTCTACATGGTCAGGACGGATGTTACCGTAACCACCAGCAATCATGATTGGCTTATGGAAGCCCTTCACTTCACCATTTACGTTTTGTTCGAAAGTACGGAAATAACCATTTAATGCAGGACGGCCAAATTCATTGTTAAATGCCGCGCCACCTAATGGACCTTCAATCATAATTTGTAATGGCGATGCCATACGTGAAGGTTTACCGTAGTTTTCTTCCCAAGGTTGTTCAAAACCAGGAATATTTAAGTTAGAAACTGTAAAGCCTGTTAAACCCGCTTTTGGTTTACCACCACGACCAGTTGCACCTTCATCACGGATTTCACCACCTGAACCTGTTGCTGCACCAGCAAATGGAGAAATTGCTGTTGGGTGGTTGTGCGTTTCAACCTTCATTAAAATGTGAGCAGCCTGGCTCTTATATTTGTAAACAAAATGACCGTTTTCATCTGCTTTCGGATAAAAACGCATAGTGTCATAACCAACAATTACAGAAGCGTTATCTTTATATGCCGATAACACGTCAGTTGGTGATTCTTTATAAGTGTTTTTAATCATTTGGAACAATGATAATGGTTGTTTTTCACCATCAATTGTCCATTCAGAACCGAAGATTTTATGACGACAATGTTCAGAGTTTGCTTGTGCAAACATCATTAACTCGATGTCATTTGGGTTACGACCAAGTCGAGTAAATGCTTCTGTTAAATAATCAATTTCTTGTTCAGATAAAGCAAAACCAAATTCGTTGTTGGCTTTTACTAATGCTTCTTTACCTTGACCTAAAATATCAATTGAATTTAAAGGTTTTGGTGCTGTTTCTGAAAATAGTGCTTTTGCATCTTCAATTTGTGCAAAAACAGTTTCAGTCATACGGTCATGAAGTACTTGTTTTACTTCATTAGAAATTTCAGAAACACCTTTTAACGTAAATAAAAGACCACGTTCTAAACGGTGAACTGGCGTATTACAGTTTTTGAAAATGTCAGTTGCTTTAGAAGACCAAGGTGAAATAGTTCCCACACGTGGTGTCACTAAAATCTGAATCTCATCATTTGCAGGTTGACGAAGTTCAAAAGACTCACCGTCATTTAATAATTGCAAAGCAGATTGATGTTGCTGCTCGTTGAGCGCTTGATCAAACAAATAGACCCATTGGCTGTCAAAAGATTGAACAGAACTAATTGACGATAAACGTGTTAATAGTTGAGCTTTCTTAAAAGAAGAATGTGCTGCTGCACCGGCCACGATAAACATGTTGATTTTGGCTCCACGGGCAGGTCTTGTGAACCTTACCGCAATGTGACTTTAGAGAGAGCGCATATTCTACTGTGTCTTGCTAAAATCAGCTAGATGTAGAATCAGTATTCTGTAACCTAATTCTGCAAGAAGTGACGTGTTTTTTGTTCAAAATCATTTTTTTAATCATTCTCACTCAAAATAAATTGTTTCATGTTTATTCAATAACATAATAAAACCTGAACTAAGACAAACTATGTCGCACCACGCTAGTGCTTTTAAGTTTTTTTTGGCATGATCAGGCTTTATAGTTTTGAATAATGATAAATGGAACAAATGCGTTGGTTAGAACTGCTTTCTGCGGTTCGTTTAGGCAGTAAAAAAAGCAGTACAGAGCTGGCTCGTAGCCCATTTCATAAAGATTATGACCGCATTATATTTTCACAAAGTTTTCGTCAGTTAAACCGTAAGACCCAAGTTCACCCTTTAGCACAGCATGACGGTATCCATACCCGTTTAACTCACTCCCTTGAGGTTTCCTGTATTGGCCGTTCCATGGGCATGCTGGCAGCCGAAAAAATAAAAGATGAATTGCCCGTTTGGATTTCTCCTGCCGATGTCGGTGCAATCATTCAAGCAGCCTGCCTTGCTCATGATATTGGCAACCCACCCTTCGGTCATGCCGGCGAGTATGCGATTCGTGAATGGTTTGACGATGCCTCACATAATGATTTTCTAAAAAAATTGACGCCCGAAGAAGAAGCCGATGTTCGTCAGTTTGAAGGTAATGCTCAAGGTTTACGCCTATTAACCCGTATTGACTATCATCCAGATGATGGAGGCATGCGTTTAACTTACGCGACCTTAGGCGCTTATTTAAAATATCCTTGGCTTTCAAAAACAATTGCTTCCCAAGGCGATCGTCCCTCTCACCAACGGGCGAAATTTGGTTGTTATCAGTCTGAAAAAGAAATTTTAAAACAAATTGCTGAACAGCTTGGTCTCATTCAATTAGGTGAATATCACTACTGCCGCCATCCACTCACCTATTTATTAGAAGCAGCAGATGATATTTGCTATGCCCTCATCGACTTAGAAGATGGCATTATTTTAAATATGCTGCACTATCAAGAAGTTGAACCGATTTTTCTGAACTTAATTGCAGATTATGGTCAACCTGAAGAGTTGTCACAGCCGAGCAGTACATGGCAACAAAAAATTTCGGCATTACGTGGCCGTGTTATGAAACGTTTGGTCGATGAAGTCACAACAGCTTTTGCTAAGCATCAGTATGAAATTATTACGGGTCAGCTTCAAGGTAACCTTTTACAATACTGCTCACCTGATATTGCTAAAGGAATTGAAACAGCCAAAAATCTGGCACGTGAAAAAATATTTGAACATCCACAAAAGTCTGGTTTAGAAATTATTGCTCATCAAAGTTTGCAAACTATTCTTGATGCATTTGTACCATTAACCATGCCGCATAAATCTTTAAGCTTTAAAGAGCAACGTTTAATGTCTATTCTCCATTTATACGGTGCACGCTTTAGCAACAACCACTACAACAATATCATGCAGGTACTCGATATTATTAGTAAGTTTTCAGATCATCAGGCTTATAGCTTGGCGCAAGAGCTACAAGGTAATAAAATCGGCTTGTTTTAAGTTGCCTTAATATAGAAAGAAATACAGCTAGTGTCGTTTTAATACATTTAGAACGACCAGATTTACAGTTATGAATAAGTGAAATTACGCTATGATCGGATGTTTAATTGGCGAAGTGTTTGCCCTAGAAGCCCCAACTGTCTTACTGAATGTAAATGGTGTGGGCTATGAAATTGATACGCCACTTTCAACATTTTGCCAATTACAAAAAGGCCAGAAAGTTACGCTATGGACGCATTTGGTCGTCCGCGAAGATGCTCAGCAGCTTTATGGTTTTAGTGATGCTCAAGAGAAAACAATTTTCCGCACCTTATTAAAAGTAAATGGTGTTGGCCCGAAAATGGCATTAGGTATTCTCTCTACTTTAAGTGTTGAATTGCTAGTACACACAATTGAACATGACGATGTAAACACTTTGGTCAAAGTTCCAGGCGTAGGTAAAAAAACGGCTGAACGTTTAATGATTGAACTACGTGACCGTTTCAAAACCTTGGCTCAAGGCACTTCAACTGTGGCTACCATGCCTCAAATTCAATTTGCTGCGAACTCTCCAGTTGCTGAAGCAGAAGCAGCATTACAGTCTTTAGGTTATAAACCACTTGAAGCACAAAAAGCTGTAGCTGCGGTTAAAGCCGATTACACTGAATCAGCCGATATTATTCGTGCTGCTCTTAAATCAATGATGAAGTAAATACATTTATGCAAGACCGTCTAATCAGTGGAACAGAAAAACCTGAAGATCATTTTGATCGGGCTATTCGACCGACTTCACTTGCCGATTATATTGGACAGCCAGTTGTACGCGAGCAAATGGAAATTTTCATCGGTGCGGCTCGGGGTCGTGGTGAAGCACTCGATCACACACTGATTTTCGGTCCACCGGGCTTAGGAAAAACCACGCTTGCCAATATTATTGCGCGTGAAATGGGTGGCAATCTCAAATCCACTTCAGGGCCTGTTTTAGAGCGTGCGGGTGATTTGGCTGCAATGCTCACCAACCTTGAAGAAGGCGATGTTCTATTTATTGATGAAATTCACCGTCTTTCTCCAGTGATTGAAGAAATTCTGTATCCGGCAATGGAAGATTACCAACTCGATATCATGATTGGTGAAGGCCCTGCTGCTCGTTCAATTAAACTAGATTTACCACCTTTTACGCTCGTTGCTGCCACCACACGTGCCGGCTTACTCACCTCACCTCTACGCGACCGTTTTGGTATTGTGCAGCGTCTTGAGTTTTACTCTGTAGAAGACCTAACTCATATCGTGTCACGTTCTGCAAACCTCATGGATGTACCAATTACAGTTGAAGGTGCAGAAGAAGTAGCTCGTCGCTCACGCGGTACTCCACGTATTGCCAACCGTTTATTACGACGTGTTCGAGACTATGCACAAGTAAAAGGTACGGGTGAAGTGACTCATGAAATGGCACAACGTGCGCTTGATATGCTCAATGTTGATAAAGCTGGTCTAGATACCCTAGACCGTCGTTATTTGAGTATGTTACTCGAGCGTTTTGATGGCGGTCCTGCTGGAGTTGAAGCGCTTGCAGCTGCCATGGCTGAAGACAGCGGTACACTTGAAGACGTGATTGAACCTTATTTAATTCAACAAGGTTATGTCATGCGTACCGCACGAGGTCGTATAGCAACCAACCAATCTTATTTACAGTTTGGAATGACGCCCCCTGAGCCTAAAAACTAATCAAAGGAAGAGAATTTTCTCTTCCTTTTTTAATTTAACTATTCTTTTTAACTCAAATAATAACTGTCTTATCAATAAGTTAATTACTCTATACCTTTTAAGTCTTTATTTATACCTTATTGATTTTTTAATATTTTTAAAAACTGAATTATAAGAAATCTAGATATTAAATCTTATGAACAATAATATTTTTAGGATAAGGACATGTACAAAAAAGCCGCTTTACTTCTGCCATTCGCCTTAATGAGTCAACTGAGCCTAGCAGATTGGATCAAAGATGCTGCACAACAAAATGAAAATCAGGTCATTCAGTTAAGACAACATATTCATCAAAATCCTGAACTTGGCAATATGGAATTTAAAACATCTGCACTTGTTCAAAAAGAATTAAAGTCTTATGGCATTCAAGTCAAAACGGGTTATGCCAAAACAGGGGTTGTAGGTATTTTAAAAGGAAATAAACCCGGCCCTATTATTGCGCTTAGAGCCGATATGGATGCACTACCTATGGAAGAAAAAAGTGGTGTGCCATTTGCAAGTAAACAAAAAGCAATTTACCAAGGTAAAGAAACCTATGTAATGCATGCTTGTGGACATGATGCGCACACTGCAATGTTATTAGGGGCTGCAAAAATTCTGGCTGCCAATAAAGATAAAATATCAGGTACCGTTGTCTTTGTTTTTCAACCCGCTGAAGAAGGTGGAGCAGATATAGACAATTTCACGCAAGGTGATCAAATCGGATCAAGAAAAATGATCGCAGATGGAGCATTTAGAGACTATAAACCTGAAGCCATTTTTGGCATACATGTCATATCTGGTATGCAAAGTGGACATCTTTATTATAAAGACGGTGCTATTTTAAATAGTGCAGATCATTTACGTATCCAAGTCAACGGCAAGCAAGTACATGGCTCTACCCCTTGGTTAGGTAGAGATCCAATTTATGCATCGGCACAAATGATTAATAATTTACAAAGCCTTATTAGCCGAAGGACTGATCTCACCAAAGGTATGGGTGTAGTGAGCATTGGTAATATTCAGGGTGGCACAGCAGGAAATATAATTCCTGAACAAGTTAATATGGTGGGGACTATTCGTTCTAATAACGAACAGATACGGGCGAATATCTTAAAAAGTTTACCAGCCATGATAGAGCATAATGCTCAAGCCAATGATGTGACTGCCAAAGTTGAAATTGCGCCCTATGCTCCCGTAACAATGAATGACAAAGCACTGACTCAACTTATTCAACCAACATTACTCAAGGTTGTTGGAGACTCAAAACTTCATGTTTTGGATCATAATGCAAGCGCAAGTGAAGATTTTGCCTATTATGGCAAATTAATGCCCTCATTTTTTATTTTCTTGGGTGCAACACCAGAAAATCATGATTTAACTCAAGCTGCACCAAATCATAGTCCCTATTTTATTGTAGATGATAAGGCCTTAAAAACAGGAATTGAGCTGCATATAAGATTTGTATTCGATTATCCCAATATAGCTAAACAAGTTCAGGCTGCGTGGAAACAGTCTTAACTTAACAATATGCTTGCATAGAGGGTACCGTTTTAGACAACAAAGACAGCCATCGCAATTGAAAGGTTGTGCCATAGGACTTAGTATGCAATCTGCTAAACTGCCCCGTATTTAAAAGCAGATGTATGACTTGAGATAGAACTGATGTTTTATTCAGCAGTCATATTTTAAATATAAAGCTCTATAGTGAACTAAAACGGAATACTCTCATGGCGAATCATTTTGAATTCAACATTCGTGTTTATATCGAAGATACGGACGCAGGTGGTATTGTTTACCATGCCAACCACATTCGCTATATGGAACGTACCCGTACAGAATGGCTCCGTGCTGCTGGTGTTGACCATTACTGGCGTCAAAAAGATTACAACTTTGTTGTTCATAAAATTGATGTGAAATACATGCGTCCTATTTTAATGGATGACTTAATTACTGTTACAGCACGTGTAGTTTCATGTAAAGCTGCGTCATTTGTGTTGCAACAAAATATTTATCGTGGTGAAATCTTGCTTGCTTCTGGCGAGGTTGAATTGGCATGTTTAAGTAAAGAAATGATGCCACGTCGCCTTCCTGAAGAAATACGTGATCTTATTCGTAAAGAATTGGAACAAGACTAAAAAAAGCAACCGGCATATGTAACTATGGCAACAAACATTGAATCAACCCTGCATATTTCTGACCTTATCTTACAAGCAAGTCCAGTCGTCCAATTGGTCATGCTAATTTTATTGTTAGCATCAATCTTTAGTTGGTACTTAATTGCCAAGTTACATATGGGTTATAAAAAAGCACGTCAAGGTGATGAACATTTCCAAAAAATGTTCTGGTCTGGTGCTGAACTTAATACGCTCTATAACAACGCACAACTCAATTCAAAACGCTCAGGCCTTGAGGATATCTTTTATCAAGGACTGAGTGAGTTTTTCAAACTTAAAAAGCGTAACGCGTCTACCTCTCAAACGATCGAAGGCACCGAGCGTATTTTACGTGTAGGTTTAAGTCGTGATCAGGGTACTCTTGAATATGGCCTAGGTACTCTAGCAAGTATCGGTTCTGTTGCTCCATATATCGGTTTATTCGGTACAGTTTGGGGAATCATGAATGCCTTTATCGGTTTGGCTGCCGTTGATCAAGTGACTTTAGCAACAGTTGCGCCGGGTATTGCTGAAGCGCTTATTGCAACTGCTATTGGTTTATTTGCTGCAATTCCTGCGGTATTAGCTTTTAACCACTTTACGGCTAAAGGTGAAAGCGTCTACTCTGACCGTGCACTATTTGCCGAAGAAATGATTGCTTTATTGCAACGTCAATCTGTGGGTTCATCACAGGAAGATGCATAATGGCTATTCAACGTTCAGGGCGCTTTGAGCGCATAAAAAAACCATTAAAAAGTGACATGAACGTCGTCCCTTATATCGATGTAATGCTTGTGCTTTTAGTCATTTTCATGGTGACTGCTCCCATGATTACTAGCGGTATTAAAGTTGATTTACCGCAGGCAAATAATCGTCCAATTGAATCCAAAGATATGCCAGCCATGGTAACCATTGGTAAAGACGGCAATATTTATCTTCAATATCAAGACTACAAAGATAACGAACCACTTTCTCGTGAAAAACTTGAATCTGTTTTAAGTGAAGCACAAAAGCAAGCTGAACAAGAAAACAAACAGCTTACGGTTTTAGTGAATGGTGATAAATCTCGTCCTTATGGCGAAGTCGTATCATTGATGGCAAGTTTACAAGAAGCAGGTTTAACGCAAGTTGGCCTTCTGACAGAGCCTTTAAAATAAGCTATGAACAAAAATCAAAAGCCTCCTTTTAAACAAAATGCAATTGCATTGGGCTTCACACTTGGAGTTCATGCAATTGCTATTGTCGGCTTGCTTTTTTTAGGCTTGAGTAAACCACCTGAACAGCCAAAAAAGCTGACGACTATTTTAGTTAAGCCAGAAGATTTACCACCGCCTTTAGCAAAAGAAGTTGAGCAACAAACCACAGCAGAAAATCAGGCTGAAGAAGTTTTAAGTCCGATTGTGGATGAAAATGTTCCTCAAAATATTCCAGCAGCACCAG
The DNA here is from genome assembly GCF_027854645.1 of Acinetobacter sp. AOR41_HL. NCBI lineage: Bacteria > Pseudomonadati > Pseudomonadota > Gammaproteobacteria > Moraxellales > Moraxellaceae > Acinetobacter > Acinetobacter sp. AOR41_HL. The sequence continues at coordinate 87,232 of NZ_JAKTHZ010000017.1, read as the reverse complement.
TGCCACCTCCTCCATCAACAGCACAACATCTGGTTGCCCAAAAGCAAAAAGCTGAGCAAGCAAAATTAGCTGAGGAAAAACGTAAAACTGAAGAAGCTGCTAAAGCGAAGCAAGCTGCGGAACAACAACGTTTAGAGGAAGCTCAAAAACAGCAGGCTGAAGCTAAGCGTCAAGCTGAAGCGAAAGCTGCAAAAGTTGAAGCTGAACAAAAGCGTAAAGCTGAAGCTGAAGCAAAAACTAAACATGAACAAAGTGAAGCTCGCAAAGCTGCTGAGGAAGCCAAACGTAAAGCTGAGGCTGACGCAAAACTAAAACGTGAAGCAGAAAATGCAAAACTTCAGGCACAGCAAGAAGCAAAACGTAAAGCTGAAGCTGAGGCAAAAGCTAAACATGAAGCCCGCAACAAAGCGGCTGAAGATGCTAAACGTAAAGCGGCTGAAGATGCGAAAGTTAAACAGCAGAAAGTAGCTGAGGAAGCCAAGCGTAAAGCTGAAGCTGATGCGAAGGCCCAAAAGCAGAAAGCGGCTGAAGAGGCTAAGCGTAAAGCTGAAGCTGATGCAAAAGCCAAACAGCAAAAAGCGGCTGAAGAGGCTAAGCATAAAGCTGAAGCTGACGCAAAAGCCAAACAGCAAAAAGCGGCTGAAGAGGCTAAGCATAAAGCTGAAGCTGACGCGAAGGCTAAAAAGCAGAAAGCGGCTGAAGATGCTAAGCGTAAAGCTGAAGCTGATGCGAAAGCCAAACAGCAAAAAGCGGCTGAAGATGCTAAGCGTAAAGCTGAGGCTGAGGCAGAAGAAAAAGCTGCATCTGCCAAAAAAGCACAGGAAGAAGCTGCACAGAAAAAGGGTGAAGCCAAAAAAATTGCATCTTCAGCGAAGCGTGATTTTGAACAGAAAATTCGAAATGCTTGGGATATCCCAGCAGGAACATCGGGTCAGAAAGCAACTGCGCGTGTCACTTTGAGCGATAGTGGAACTGTATTATCAGTTGTTGTTAGCTCTAGCAACCCAGATGTTAAAGCGAGTGTTGAAGCTGCGATTCGTTCTGCTGCACCTTACCCAATGCCATCCGATCCTGATGCTCGACGTGAAGCAAGGTCATTCAGTTCAACATTTACTGCAAAATAAGTATATTGTTACATGCTTTAAATAGTTTAAGGCATGTAACTATGTTACAAAATCCACAGTCACAAAAATGCCTTCAATGACTTTAAACCTATGAAAACGACCCGCAAACACCTTCTAGCCTTAACGTTGCTTACAGCATTAAGTCCTCTTGCACCGACAGCTGCCTTTGCTCAATTACATTTAGAAATTGCAAAAGCACCTGATCAGGCGCCAAAAATCGCTATTGTTCCATTTAATAATGACAATGGTCTCTACCCTATTGTTGAGACTGACTTAAACCGTTCAGGCCGCTTTACAAGTTCATCAAAAAATTTACCTGCAAATGCTGCAATTAATCAGATTCAAGCATCTGATTGGCAAGCTGCTGGTATTCCATATGTTGTTACTGGACAAATTAAGCAAACGGCTGATGGGTTTGAAGTTCATTACCAGCTTTATGATGTGCAAAAACAGCAATATCTTTTGAATGAATTGCTAAATGTCCCTGCTTCACGTGTGCGCCAAGCAGGACATATGGTAAGTGACGCTATTTATCAAGCATTGACTGGTATTGCAGGTGATTTTAGTGGTCGTATTGCCTATGTACTACGTAATCCCGCAACCCCAGCGGAACGTTACACCTTACAAATTGCTGATACAGATGGTGAACAACCAAAAACTGTTCTCTCTTCACGCGACCCGATTTTGTCTCCGGCATGGACTCCGGACGCTAAAAAAATTGCTTATGTTTCTTTTGAAACTAAACGCCCAGCAATTTACTTACAAGATCTCTCTACAGGAACACGTGAAGTACTGACTAGCTTTAAAGGCTTAAATGGTGCACCAAGCTTTTCCCCAGATGGTAAATCAATGCTATTTACAGCATCGATGAATGGTAACCCTGAAATTTATCAAATGGATTTATCAACTCGCCAAGTCAAACGTATGACAAATGACTCAGGCATTGATACAGAAGCACGTTATACACCAGATGGAAAAGCTTTTATTTTCACATCTGACCGTGGAGGCTCTCCTCAAATTTATCGCTATGATTTTGGAGATGGCTCAGTAAAACGTTTAACATTTAAAGGGTCGTTTAATGCTCGTGGAACTTTAAGTGCAGATGGTAAAAAAATTGCGCTGGTGCATCGACCAAGTGGCAGTAACTATAAAGTTGCTATCCAAGATATTAATACAGGCATTGTCAATATTCTTACCCCAACCAGTTTAGATGAATCACCAAGTTTCTCACCAAATGGGCAAATGGTGGTTTACGCAACTCGTGAAGGAAACCGTGGTTTACTGTCTATCATGTCCACTGATGGTCGTTTCCGTATGAATTTACCGAGTGAGCAAGGTGAAGTACGTGAACCAGCCTGGGCACCTAAATAACTTTTTCTTCCATTGATGGAGATGATGATGAAATCAATCAAATATTTGGCTTTTCCTCTACTTAGTGTAGCGCTTGTCATGACAGGTTGTGCGAGCCGTAAACCAGCAACGACTGCAAATGCTGGTACTACAAACCCAAGCACCGTAAACACAACAGGTTTAAGTGAAGATGCTGCATTAAATGCCCAAAATTTGGCAGGTGCTTCATCAAAAGGTGTAACTGAGGCAAATAAAGCTGCTTTAGCTAAACGTGTTGTTCACTTTGATTACGACAGTAGTGATTTATCTGCTGAAGACTATCAAACTCTTCAAGCCCATGCTCAATTCCTCATGGCCAATGCAAACTCAAAAGTTGCATTAACTGGTCATACAGATGAGCGCGGTACGCGTGAATACAACATGGCTTTAGGTGAGCGTCGTGCAAAAGCCGTTCAAAGTTACCTTATTACAAGTGGTGTAAATCCACAGCAACTTGAAGCGGTAAGTTATGGTAAAGAAGCGCCAGTTAATCCAGGACATGACGAATCAGCATGGAAAGAAAACCGCCGTGTTGAAATTAACTATGAAGCGGTTCCTCCCCTATTAAAATAAAACATCTAAAAAATAAACGCCCAAATATGGGCGTTTATTTTTGCATTCTTAATTTAAGAAGATTTATTTTCCTCTTCTTCTGAATGTTGCATTGACTCAATCAAATCGTGCTTATTAAAAGCTTTATATTCAGGTTTTGCTTCATAATCTTTCCAAGCCTCCTGAACACTTTCTTTCGAAATTTCTTCTAAATTGATTGGTTCACCTGCCGTTGGGGTCGCATCAAACTTCTTAGTTGTCATTTCGATTCTCCTAAATATACATTCCTTTGCTATGCAAACAACATACCACGTAAAATGGGGCTTGTAAGCATAAATGCAACACAAATAAAGTAAGATAATTTTTATTTTCCGGCATTCTCATCTAGAATATGCCACGTATTTATTTGACTCATTTTGATGCTTGCGCACAGGAGCGTTTTTTTATGTCCAACCTCACATTGTCCCAATTTTTACAACAAGAAAAAGGGAACCTTACACCTGAGTTGGCCCAAGTTATCGACACGATTGCGACGACTTGTAAAACCATTGACCAAGCCCTACAAAAAGGTGCATTGGCTGGAATTTTAGGTAGTGCAGGTAATGAAAATGTTCAAGGTGAAACACAGAAAAAACTTGATGTGATTTCTAATGACTATTTAATTGATGCTTTAAAAGTTCATCCTCACGTAGGTGGTCTTGCATCTGAAGAACTTGATGATTTTACACCTGCGCAAGAAAACGGCGAATACTTGGTACTATTCGACCCATTAGATGGTTCAAGTAATATTGATATCAACATGTGCGTAGGAACAATCTTCTCGATTCTTCCTGCAAAAAATGCAGTTACACAAGCGCAAGATTTCATGCAAGCAGGTACTCAACAAGTCGCTGCTGGTTATGTGTTATATGGCCCATCAACAATGATGGCTTTAACAGTTGGAAATGGTGTAGCTTTCTTTACTTTAGATCCAGAAACTCAAACATTCTTACTTACTACAGAGAATGTTCAAGTATCAGCAGATACTCAAGAATTTGCAATTAACGCATCTAACCAGCGTCATTGGGAACAACCAGTGAAACAATATATTGAAGAGTTACTTGCAGGTAAAACATCTGTACGTGAAAAAGATTTCAATATGCGTTGGGTAGCATGTATGGTGGGTGATATTCACCGTATTTTATGCCGTGGTGGTATCTTCCTTTATCCATATGACTTAAAAGATCCGAAAAAAGCTGGTCGTTTACGTCTAATGTATGAAGCTAACCCAATGAGTATGCTCATTGAACAAGCAGGTGGTTCATCAACTACAGGCCGTGTTCGTATTTTAGATATTGAACCAACAGAGCTTCACCAACGTGTTCCGGTAATTATCGGTTCTAAAAACGAAGTTGAACGCGTAACAAGCTATCATTAATAATTAAATTATAGAGGGCGTCATATAGTATGATGACGCCCTTTTGGATATATCCTTATGGCGGTTATTTTTTTAGAATCAAAAGACAATGCAAAAATTAAACATTTGCGTGGTTTAATTGAACTCAATAGCGCCCGAAAAAAGCATCAACAAACGGTTCTTGAAGGTACTCACCTTTGCCTAGCTTGGTTACAACAACAGAAAAAACTCTTTTCTTTGTTTACAACTGAACAAGCCTTAGAACATCCCGATTTAAAGAAAATAATTGAGCTCCATCAGGGTCATGTCTTTATTATTAGCGAAGTTTTATATAAGGATTTAAGTACTTTAGGTAATACCCTTCCTTGCTTAGCTATTATTGATTTGCCTAAAACTGCATCAACGATTGACTATAACGTAGACACTCTAATTCTCGAAAATGTACAAGACCCAGGTAACGTAGGCACATTATTACGGTCTGCAGCAGCAGCGAATATTAAACAAATTATTTGTACACAAGGCTCTGCCTCACTTTGGTCTCCACGTGTTTTAAGAGCAGGTATGGGCGCACATTTTAGCCTGTCTTGCTTTGAAAACTTTCAATTGACCGATATTCTTCCTAAATTCGATATTCCTGTTTTCGTTACAAGCTCTCATCGCTCGACTAGTCTTTATTCAAAAGATCTTTCAAAACCATGTGTTTGGATTTTAGGCAACGAAGGACAAGGCGCAAGTGATTACGCTTTAGAGCATGCACAATCAGTAACAATACCGCAACCAGGTGGTCAAGAGTCGTTAAATGTAGCAATTGCAGGATCAATTTGTTTTTTTGAAATGGTTCGCCAACGCCAATAAAACGTTAATTTATTTTACATCGCTCATATTTGTGAAAAAAATCATTTACACTACTAAAAAATAGCCGATTGTTGTCAACCTCCCACCTCTTTTCAACGTTATATAAGAGATATATTGAAGATAAGGTGGGTACGTCCAATGACAGGATTTTCCATCTCCATGGATTTAGCACCGAAAAAGTCTCGATCGGAAGCATCTAGTGTTCATGCCAGCACGGCTGAACAACGCCTAAAGGTTTTTATGCAAGATGTTACTGGACGTGCTTTAGTGATGATGGAAAGTGCTACCCAAGGTCAACAGGGCATTGCCATGGACTTGGTTCAAGAAGCATTTATTGCTTTACACAAGTCTTACGCCGATCGAAGTACTGAAGAATGGTATCCGCTGTTTTATACCATTCTAAACAACAAACTTCAGGATTGGCGCCGCAAAGAAGCTCGTCGAGCAAATCCATTTTCATTCTTCAAAAAAGTTAGTCTAGACAATGATGATGAAGAAATCATTGATATTGTCGATGAAAAAGCAATCAATCCAGCAGATTTTCTAGATCAAGCAGTGACCATAGAAGAAATTCAGGAAGCGATTGCAAAACTACCTGTTCGTCAACAACAAGCTTTCATGTTACGTGCTTGGGAAGGTTTCGATACCCACACCACAGCGCAAATTATGAACTGTACTGAAGGTAGTGTAAAAACCCATTATCATCGAGCAATTCAGGGACTTAGAGAGTACTTAGCGCATTTAAATCCCATGGGAGGTTCTAATGAATCATGATGATTTCACTAAAAAGGTGACGTCTAAACTCGATAGTTTGGCCCATCACCATAAAAATAAAACAGTGGTGATGAATCATGTGCTTGACCATATCCAGCAAAAACCAGCCTCTTTTTATAGTGTCTGGAAAATGACTGGTTTTGCACTTGCAGCAGCAATTACTGGTTTTGTTATTTTGCCTAATTCGGTAGATATGATGGATAAGCCACAAAATCAAGTGGTTGTAAATCCTAAATTATCACCCCAAATGGTGGAAGATTTAGAAATGCTGATGGTGTTGGGTGAGGATAAAGTTCAACATGGTAGCTAAAAAGTTAGCACTTATCCTTTGTTCATTAAGTTTCCTGCAAACCAGTTTTGCGGGTTTTGAACGTTTCTGGATTTTTTCTAAAGATGCCAATACTCAAGTAGATGATACTTGGAATGCTTTGTCTGAAGAAGAACAACGAGCAGTAATTAAACGCTATCAAAGCTTAAAAGAATTACCAGCAAACCAAAGCGCTAATCTGCAACAACGTATGGATTGGTTCAACCAACTTCCAGATGCAGAAAAACAGAAAATGCGTGAAGCTTGGCAAAAAATGAGTACACAAGAACGTAATGATTTACGTCAACGCATGCTCAAAGCAAGTGCTGATGAAAGAACCGCTATACGTGAAGAATATATCAACAAATATTTAGAGCACTAAAAACTGTTTTTTTAATAATGTGCCATTCAAAAATCTAACAAGTAATAAAAAAGCCTCCTATGGAGGCTTTTTTATTTATGCTTATTTACGGTAACGTCTATAGGCAATTAAACTTAGTAAGGAAGCAAGAGAGAAAATTCCAATACTTCCTCCACCTCCACTTCGAGAATCATCTGTTGTAGTTGCTGTACTTACTAAATTAATCGTTCCTGCTTTAGCTGAAATAGTTCCATCTGCATCATAAACATAGTAAGTCAATGTATCATTGAAGGTGTTAAATACGTTACTCGCTTGAATATAGATGTTACCACCATAGCAAGTATTACCGCTATCATCTTTAGGACATGGCCCTTCTCGATCTGCTTTGACTACCTTGAAAATACCATCCTTTGAAGTTTTACTTGGTATATAAATCGGTAACTCTACACCCTGATCATTCACCCAAAATTTAGGTTTATTTGGCTTTGTCTTAAGTGTACTTGTAGGACCATCTCCATCATCATTCGCATACTGTAATAAATTCAAAGGAATGACTTCATTTGCTAAATATTTAAAAGTTACAGTTCCATCACCAGCAACTGGTGGGATATTATCAAATCGGGCTTCTAATAATCCAGATGATTGAGTAGTGCCATCTTTACTGCTAATTGTATATTTACAATAGTTATAATCACCTGCTTGGGTAATAATATCATCTGAACGATAGAATATAATTTGCTGTAAAGCATCATTCCATTCACAAAAAAGTCCATCATCCTTTTTAATGTTTGTAACTTTATCGTCGATCAATCCTGTACCGACAGTTTCAAGATTAATATTATAATCAGATGTATTAAAGAACTTTAATAAGTGACTACTATCTTCATTTGGTAAAGGTAAACCATTTGCCTTTAAGTCGATATAAATTGCTCGATATTTTGCATTTGCTTTAGTTTGATCAAGAAGGTTCTTGTAATTTGCTGAATCGATTTTTAATACATTTAATAAATATGCATAATCTGGATTCAAGATATTCTTCTGAACCGTATCATATTGAGATTGATATTTTGCAAGCAGATCTGTAAGTGACGTATTACCTAAACCTTTTATATCTCCAGCGGTCAGTTTCATTAGTTCAATCGAACCAATATCACAGCTATTACGACCATTTGGTTGATAATATAATTTACTATCGGCAAGGCGTGAAAGTCCGCGCTGGTCGATAGAAGTACATGAGTCTTTACCCTCTGGGTCTACATCTACTAGATTCTTACCACCTATATTATTTTTAGGATAATAAATTGGTAAAAAACCAGTCTCTGGCCCAGCTGAATGTAAAGGTTCTAATAATGAGTCAAAAGACTGGCCTGCTATATCAACAGTTCGATGTGTAGACGTAAGAGCTTCCGTTGGTAGATCACATTTTCCAGCATCATTCGTCAAATTTAATGCGTTAAAAGATAGGATGAAACCAGCATTTTTTAAATCAGTGGCTGGCCCTATAAAATAATGACAGGCATAGGTTCCCGGGTTATAACCGATTAAATTAAATCTTAATTCTTTACTTCCTAATGTGTCATATAAGAACGTGGTATAAGCATTATTTTCAACAATAGTATTATTTTTTAAGGTTAAACTACTGTTAGCGCTAAGTATGGTTGAAGGATTAGGAGTACCGTTAGGAGTAGCATCACCAGTAAATTTCAAAATGCTACCATTTACTGTATTTGCAATATTTTTAGCTATTGTATTAATTGTAAAGGTTGCTTTCGGCTCTCCGCAAAACTCAAAAGTATTATTAGAACTATTTGAACCATTACTCATAATACTAGAGGAGGTAAATGTTACTTCCCGTTTTGTATAGGCTGTGCCATTCCAACAACTCATTGAAAGTACACTTCCAGATGTTGCATTATTACCCTGAATCAAAGAGTGAGTTGCAGATAAATTAACATTATCGCCACCGAGGAAAATAGCACCACCTTTAGATGCTTGTGAGTTCAAGATTTGACTATTTAATAAGGTAATATTACCACCTGCATAAATAGCACCACCAAAGTCTTGTGCTGAACCATTTTCCAAAATAATATTTTGAAGAAATAAAGGTTGTTTATTTACCGCTGTATTAAAGATACGTGACTTACCAGCAGCATTAATTCTCGTCTGTAACGGTTGTAATGCTGGATAATCATTGGTTAAAACACTTTTTTCTGCCCAATTTTTATCTTGATCTTTTTCACCATATCCATAAATCGCAATATCTGCATTTGGAACCAATTCTTTGTTTAATGTATAAGTTCCTGCTTTTAATTGGATTACCTGACTTTTAGAAGTGTTATAGACTGTACATCCATAATCAGATCTTCGTGTTTCAGCAACTTTTATCGCTTCCCTTAACGAACATGCATTAGGGTTTTCACCATCTTCATCTGCAAAAGTTGTTACTTCGATTCTTTGATTTGCTGTATCAGCAAAAAGTGGCATAGCCGCTAGCACAGCTAATGCTAATACTGCTTTTTTATAATTTTTCATAGTCCTCATCCCTGATTATGACTTGAAACGGCGCAATGCAATTAATCCGAATAATCCTAAAATTAATCCACCACCGACACTTCCCCCACCACCGGTACTAACAGACTTATCTTCAATACCAGATACAGGTTCTTGGACTACGGTTGCTGGAATCGAGACATATTGGAAATCGGTTCCATCATTAAATCTTGATACACTCGTAACGACTTGAATACTAAAAATGTCCGCACCATGCCAGTTTCCATTTGGCGTATAAACCACGTTTCCATTTTGGTCTATGGTTACACTACCTTTAGAGACTGGTGTATCAGTACTTTGTTTTATTTTTAGACAACCTGGTTGCCATTCTTTTCCATCTGGACGGTCACCAAATAAACGCTTACATGTAGCTGGTGTGACCAAATCTGCTTCACTTAAAGAATTTAAAATATTAAATTTTGCAACTTGTCCATATTTAATATCTTGCCCTACTGTTGCGATTTCATTATTTAAAATATATTCAATTGCCCCTAAATCACATAACTCATCATAACCACTACGGTTTTTTCCACGTTGATCAAGTTTCTCACAACTCGCTAAACCAATTGATGAGCCATCACTATATAAACGTCCTTTATTAATAATTAAGGAGTCAGCTAAAGTGTTATAGCTCTCAAGTAATCGTGGTTTAAAAAAGCCAAGGAAACTATCTTTTGGTGTGTTAAATGGACATAACAAGCCGTCTTTAGCAGTTACATCACATATGCCTTCATCACTATCACCAGCAATTAACTTTTCACTCGTAGGCAAAAGTATATTAGGCAGCTTTGCAGAAGCATTGCGATTACAATCAGTGGTCACTAAGTTGCTTTGGACAACAGTTTGATCATTTGTATTTGGAGTACAGTTAACACCATTACCGACTAAAATACTGTTAGAAACAGAAGCATTTCCTTGAGGAGCATCTAAAAATAAACCTGCTGCATTTTTAATCATTGTAATATTATTAACAAACATTCCATCTTTAATGTTTGCAATAAAACCAACTTTATTATGGAAAAAGGTACTATTACTAAAGCCTATGGCACGTACATTTAAGTATCCACCAGTACTTTCATCATCAAATTTTGTTGCGCCATAAAATAAGGCACCATCTGCAGAAGAAACTTCATTATCTCGGACTACAGATTGGGTCACTAAATATAAAGGCTGTTCGCTGTAAATGACGCCGCCTTGGGTTGCTTTATTGTTTTGAATCAAACTATTTATGATAGTTACAAAGCCAGCTGTTTGACCTGTTTTCGATAACAATCCTTGATTGTAAATCGCCCCGCCCTGATTGGCATATCCACCAATCAATCGAGAGTTTTGAATAGTCAATTTTTCATGGTTTAAAATTAAACCACCTGTTAAAACATTAGAGTTTACGCCTGCACCTTGTAAGTTAAGATCACTTAAGGTCACAGCAAAAGATGCTTTTTCAACGCTACCATCATCAATTTTAAATAATTGATCTGTACCGACCATTTTGATAGTTGCATTATGAGAACCAGGCTGATCAGTATCAACTAATGTAGAATCATTTTTTGCTGTACTAATTGTAAGGGGAGCTGTAATCGTTATTCTGCTATTTAAGCTATATTCTTGATCGCGCTGTAAAATAATATTTGATGAAGCATCTTTATTTCCACAACCATGATAACCATTTGCATATTTTTCAACGTCAGCTGCATTAGATGAGCCACGATAATTTAGGAACTGTACAGCCTCCCTAAGCGTACATACCGTATCATCTTTATCTTCATCAGCTAAACTTGTCACTTGAATATCAGCAGAATAAGCGTGCCCAGCAGCAGCCAATAATGCAAAAGCAATGCTCCGTTTGAGCATACCCTTCTCCTTACCTATTTTTTTCATTTTTCTTTGTCAATATTGCAAAGTGTCCACTTTTGCAATCGCATCCTTTGTGCGTACTTTGTCACAGGAATCAGAATTTCTCAAGATATTTTGATCGGCCTATCCGGTCATTTTGTTCATATAACTTTATAAATATTTGGTTATTTAAGCATCTATTGATATATGAAAATTTTCTTAGGAAAAAATTTAACAATACACTTTAAAGTTAAAAGCATAAGTATTTAATAGTTCATTATTTTTTTAGCAAAAAAACCAAGTTCACCCCAACCAAAGAAATAACGAGATGTATGAAACAATTTATTGTTGGTACTCATCAATTAAAGCATAAATTTGTCTTAACGTTGCATTTGAAAGCTTAGTCTTCTCACCTTTAAGAAGTTTTTCTAACTGTGCTACGGTTTGTAATAAAACAGAAGCTTGATGCGGCCCATGTAAAAGTAAATAGTCGACAATCTGCTGATCGAAATGGATACCACGTCTAGCCATAACGGAAGTGACTAAAGCATAACGGTCTGCATATAAACTTCCACTTGGCACTTTTACACTGACCGCTTGGGTAAGACGTGATTGTAAGTCTGGTAACTCGAGTTTTAATTCAATCGGTGCAACACGTGAAGAAAATACAAGTTGTCCTTCATGGTTATTCATTAAATGAAACACAGCTTTTTGCCAGTGCGGCACGCCACTAATAGATTCAATATCATCTAAAGCAACTAAATCATAATGCTCTAAACAAGTAATTGCCTCAATGGGAGCATCAAGCAGTTCCAACAGTGAAACTTTTATTGCTGACTTGCCTACTTCTAAATAAGAATCACAAATCGCTGAAAGCAAATGACTCTTACCTGTTCCAGCTCCACCATAGATATAAAATCTATTGACTAGACCTGCATGTAGTTGACGCACTGCATCGACTACATGCCCCCAACCTGGTCCCGAAAAATCACTGATTCGGGCATCAAGTTGAGGTTCTATATCCAGTTGGAGTTGACGCATATAATGAATTGGCCTTGAAATTATTTCTGATCTGAAAGATTTGGTGTATCTGTATCTTGCTGTGTTTTAACTTCAAGATCAAGTTTAGTATTTTCAGTTTCTACATGAATTTGCTGAATATTACCCTCTTGCACAAATAATTCCGAATACGCACCATAAAGGCTACTCTTTTCATAGTTATCCCTTAAGTGCTTTAAGAGCACAACAATGACCGCAGCCACTGGTAATGCGATGAGCATTCCTAAGAAACCAGCAAGTTGCGCGCCTGCCAAAACAGCAAATACAACAGCAACTGGTGAAAGACCAATTTTATCACCGAGTAGGAATGGTTGTAGAATATAGCCTTCTACAGCTTGACCAATCATAAAAACCACACCAACGAGTAACAAGTGAGTCCAGTCCATTCCAAACTGAAATAGACTTGCAATAATGGCTGCAATAATGCCGACTGCAAATCCCAAATAAGGAATAATACTGGCAAGGCCTGCCACCATACCAATAATAAGTCCAACCTCTAACCCAATTAATTGTAGACCTACCGCATAGACCACACCGAGCAAAAGCATAACGAGGAACTGACCTTTAACAAATGCTCCTAAAACACTATGGCATTCACGAACGATTTGTAAGGTAGTGGCTTCATATGGTCGTGGGATGAGACGACGTAAGTTCTGCAACATACGGTCCCAGTCTAATAAAAAATAAAAAGCGATAATTGGAATTAAAACGAGTGTTCCACCAATCTGAATAAAATTCAGACCTGATTGTGCAAGCTTTAATAAAACAGCCTGAATGCTATCGGCACTGTAATTGGTCTGGACATAATCCATAACCGCTTTGGACATTTGATCGGTATCGATTTCCATTTGTTGTACATGGAAGGTCGAAGAAATCCAAGGCAGTAGCTCTGCATTAATCCAATGAATTCCAGCAGGGATACTATCTCGAGCATAAACAAGTTGTTTCCAGATGAGTGGAACCAAATACCATAATGCAACAGTTAAAGTTACACCGATACCGATAAAAACGATGCTAATTGCCAACCAACGAGGGAGCTTAATTTTTACTAGAACATCGACAAGTGGACTGAATAAATAAGCCAGGAAAAAAGCACCAAGAAATGGAATGACCACAGGCTTGAGCAAGTATAATACCCATACCAGCAATACAATACCTGCGAGTAAGAAAATACGGCGCAGTATACGATCTTGCATAAAATCTAGCCTTTTTTGATTTAATCGTTATAAATGGAAAAATATTTTTATTAAAGATAGCATTTTCGAGCATAAATAACATAAGAGTTTCGTATATTCAGGTTATAATCTGCCGCCAATGCGGAGACTTCATTTATGAGCAACTCAACTTCTACCCCAAATACCGGTTTAAGCTACAAAGATGCGGGTGTTGACATTGAAGCGGGCGACGCACTGGTCGATCGTATCAAGTCAGTCGCTAAACGTACAACTCGTCCAGAAGTAATGGGCGGACTTGGTGGCTTTGGTGCACTATGCAAAATTCCTAAAGGTTACGAAGAACCTGTTTTGGTTTCTGGAACTGACGGTGTAGGTACTAAATTACGTTTAGCACTTAACCTTAATCGTCATGACACAATCGGCCAAGATCTTGTCGCTATGTGTGTTAACGATCTTTTGGTTTGTGGTGCAGAACCATTATTCTTCCTCGACTATTATGCAACTGGTCACTTAAATGTAGACGTAGCTGCAAACGTAGTTACTGGTATCGGTAAAGGTTGTGAACTTGCAGGTTGTGCACTTGTAGGTGGTGAAACAGCTGAAATGCCTGGTATGTATGAAGGTGAAGATTACGATCTTGCTGGTTTTGCAGTGGGTGTTGTTGAGCAAAGCAAAATTATTGATGGCTCTAAAGTAAAATCTGGTGATGTACTTATTGGTGTTGCATCAAGTGGTGCTCACTCAAATGGTTATTCATTACTACGTAAAATCCTAGATGTTAAGAATGTAGACTTAACTCAAGTGATTGATGGCCGTCCTCTTGCAGATGTCGCAATGGAACCAACACGTATTTATGTAAAACCAGTTCTTGAGCTTTGCAAACAAGTTGATGTGCATGCTATGGCACACATCACTGGTGGCGGTTTACCTGGTAACTTACCGCGTGTATTACCAAATGGTGCTCAAGCTGTCATTAATGAAGCTTCTTGGGAATGGCCAGAATTATTCAAACTTCTACAACGTGAAGGTAATGTAGAACGTTTTGAAATGTACCGTACCTTTAACTGTGGTGTAGGTATGGTGATTGCAGTTGACGCAAATGATGCAGAAAAAGCAATTGAAGTACTTAATGCTCAAGGTGAAAAAGCTTGGAAAATCGGACATATCCAAGAAAATGCTGAATCAGTGGAAGGTGCAGACGAAAAAATTCGTGTGATCTTTGAATGATGAAAATTGCTGTTCTAGTCTCTGGGAACGGCAGTAACTTACAAGCCTTGATAGATGCACGTCTATCAGGGCAAATTGTAGGTGTATTGTCCAATAAAGCCGATGCTTATGCCCTAGAGCGTGCTCAAAATGCCAATATCACAACAGCGGTAATTTCGCATAAAGACTTTCCTAGTCGTGCCGATTTTGATGAAGCGATGCATCAGCAACTTATGGCATGGCAAGCTGATATCGTTATTTTAGCTGGCTTCATGCGTATTTTAACTGCAAACTTTGTCGATAAATGGCAAGGTAAAATGCTCAATATCCATCCTTCGCTATTACCTGCTTATAAAGGTGTTAATACACATCAGCGTGTATTAAATACGGGCGATCGATTGCATGGTTGTACAGTTCACTTTGTAACTTCTGAACTTGATGCTGGTCAAGCAATTGCTCAATCTGCAATTGAAGTCAAAGAACATGACAATGTTGCTTCTTTGGCAGAACGTGTACATAAACTTGAGCATTTTATTTATCCTCAAGTTGCAGAATGGTTATGTAATGGCCAGCTGACATGGAAAGATGGACAAGCCTATTTCCGTAATCAAATTCTTGAACACCCTATTCGTTTTGCATCTTGGTAAAAGATTTGCTCAACGTAAGTAAAAAAAGGACATGCATGCATGTCCTTTTTTTATAAAAGTCTTATTAGCGTGAATTGCTATGAATAAGCTTCTTAATATAATTCACTGTATCAATTGGATGCTCTAGAGGGAACATATGCCCTCCTTCAACCACACTAAATGGAATTCCCATTTTACGCTTTGCCATTTGAGGAAAACCTCTTTTTAAGAAGGCACTCTCTTTACCCACGACTAGATGTACAGGCATTTTCGGTTTTGGCATAGGTAGCCACCACCAAGAAGGATTTTTACGGAATATCGCAACTTCATCTTCACGAGAAATAGTTAAAGTAACACCGCCACGAACTGGATCTTCTTTTAAAGCATAGTCAATATAGGCTTGAAAGCAGTCTTCATCAAAGTCTTTATAAAAACCTTTTGGACGTAACAATGCAGCGGCTTGCTCACGAGACTCCCAATGCTCACGACGACGTGCAGATAAACCCGCAGGTGTCATGTCATCGACTATTTTAGGTTTAAATAATTTTGCCATATGAAAAGCAAAAGAGTATCGACCCAAAATAAGAGGCGGATCTAGCATAATTACTTGTGAAAAAAGCTCAGGGCGTTTAAAAGATGCCATTAAGGTTAAAACTGAACCTAACGAATGACCAAGTCCAATCACCTTGCGCCCCTTCGCTTGGCGTACAATACTATCAATCACCTGATCAACCAAAAAAGGCCAGTGATTGGTAATCGGATAACGTTTGTCAGGTCCAATGAGTGGAACATAAATTACGTCATACTCATCTTTTAATTGATCAAACAACTTTTGATACACCTTAGACGGCACGCCATTGGCATGCGCAAAGTGTATAACCGGTTTTACTGACATACCGTTATCCTGATTTAAATTATTGTAGCTTTGCGTCTTGGCTCGTCTGTAAACGTTGAGCAACTGACTCACTTAAACCTTTACCCATTTCTGCTCCCATTCGACCTAAAATAGATTGCAGTGGATTACGTTCAATTGTGTAGTCAACTTTATTATCAAGCTTCAGTTCACGCATCAAGCTCGTAATGTTACCTGAGCGGTCAGCGACACCCAACTGGATTGCTTGCTCGCCAGTCCAGAAAAGACCTGAGAAAATAGCAGGATCATTTGATTTTAAGCGTTTCCCGCGTCCTTCTTTCACTGCATTAATAAAATGAGTATGGACATTATCGAGTACAGATTGAATATGCTCTCGTTGTACAGGATTAATCGGTTTTGTCATACTTAAAATGTCTTTATTGGTGCCCGCTGTCAAAGTACGGTCTTCAATTCCAAGTTTTTGAGCTAAACCAGTAATGCCATAGTTCGGCATAATGACACCAATTGAGCCTACCAAACTTGATGGATTCACAATAATTTCATCAGCCGCAGAAGCAATATAATAAGCACCTGAAGCACCCATATCGCCAATCACTGCATAGACTTTCTTGTCAGGATGTTCTTTTTTCAAATAGCGAATTTCTTGCCAAATTTCATCCGACTGAACAGGAGAACCGCCAGGAGAATTAATATTAAGTGCAATTGCTTTGCTATTTGAAGCTTCAAAGGCGCGTTTAAGCGCTTTATTCGTATCTTCACTATTTACTGCTTGATTGCTTGAAGCATCAATGGTTCCAACAATATCAACCACAGCCAGATGAGCACTGCTACTACTTGCTGCTGAGCCTTCTTTGCTGGTCGAACAACCTTTGCCCATTAACACAACAATGAACAATAGATAAATAAAAGTAAGTGTTTTAAAGAATATACCCCAGCGACGACTACGGCGTTGTTCTTCTACAGAAGCCAGCACAGCTTTCTCAAGGATTTGCCATTCCGGTCCGTTCTGTTTAGAGGTTATAGGTTCATTTTGTGGTTTTGGTGGCCAATCGGACATAAAATTCCAATCCAAATCAATCGAAATGATGTCATTATATACGTTGATTTGATAAAAACTGTCTAAATAATATGATTTCATTTATAATATTTTTGTCTTTTTTTACTTGTTGTTTCCTCCTTACTGCTATAGATGACCAGACCAGATTCAAAAAGCATGAACTATCAATTACTCAAAACATTTAGCCGACTACCTATTCAATTTGGGCGTTCTATTGCTCGTCTATTGGCTGGCCTTGTAAATACTTTAAAAATTACTAAAACTTCAAAAAGTATAGAGCTTAACTTAAGAATTGCACTGCCCCACTTAACACCACAGCAACGTATAGCAATTACAGAAAAAGCTGTACGTAATGAATTAACCTCATATTTCGAGTTTTTAAGTATCTGGGGTTCATCTAATGAAGAGAATATTGCTCGTATCCATCGGATAGAAGGCGAACAATACTTTCACGATGCTTTAGCAGCAAAAAAAGGTGTTGTACTCATTGTTCCTCATTTTGGCACTTGGGAAGTCATGAATGCATGGTGTGCTCAGTTCACAGCAATGACTATTTTATATAAACCAGTGAAAAATGATGATGCTGACCGTTTTGTACGAGAAGCTCGCAGTCGTGAACAAGCAAATCTAGTCCCGACCGATGAAACTGGTGTAAGACAAATTTTTAAAGCACTCAAACAAGGTGAAACTACAGTAATTTTGCCAGATCATACTCCGAACATTGGGGGAGATATGGTGAACTATTTTGGTGTGCCACTTGCTTCAAGTAATTTAAGTGCAAAACTCATCCAGAAGACTAAGGCAAAAGCTTTATTCCTTTATGCGATCCGTAATGAAAATGATGGTTTTACCATGCATATCGAACCAATGGATGAGAAGATCTATGAAGGAACTGCAGACGATGGTACTTATGTCATCCATCAGGCAATTGAGCAACTCATCCATAAATATCCAGAACACTATCACTGGAGCTATAAACGCTTTAAAGCAAACCCAGCTTTAGACAATGTTTATAATATTGACCCTGCAGAAGCGATTAAAACCGTGAATAGGCTCAAGGCTGAAGCTTTAGGGAACTCTACGCAACCAGAGGCGCTCAAAACGTCGGTTGTGTAAAACTATTTTTTGGTTTTCCAAAACAAAACTTAACGTTCCTTGCTCTACTGTACTTTTAAGCGGGATATGAAGGGCTTTTAAACGATTGATAACCTCTTGGCTTGGATGGCCATAACGGTTATCAAACCCTGCCGATGCAATTGCCAGTTTTGGTTTTAGGGTTGCTAAAAAATCATAAGCCGAACTGTGCTTGCTTCCATGATGGCCTAATACCAAAACATCTACTTTTAAACTTGGATAGTCTTCTAACAATTCGTATTCTGCCTCCCATCCAGCGTCTCCCATAATCAGAAAATTTTGGTAATCACTAATTCCTTTAAAATGCAGATATACCACACAGGAATATTGATTCTGTTCAGAATGGACAAAAGCCAAATCTTTTTCTTTAGGCCATAAAATTTGAATATCTAACTCAGGATATTGCCATTGTTGACCTTGATGACAATACTGAAATGGCTGCTTTAGAGTAGTGGAAGATTGCTCATTTGAGAGAACCTGCTTTATAGGAATCTCCTGCTGAATGAAAGGAAAAGCCCCACTATGATCTTGATCAAGATGAGAGAGCACAACACGATCTAATCGCTTCACTCCTTGTTGGCGTAAGAATGGAACTACAACATTTTGACCAATACTAAAGATCTTTTCATCATAAGAACCACCTGTATCAATTAGCCAGTTTTGTTCAGGCTGCTGCAAGAAAATAGCCTGCCCCTGCCCAACATCTAAAATATGAAGTTGAATTGGTTGGTTCGTTTTATTCACAACAATGAGAGGTAAACAACAGAGCATTCCCCATGTTTTTGGCAAAATGCCTTTAGGCAAAAATAAAATAAGGATGCCTAAACTCACTGCGAATAAAGCCAGTGGCGTCAAGCTTATACCTTGTAGTGGTAAAGACAGTTTTTCTAATAAGCCTAAACAACTCAGCAATATACTGAGCAAGATATCATTGAAATAAAAAAGCATGTTTCCAAATGGTTTGACAATAAACCATGTACAAGCAGCCAGAATATTTAAAGGAACAATAATCCCACCAACGATAGGCACCGCAACAATATTGGTTAATGGAGCAATCCAAGAAATTTGTTGAAAGAAAAGTAAGGTTAAAGGACTCAATGCAATAAAGATTTTGCCTTGAGACTCAATTAACACCTTAGTCATAAAAATCATTTTCGAGCGTAAGCTTAAAAAATGTTGATCAGGTATTTGAACTATAGTTTGATAAATTCTTAATAAAATAAAGCATGCCCCATAAGACAACCAAAAACCTGCAGACAAGACACTAAACGGGTCCATGAGTAATAATAAACTTGCGCTGTATACGAGCAACGCAAATGGTTTAAGAGGTTGTTTTAATACTATAAAAGAAATAAATATAAAGACTGACAACAATGTCCGTAATGCAGGAATTTCGAAACCCACAAAAGCTGTATAAATTAAAACACCGAAACAGCATGGTATAGCCATCAAAACTTGTTTGGGTTTCCATAAGTAAATTTGAGGATAATAACGGCAGATGACTTGATGACAGAACCAAGACAACATGATGGCAAAAATAAGTACATGTGGCCCTGAAATCGCTAACAAGTGAGCAATTCCCAATTGTTTAAATTGTATTTGGGTCTCATCTGATAAAAGGCTTTCATCACCAGTCAGCAAAGCTAAAATTAGTCCTTTTTGTTGTAGTGAAGAATTTTCCAATAGATGTCTAAAAGTTAAGCGCAGCTTTTCTATATTTATTTGAAATCTATTAAAAAAGGACTGCTGTTCTCTTGAATGCTGTTGATATCCCAATCGATAAATTTGATCAAGGCTTAAAGGCTCAATATACTGAACAATAAAACCAGACATTATATTTCGCTGAATAAACCACTTTTCCTGATCAAAAGCTCCTGCTGTGGCGTAACTATGAGCAGGTTTTGTTTTTCCAGATAGTCGATAGTAATGGCCTAATTGAAGTTCTTGATTGCTCTTCAATATACTTTGATTATCATTTTTTAAATACAGTAGCCAATTTACCGGATCTTTAGATAGGTTTAATACTTGAGCATTTTGTTGAACTTTATTGTCTTTTTCTTCACTTAGTTGATTTATATAAACAATAATATCGAGATTTTTTGAATCCATTTCTCTTTGTTGTAAGCGTTCGACCAACGCATTCTCGGCATATTGATACCCCACAACAAAAAGGCTGGCTGCACATAACAAAGAATACATTGCCTTTAAAAATGGTCGGCTAACGAATACTGAGCGTTTAAAAAGATAGAAAAGAAAAGCAAGCAACAGCAGAGCTTTGCCTACTTTTCCATATTGCATAATTAAAGGTAAATTAATGCCCATCAATGCAATACCACCAACCCACCCCAATAAAATAATTTTAAGCATTTAAAATCTTGTGATTATCATTTTAGGGGCAAAATTAAAGCCCAACTCAGTGGGCTTTAACAATGTGATTTAATGACAATTTTTTAAGAACCGCTTACCCACAAACCATCTTCCATATGCAAGATAGAATCTGCTGCCTGAGCTAATTGCTCATCATGGGTCACAATGAGCATCGCCATGTTTAGTTCTTTCTTCAAGTCAGTAAGTAATTGGAAAATACCTACTGCTGTTTTACGGTCCAAATTACCAGTTGGTTCATCAGCTAAAACGACCGCAGGCTTAGTCACCAATGATCGAGCAAGAGCCACACGTTGACGTTCACCACCAGAAAGTTCACCTGGTTTATGGTCCATACGATGAGATAACCCAACTCGATCTAACAAATATTCAGCCTGAGCCTTAACCGACTTATATTGACTGTCCGCTCGAAGCATCAAAGGCATTGCCACATTTTCAAGCGCACTAAATTCAGGCAATAAATGGTGAAACTGATAAACGAAACCTAAATACTGATTACGTTGAAAACCACGTTCTGCTTCACCCAAGTTATCAAAGCGCTGACCATTTAAAAAGACTTGGCCTTGGGTTGGTTGATCTAAGCCACCGAGTACATGTAACAAAGTACTTTTACCTGAACCACTTGCACCAACAATAGATACAAACTGCCCTGCTTCAACTTGTAAAGAAAGACCTTTAATGACTTCAACCTTAGATTTACCATCATCAAAATGCTTATAAATATCTTTTGCTTCTAAAACGACTTTACTCATAACGCAATGCCTCGGCAGGTTGAACTTTGGCTGCACGAAGCGCCGGATAAATAGTTGCCAAGAAACTTAAGAGTAAAGAAACAATCACGATAATTGTCACGTCTTGCCATCTTAAGTACGAAGGTAAGTAATGTACAAAATAGGCATCGAACAAATTAAGTCCAAGAACATTATTAAACCAAGAAATAATATCACTGATCGTAAGTGCCAAAATTACACCTAAAACCGTGCCCGCAACTGTACCAATCACACCAATCACGGTACCTTGCACCATAAAGATTTTAGTAATCATGGATGGTGACGCACCTAAAGTACGTAAAATTGCAATGTCCGATTTTTTGTCAGTTACCACCATGACCAAAGACGAAACAATGTTAAATGCAGCAACCACAATAATCAGTACAAGTAATAAACCAACTAATGTTTTTTCCATTTGAATGGCATTAAACAAATTACCGTGTGTATAAGTCCAGTTCGTTGCGTAGAAATTGCTTGGCAAGTTTTTCACAATATCATCGGCAACTTGAGGTGCTGCAAAAATATCATCCATTTTTAAACGGACGCCTTGAGCACCATCAGGTAAACGCAATAAAGTCGATGCATCATATAAAGCAATGTATCCAACCATTGAGTCCACTTCAGCACCTACGCTGAAAATACCCACCACTTTAAAGCGCTTAAAACGAGGCACAACACCTGCTGGAGATGGCGTTGCTTCTGGTAATACTAATGTCACACTGTCATTTAGACGTAAACCAAGTGAATCGGCCATGTCTTTACCAAGCACAATACCGAACTCACCCTTTTTAAGTGAGTCGAGGCTACCGGCAACAATATGATTTTGAATGATAGATACATTCTTTTCATATTTCGGATCAATACCCGTCACCATGATACCAGCCACTTGCCCTTGAGCAGTTAACATACCTTGTAATTGAGTAAAAGGTGCAACTCCAGTCACATGGGGATGATTTTCAACTCGTTTAATCAGCTCAGGCCAATCCGTAAGAATTTGCGTTGAAGAAACTGTCGCTTGCGGTACCATTCCCAAAACACGATTTTTCAATTCGCGGTCAAAACCGTTCATTACAGAAAGTACCGTGATCAGTACAGCGACACCAAGTGTCAAACCGACCATCGAAACCAATGCAATAAAAGAAATAAAATGATTACTGCGTCGTGCGCGAGTATATCTCAACCCTATATACAGTGAGATTGGTTTAAACATACCTTCTAAATCCAAGGTCATTGATGGAAAATAGAGAAGTGCGATCCACACTTCTTATTTAGCCATATCGTTAGATGCTGTATTAAGGTTTAAAAATCAGTAAGTTCTGACCTACCCTTAACAATCCTAATATTATATTGCTGCGCTATTTTCTACTACTTAAGATATGAGATCAATTTGATCATGCATTTAGCTACGAATTAGAACAATTTAATGAATAAGCTCAACAAATTACCCTCATCTTCTCCTATTTAGATTTAATATGTTGGGCAAAATTACGGTTTGCTTGAATGTCTTTATAGAAATACAGGAATAGACCAAACAAGATAATAAATGCCCCCACAAAAACCATCATTGAAAGATGTTCATGGTTTAAAACAGCACCAATCATCATAGCTAACATAGGCGTAATAACGGTTGTAAGCGATAAAGTAGTTGCTTTGATATTTTGTACAAGTTTGAAATAACAGAACATAGCAACGAGTGAAGCCATAAGAACTGTATAAATTAGAGCAAATAAGGATTTAGCTTGTGGCAAATGGGTCGGAGCATATTGCCAAATAAATGGAATAAGACAGCTCGCCAAAAGCGATGAGACCAAGATTGAACCTGTTGCCTGAGCCATAGGTTGAATTTGGGCATTCACTTTTTTTACCCAAAAAATAGAAAATGAATAAACAAAAACACTGATCAACATTAAAACAATGCCAAATGGATGCACGTGCTGACCAGATCCATTCAAACAAATGATTGCTAGACCACAAACGGCAATCGCCATACCAAGCCACTGCAATTTATAAAGATGCTGACCAAAAGCAAAACGGCCAATTAATCCAGCCATGATAGGCGCCAGACCAAACATGAGTGCGATCATGCCTGAACTTAAATATTGAGTTGCAGCATAAGTAAAAATTTGAGAGCCAATTAAACTAAAAGACCCTGCAAAATAACTATGGAGAGCTTGCTTATGAGTGGGAAAAGAAGTTTTTAGAATAAGTAAAACAATAACCGAAAGAGGTAAAGCAATATAAAAACGTAATAGTAAGGCCCACATGACATGTAAGTCAGACACGCTCCATACAATGGCTAAAGGTGTCGTTGCCCAAATAAATACAAGCAAGACATAAGTTGAAGCCAAGTTGGTCTGGGATGGCATAAGAAGCTCACTAAGCAGTTTTACGTTTTTGCTTTAAAATTGTTTGGTCGAGTGCACTGGAAAATTCACGCTTATCACGTTCTGAAATTGGAGGAGGACCACCTGTCTGGACTCCTGCACCGCGCAGCGTGTCCATAAAATCACGTAAGTGCAACCGTGCCTTAACATTTGCAGTGGTATAAATCTCACCACGTGGATGAATCGCGATACCACCTTTTTCAATAACTTGAGCAGCAAGCGGAATATCTTGTGTAATGACAATGTCATTTTCCGACATGCGATTTACGATTTCCTGATCGGCTTGATCAGCCCCACTTAAAACCTGTATTGATTTAATGCGTACCGATGGTGTAATGCCGACATTTTGATTGGCTACAAAAATCACTTCTAACTGATAACGATCTGAAGCTCGCAAAATGACTTCACGCAGAATTTTAGGTAATGCATCTGCGTCTACCCATAACTTAAATGGCAGCACGTTATTCTCTATTTCCACTAAAAATATAAGTCTAACAGATGCATTTCATTAGAGAATAGCGCTAAATATAAAACTTGTTTTCTAAATTTAATTTTAACAATCTCTTAACAGTCGACTATATTCACTCTTAAAAGCACGTGTTTTGCCTATTGAAAGGCTTTTTAATAAGTAAATATGTGCTTTTGCAAGAGAATTTACATATGTTGACTTGAAAAATAGCAATTACCCTCGATTTAATATAACAAGTGAGATAAACCCAACATCAATCGTACTTATGAAAAATCAAAACAGTCCAGAAGTTATTACGGTAAACGACCAAAATTTTGGTAGTCATGGCGAGCATTGGAATCTACTGACCGCCCATCCAGAGACAGATGTACCAAAATGGCTTGGACTGGCGCTTGATGCTCCTGTAATGCCAATGGGTTTATGCCAAAGTGAAGATGAAATGGATCAATCTTTTTGGCTGATTCAAGGTCCTCAAGGGCAAAATGTCACCATTAACCAAATTATTGCAGTTGAAAATCAAAAGCCTCGTGCTCTAAAAACAGCATTTCCTAGTTTTGAAAGTCCTTATCAATATAATGCGCAAATTGAGCGCATCATTACTTGTGACTCAGCAACTCAGGCAGTATTAAGTTTAAGATTAAATAAAAATACGACTGTTTATGCATTTGATAATTTATTTAGTGTTAATCGTTGTCAATATGACAAAACCCAAACTTACCAAGTTCAATTTAATGCATGGGCTTATGAATTAGAATCAGTCCCTGCTGGTGAAACAATTGTTGTAGACGATCCGGCATCAATTAAGCATCACCGTGCACTAAATGCAATTTTAACTGAACATAATGGAATTGCACCTGAAAATCTACAAGAACTCATTAATGAATGGCAACCAAAAACTGAGGAAGATCAAGAGCCTGTAACGGTTGATTTTTCAAAAATGGTTGCATATTTATATGGGGAAAATCTTGGTCAAGAAGACGAAGCATGGTTCCAAGGTAATATTGTCGGTAAAACTTCAATGACATTTATGGGTGCAGAATATACCCTTTACGATGTCACTTTAGTTTTAGAAGACAATCTCCCTGCCATATTAGTGCGCATCGCGACCCAAAATGATTTGTACAAAAACTTTAATATTGGTGAATATATTCGCGGTAATATCTGGATTCAGGCGAATATTTATGCTAAAAATAGTGAAACTAATTGAATTTCACTAATATTTTAAAAATTAGGCTTTTGAATGAAGATTATACCTGAACAAACCACCAGCCTCATTCAAACTAGTAACCCACGTATAAGGGTCGATACTGGTGCGTTTTGCTTTTTCATTTTAGGTATGTTCTTAGCTGCGATGATGATACATCAATTTGGTTTTATGCCTTTTTAATTAATAAATTATATAAAAATAAAGCCCTCTTTTTGAGGGCTTTATTTATTTGATTTACTTAACCATTACGTTTAGCAAAATCATCCATAAAGCGAATAAGTGCTTGCACGCCTTCTAATGGCACAGCGTTATAAATACTTGCACGCATACCCCCAACTGAACGGTGGCCTGCCAAGTTTAATAAATGATTTTCTTCAGCTTCTTTCAAGAATTGCTTTTCTAAAGCTTCATCTGCCAAAGTGAATGGTACATTCATAATTGAACGGTTTGGAATAGCAATTGGGTTATTATAGAAATCGCTTGAATCGATATAACCATAGAGTAACTGAGCTTTTTCAAGGTTCACTTTATGGATAGCCTCTACCCCACCCTGCTCTAATAACCATTCAAATACTAAACCTGACAAGTACCAAGCATAAGTTGAAGGAGTATTTACCATAGAACCATTTTTCGCTTGGTCACCATATTTTAAAATGCTTGGAATTTCTGGCTTAGCTTGGTCAAGTAAATCATCACGAACAATAACGATTGTTAAACCAGCAGGACCAATATTTTTTTGTGCGCCGGCATAAATTAAACCAAACTTGGTCACATCTAATGGAGCTGATAAAATACTTGATGAATAGTCGCATACAAGTGGCGCTTTAACATCAGGAATACCTGCAAACTGTAATCCGCCAATTGTTTCATTATCTGCATAATGAACATATGCTGCATCATCAGACAAGTTCCATTCGCTTTGATCAGAGATGGCGAACTTACCATCTACTTTAATACCTGCTTCTACAGTATTAATATCTCCATAGCGTTTTGCCTCTTTTAACGCTTTTTCAGACCAAATTCCTGTATGGATATAATCTGCTTTGTTATTTTTACCAAGCAGGTTTAAAGGAATTGCTGAAAATTGTAATGACGCGCCGCCTTGTAAAAACAGTACTTTATAGTTTTCAGGAATATTCATAAGCTTACGCAAATCTGCTTCAGCTTTTTCAGCTACGGCAACATAGTCAGCACTACGGTGACTCATTTCCATGATGGATAGACCTTTACCTTGCCAATCCAACAACTCTTTTTGAGCTTTTTCTAAAACGGCAGTAGGTAATGCAGCAGGACCAGCACAGAAATTGTACGCGCGCATGATTTTTCCCTTGTAAAGTGAAACACAATAAAAAAAGGCATTTAACCACAGATTGCTTAAGCTTGCAGCAGCTTCTCTAGTAAATATTTCAATGCTAGGGCGTATTTAGGTTTATTTTTTCAATAACTATTTTATTTATTTCTTTGCTTTCACTTATTTTTTTATAAGTTTTATTAGATAAAGTTCAACTTGACTTGTTAATCGAGTTCCCCATACTGTGAGGAATATATAAAGTTTGCTGTATGATTTTCCGTCAAGCAAAATAAACTCAAAATCATTTTGTGCTTTTATACAATTGTATAATAAACAATATGATAATTGAATTTAATAACAAGAAATTTAAACTATAAGGGATGATCAAAAATTGTTATATAAAATGCCAACACATCAGTATCGACAGTCAATCCGCCCTTTTTTCTTTAAACCCAATTACCTTGCGTTGGTATTGGGAGTATTTATTGCAACGCCTATTTATGCACAAAGCTTAAGTTATGCTGAAGCAGAACAACAAGCTTTAAAAAGCTCGTATAGCACTCAAGCCAACCAAGCTTTACAACAAGCCTCTCAATTAGAAGCCGAAGCAGTAAAAGGTTTAGGCTTACCCAGAGTTGATTTAAACGTTAGAGCATACGCGTTTCATAGTGAAACAGATGTGCCACTTAGTGGTTTTAAGCAAAAACTTGAGAATGATTTAAGCCAAGGATTAAACGACAAATTGTCTCAGTGGAACAATGTCATTCCATCAGATGTTTTAGGACAAGTTCAAGAAGGTTCAAACCAAATCATCCATGATGGAATCAATCGTTTTCCTAACTACGCTAATTTGACTGTAGAAGATCAAGTGGTTCGCCCATCTATTTCAGTTGTGATGCCAATCTATACAGGAGGCTTGACGACTAGTGCAAAGAAAATAGCTAATATTCAAGCTCAACGTTCCGAGCTTTCAAGCCAACAACAACAAGATATACAGCGCTTCGAAGTCGTACAAAGTTACTTTAATGTGCAATTACAACAACAACTGGTCGCAAGTAGCTTATTTAACTTTAATGCAATGCAAAAACATTACAGCAATGCACTAAAGCTCGAACAGCAAGGTTTTATTAGTAAAGGACAACGCATGCAATTTGAAGTTGCCCGTAACAATGCCGAACGAACTTTACAAAATGCTCAAGCAAATCTGAATGCCAGTCAATTCAGTTTAAACAATCTTCTTCATCAGCAAAGTAATCCTGATTTGAGTACTCCTCTTTTTGTAAATACAGTTCGTAGCCAATCTTTAGAAGCACTGCTAAGTAGTTACGCTCAAAAATCAAGCCTTGTGCAAAAAATGCAGTTAGACACCCAATTGGCTAATGCGAATATTCAGGCTCAACAAGCAGCTAAAAAGCCAAGCCTCTTTGCTTTTGGTGAATATTCACTCGATGAAAATGAAAACTGGATTGTAGGTGTCATGGCAAAATACAATCTGTTTTCTGGCGTAGATAAAAATAAGAATATTCATGCTGCCGAGTTAAAACGTTATGCCTCAGAACTCATGACTGAACGAACTAAACAAGAGATTGAAGCTTTATTGAATAAGTCTTATAACGAGCTCAATTCAGCGCAGCAAAGTCATACCTTACTTCAAAGAAATATCAATGCAGCTCAAGAAAACTTACGTATTCAGGAGCTTTCTTTCCGTGAAGGTATGGGAACAGCCACACAAGTCATTGACGCGCAAAATGCGTTAAGTGCTTTAAAAACAGAAATGGCTTTAAATGCTTATAAATATGTCATGTCGCTCGCAACGCTATTGCAAAGCCATGGTTCTATGGACCAGTTTAAAGCTTATGTGACTCAACCACACACCGACTATATCCGCTAATGGGGGCATAACATGAATCAAGACTCAGCTCATTCAGAACAAAATTCTCCTGTTGCGGATACGGCAGACATTAACCAAAATCAGCAGAACACTCAAACCGACAATACGCAAGAAGTAAAAACGAGTAAAAGTTCTCAACCGCCTAAAAGTTCAAAAATTAAACTAATTATTGCGCTGGTCATTATTGCTCTATTAGGGCTAATCATTTTCGGTTTATGGAAAAGTTATCAACCTAAGCCTATTGAGTTACAAGGCAGAGTTGAGGCTGAAACGATTCACGTCAGTACTAAAGTTCCAAGTCGTATTGTAGAAATTTATGTGCAAGAAGGCCAAAAAGTTTCTAAAGGACAACCTCTGGTTCGTTTAGTCAGCCCAGAAATTGAAGCTAAAAAGCAGCAAGCTTTAGCTACACTACAATCAGCTTTAGCTTTTCAGTCTACTGTAGACCGTGGTTCGCAACAGGAAAATATTGATACACTTTATGCCAACTGGCAAAGTATGAAAGCTCAAGCGAACCTTGCAAAAACCACTTATCAACGTGGTGAAAATTTATATAGACAAGGTGTTATTTCTCGTCAAAGACGAGATGAGATGTTAGCTGCACAGACCTCTGCTCAAGAGTTAAGTGAAGCAGCTTATCAACAATATGCACGAGCAAAGCGCGGAAGTACCAGTCAGCAGAAATCTACGGCAGATGCACAAGTTGATATTGCCAAAGCAGCAGTCAGCGAAGCTCAAGCACTTGAGGCAGAAACCCGCCTACTCGCTCCTATTTCAGGTACAGTTTCAAAAACTTATGGCAAACCTTCTGAACTCGTTGCGATGGGTGTACCGGTTGTCAGCATTTTAGAAGATGATGATTTGTGGGTGAGTTTAAATGTCGGTGAAAATCAGTACGCTTCTGTTTATAAAAACAAAACGCTAGAGGGATTCATTCCTGCGCTGAACCAAACCGTAATGTTTAAAGTGAAAAATATTGATGCCGAAGGTGAATTTGCCACCATTAAAACCACACGTCAAACCGGCGGTTATGATATCCGTAGCTTTAAATTGCATTTGGTACCTGAGCGTCCTGTCAAAGATTTAAAAGTTGGCATGAGTGTTCTATTTAAAATTAAAGAAGAAAAATAAAGCATGTTTGCCAGTATATTACGTGAACTAAACTATCTAAGAAGCAATAAATGGGATTTGTGTATGGTGACACTTATCCCTGCTTTTATCATTTTTTTGTTTAGCAGCATGTTTTATGCAGGTAAGGCTGAACATTTACCTATCGCGATTATTGATCAGGATCAAAGTGAGCTGAGCCGCAATATTGAAAAGTATCTTTCGTTAAATCATACGGTAGATGTTAAAACAATTACTGCAAGCTCGACCGAAGCTGAAAAACTACTCAATGAAACCAAAATTTGGGGCTATGTTTTTATTCCTGACGGCGCTGAAAAACGTTTTGTAAAAGCTCAAGACGCACAAATCAGTATTGCTTTTAATCAGTCATTTTTTAGCGTAGGAAATACGATTTCCTCAGCAATGCTAGTCAGTACACTCAATGCTTTAGCAGACTATGCAGGCCAGAGTTATCTTGCAAATAATATTCCTTATTTAGATGTCCCTACAGCACACGTCAAAATTTCAACACTCTATAATCCAAGCATGAGCTATGAATTTTATTTAGAACCTTTCATGGTTCCTGCTGTTTTGCATCTATTACTCTGTTGTTGTGTGGCTTTTGCTATTGGTCAAGAGCTTAAACACGGCACATTAACCCAGTGGGTTAACCGTGAAAATTTTATTCGCGGCTTATTGGCTAAAAATTTACTTTATAGCTTTATTTTTTGTCTCTGGACTTGGTTATGGATGTTTTGGCTCGTTGAGATTCGCGGTTGGTTTGTCGCAGGTTCTCTTAGTCTTTTATTAGCTGCCCAGTTTTTGCTTTATTTTTCTTATGCACTCATTAGTAGTACTGTTATTTTAGCTACCAAAAATTTAAGTAAAACTTTTGGTTTTATTGCAGTATACGGCGGGTCTTCTTTAAGTTTTGCAGGGGTTACCCTACCTTTAAATAACGCACCGATTTTCACTAAATTTTGGTCTTTAATTATTCCATATACACCTTATGCAAAGCTCCAAACCGAACAATGGGTGATTGGAAGTCCACTTTTTATTTCAATGACGCCTTTTTTAATACTGATTGGCTACTGCCTTATTTATTTTATTTTGAGTTCCTTGCTGCTTAAAAAACTAGTTCGGGGGGCAGCGCAATGAAAGAGTTCTTAAAGGCTTATGCCCAAACGTTTAAAGATATTGTTGGTAACAGTTCGGTTTTCACGACACTGATTTTATCAGTCATTCTTTATAGCTTTTTTTATCCAACTGCTTATAAAGCTGAACGTGCCGAATCAATTCCAATTGTCGTGGTTGATGAAGAACAGAGTCTTTTAAGCTCTCAAATTATTGGACAAGCAAGCAATAGTCCGCACGTTAAAATTGTTAATGTGACTGCTAATTTTCTCCAAGCTGAGCAAATGGTTCGCGAGCAAAAAGCAGATGGTATTTTGCTTTTACCCAACAACTTAACACAGAGCCTACGCCGCGGAGAAACTGGTGGAATTGGCTTGTACTTAAGTACAACCAACTTCTTAAAAACTAAAGAAATTGGGTTAGGTCTTGCTACCTCTATTGAAGCTACATTAAAAGAATATGTTGAAAAATTTGGAGAGCGTACACATTTCCAACCAGCCCTTTCTATTCATCAGGTTCCTTTATTTAACCCCCTTTCAGGTTATGGAAGCTATATTTTTCCAGCAGTTGCAACACTCATTATTCACCAAACGATTGTATTAGGTTTAGCCATGCTGATTGCAAGCTACCGCGAACAGCATGAAAAAATTACCTCCATTCGCTTTGCTGGAATTTTTGCCAGCCTGTTTACTATTGGTTGTTTAAGCAGCTTTTATCTTTTTGGTTTTACCTTGTGGTTCAACGACTACCCACATGGTGGAAACTTTATTGGTTTACTCGTCGCGGTTCCTATTTTTATTAGTTGTGTGATTGGATTAGGCATGTTAGTTGGTTCACTTTTAGATATGCCTGAACGTGCCGGACATATTATCGTATTTAGTTCAGTTCCTCTTTTCTTATTAACTGGTACCGCATGGCCCCACCATGCCATGCCTGAATGGCTAGAATGGTTTGCTTGGTGCTTACCTTCTACACACGGTGTACAAATGTTTGTACAGCTTAATCAAATGGGTGTTCCTTTAAATGTTGTGATTCCTAAATTGATTTTTCTAGCAACAATTGGAATCATTTTTTTAATTATTGCTCATTCACGTTTAAAAAATTCCAAATAAATTTAATGACTCATAAATGTGTATAAATTATATTTTTATTTACTATAAAATCTTATAGTTAAAGCTTATTTCTTAAATAATTGACCAAAAAAATCTAAAAAAACAAATAAATTCAAAGTATTAATTTGTATCAATTGTCATGAAACCTTAAGAAAACTTTAAGTTGAAATTAAGAAATTTTCTCCATAGTAATTAGTATAGTTTTTCAGCAGCTACGCAGAGTATTCTGTAATCCTGCCTATGACGGAATCTGGATATGGCAAAAGTGTGTTATTGCGCAGATGACTTTGCAATGAATGCAGAAATATCAGACGCAATTATTCAACTCATTGAACAAGGTGCCCTACAGGCAACCTCATGTATGACCCAATCTGAATTGTGGGAAACTGCTGCTGCCAAATTAAAACCTTTTAGCGATCAAATTGATATCGGTTTGCATTTAAATCTTACCCATCAATTCGCTTCAGGTAATACTGTTTTTTCCTTACCTATGCTTATTTTACGTGCATGGTCTTCAAGCCTGAATCGTGAATTAATTACGAAATGTATTGAAGAGCAATGGGACTTATTTGTTTCAGTCATGGGAAAACAGCCAGACTTTATTGATGGACATCAACATATTCATCAATTTCCGTTTATACGCGATATTTTGCTGCAATTGTTAAAAGAGAAGAAATTTACGGGCTGGATTCGAAATTTACAGCATCCGATTGATTTACCTCACTATCGTTTTAAGACTCGTGTGCTCTCTGCACTTGGTTCTAACTCTTTGGCAAAAGCATGTCAAACATATCAATTTAATCAGAATGACCAATTTGCTGGTATTTATGATTTTAAGCAAACTGATTATGGCGAACTCAATCAATACTGGCTTGCACATGCAAAAGACCATTTACTGATAATGTGCCATCCAGCACTTGCAGAATCAAATGATCAAGATCCGATTCAGCACGCCCGAATACAAGAATATGAATATTTTAGTTCGGATCAGTTTCAAATTGATTGTCAGCAATATGGTATCCAGCTCACTAGACTAGGGGCAATGCAATGAACACAAAACCATTTTTATCCTGCGTTGTTCCAGCCTATAACGAAGCAGAAAATTTAAAAACTTTTATTCCTGCTTTAGCAAATAGTCTAAAACAGCAAAATCTTAGCTTTGAAATTATTGTGGTCGATGATGGAAGTAAGGACGATACTATTCCAATTTTGCAAACAATGATTGATGACTATCCATTAGTTGTGCTTGAACTTTCACGCAACTTTGGTAAAGAAGCAGCTTTAAGTGCTGGTTTAGATCATGTGACAGGCGAAGTTACTTTACTAATTGATGCGGATTTTCAACACCCATTTGAAGCAATTCCAACCATGATCAACCTTTGGAAAAATGGTTATGACATGGTGTATGGCATTCGTAATCGCTCCACTGAATCTTGGCTTAAACGTGTTTTAACTCAAGGTTACTATCGTATATTAAACTTAAGCTCACCGATCGATATTCCAGAAAGTGCTGGAGACTTTCGTCTATTAGACGCAAAAGTTGTTGAAGCAATTAAACAATTGCCAGAAAAAAATCGCTATATGAAAGGTCTATATGCTTGGGTTGGTTTTAAAAGTATAGGCGTTAATTTTTCTGAACAGGAACGTCAGCACGGCCGTTCTAGTTTTAACGTAAAATCTCTATTTAACTTGGCTATGTCAGGTTTAACTGGTTTTTCAGATTTACCTTTACGCATCTGTATCTATTTAGGTGCAATTCTGGCTTTAGGTGCTATGGGCTACGGCGTATGGATCATCATTAAAACGTTGATAGAAGGAATTTCTGTCCCAGGTTGGGCAACACTTGCAGCAGGTATGACTTTACTTGGCGGTATACAGTTGTTATTCCTAGGTATTGTTGGTGAATATATTAGTCGTATTTACGCTGAAGTAAAAAATAGACCAAAATATATTGTTGCATCCGAACATTCTCGTATTAAACAAGAAAAATCTATCACAAAGCCGGAAAATACTTTCTCTAGTTTCTAACATGTTTGCTCATATTCTTCAGCTCACGCGGTTTGCTACTACTGGAGCCGCAGCAGCACTTACTCACTACAGTGTGGCCATGCTTCTGTTTAAGAAGCATGTTGCACTGCAATACGCCAATTTACTCGCATTTTTAGTTGCCTATTGGGTGAGCTATTTCGGGCATCGTATTTTTACTTTTAAAGCACAGCATCTTGATCATCGTCAGACTCTACCAAAATTCACATTGGTTGCAGGCTTAGGTTTTTTATTTAATGAAAGTTTTCTTCTACTCTCGAACCTCTATTTTAATGTCCCTGTTTCAACCTTAGTGTGTATTGCAATTGTTCTGACTTCTGTCATGACTTTCTTGCTTAACCGTTTTTTTGCATTTCAACATTAAGGATTGTGTATGCAGCAATGGCTTCGTAATTCCAAATTTTTATTATTTTTTTTACCGTGTTGGTTACTTCTTCTTTCTTGGATAAGACCTCTATCTGTACCTGATGAAGGACGCTATGGAGATATTAGCCGAGCTATGGTCGAGTCTGGAGATTGGTTAACTCCACGAATCGATGGTTTGCCATTCATGCATAAACCCCCTCTACTACACTGGTTAAGTTCTATTTTTATGGAGCTTTTTGGCGTACATGTATGGGTGTTACGGTTAGTACCAATTTTAGCTGGTACCCTCATGTTAGTGGGACTATTCTTATTTGTAAAAAAGCATATTTCGGAAGGCGTAGCACAGCTTACGGTTATCATTTTAGCGACCAACCTGCTTTTTTTTGGCAGTAGTCAATATATTAACCATGATTTACTAGTAGCCTCATGGATTACGATTAGTGTTTTATGCTTTGCTGATTTCACCATTTCTGCACGTAAACCTATTTTATTTTTAGGTTACATCGCAGGTGCAGCTGCTTTTCTAAGTAAAGGTCTCATTGGGGTTCTCATTCCAGGTATGATCCTGTTGCCGTGGATACTCTACACAAAACAATGGAAGAAAATACCTTCGCTTCTTAATCCATTGGCGATCTTGCTATTTTTGCTCATCATTAGTCCATGGCTCTATGCAGTACAAAGTAAATACCCTCAATTTTTACATTACTTCTTTATTGACCAACAATTTAGTCGATTTAGTTCAAAAGAATTTAATAATAAACAACCATGGTGTTTCTATCTGCTTATTTTATTTGTCAGCTGCTTACCATGGTTTTTTGCGAGTAGATTTGAATCTATTAAGACCATCTTTAAAGACTATAAGCAATCAGGTGTATTTGCCCTGCTTGTATGGTGGTTTATTTCTGTTACGGTTTTCTTCTCTATTCCGCCATCTAAACTAGCGGGCTATATTTTACCTGCTGTGCCACCTCTTGCTATTTTCTTAGCACTTGTGATTAACAAAGTTCTTGAAAGCAGTTATAAAACCAAATTACAGATTTGGGGTACTCCTGTATTTATTATACTTCTTGGAATTGGTATTGCTGCTACACCTCGTTTTATTCGTGCAAATCAACCTTTTTTCCAACACGAAGCTGTATTTATTTATACCATTGGTGCGCTGTTAATTGTGCTCCCACTGGTTTTAGTGTGGTTATACAAAAAGGAAAAAGTGAGCTATTTAAACTATATTTTTATAAGTTTAATTGTTTTATGTAGCTCTGTTCCTTTTGCCGTTCGTATTTTAGATACCAAAAATAATGTTGGCCAAACAGATTTTGCTGAGTACATTACTCCATCTACAAAAATAGTTTTCTACAATTACTATTTTTATGATGTGCCATTCCTTTTAAAGCTTAAACAGCCTGTCTATATTGTAAATGAATGGGATAGTGTCCATTCCGATAGTGCTTCTTTAGAAATTAAAGATGGCTTGTTATTTGAGCCCCAACTTAAAAAGTATTTGTGGAGCGAACAGCAGCTCAAAGATGCTTTATCTCAAAAGCAAGATCTAATCGTGGTAAGTCAACCAAATAATTTTTCGACTAAAGACCCATCGGTAAAAACTCTACATTACCGAAACTATGATGTATTTATTTTCCATCCGGCAAAATAAATAGACGAGAAATAAAAAAGGAAGCCTAGGCTTCCTTTTTTTTATTTTAAAACGTTTTACTCTTCAGAAGTATCTTCATTATTAGATACAACTTCTTCGCTATCAGTTTCAGTCGTATCTACTTCGCCTTCAAGAAGTTCTTCTTCGTCTTCTACAGCTTCAATTGAAACTACACCAACGAGGGTTTCTTCTTCACTTAAACGGATGAGACGAACACCTTGAGCATTACGGCCTGTCATTGCAACTTCTGCTGCACGTGTACGAACAAGCGTGCCACCATCAGAAATCAACAATAATTCTTTAGTTTCATCAATAGAAACTGCACCAACTAGCTCACCGTTACGTTCACTTGTTTTAATTGCAATAACGCCCTTACCACCACGTTTCTTGGTTGGGAAGTCATTTACAGGAGTACGTTTACCGTAACCGTTGGCACTTGCACATAGTACTTCACCTGTTTCAGGTACAACGACAAGCGATACGATACGACTTACTAGATTCGAATCTGCTGAATCATCATTATCATCTGATTCATCATTTTCTACATCTGCATCTTCTTCACTTAGGATACTGCTAGCAAAGCTCACGCGCATGCCACGTACACCTTTAGCTGTACGACCCATTGCACGTACGTCAGTTTCAGCAAAACGAATTGCCTTACCTTCGTTAGAGAACAACATGATTTGCTGATTACCATCAGTAATCGCAACACCAATTAAGGTATCTTCTTCATTAAGCTCAATAGCACGTAGACCATTTGAACGAATGTTTGCAAATTGTTCTAACTCAACACGCTTAACCGTACCAGAAGCTGTAGCCATAAACACATAGTGGTTTTCTGGGAACTCTGTTAACGGCAAGATTGCAGTTACTGTTTCTGTTGCATCTAGAGGTAACAAGTTCACGATTGGACGACCTTTTGCCCCACGTGATGCTTGAGGAACCTCAAATACTTTTAGACGGTACACTTTACCTACATTGGTAAAGCAAAGTACAGTCGCGTGATTCGATGCCACAATCAGATGTTGAATAAAGTCATCATCTTTCATTGAGGTTGCAGACTTACCACGTCCACCGCGACGCTGTGCCTGATAGTCTGAAAGTGGTTGAGTTTTTGCATAACCCGTTTGTGAAACAGTTAATACAACTTGCTCTTCCGGAATCAAATCTTCACGGCAAAAATCAACACGAGATTCAACAATTTCAGTACGACGTGCATCGCCATATTGTTGTAATACTTGTGCTAACTCTTCACGAATAACGCCCATCAACAAGTTAAAGTCGTTTAAAATTGCTGTAAGTTCAGCAATTTGACCTAAAATTTCAGTATATTCTGCGTGTAACTTGTCTTGTTCCAGACCTGTTAAACGGTGCAAACGTAATTCTAAAATTGCGCCTACTTGTGTCGGAGATAAGCGGTAAATTGAATCGCTTAGACCAAATGGACGATTTGGATCTTCACCTTCAATTTCATCTGGACGAACAGAAATAGCACCTGCTTTTTCAAGTAATGAAACAACACCACCACCTGCCCACTCACCAGCAAGTAAACGCTCACGCGCTTCAGCAGGGTTAGCAGAAGTTTTGATGGTTTCAATAATTTCATCAATATTAGCTAAGGCAACTGTCAAACCTTCCAAGATATGACCACGTTCACGCGCTTTGCGTAATTCGAACATGGTACGGCGTGTCACAACTTCTTGGCGATGACGAATAAATGCCGCAATAATATCTTTCAGATTCATCAACTTTGGCTGTCCATTGTCTAGACAAACCATGTTGATGCTGAATGAGTTTTCAAGCTGGGTATTTAAGAATAAGTTATTTACAACGACTTCTGCGTTTTCACCGCGTTTCAAGTCAATTGCAATACGCATACCTTCTTTGTCAGACTCATCACGAAGTTCTGAAATACCTTCAAGTTTTTTCTCTTTTACTAACTCGGCAATACGTTCAATCACTCTTGCTTTGTTTACTTGATATGGAATTTCAGTAAAGACGATAGTTGTACGGCCTGTCTTTTCATCTTCTTCGAAATGGTATTTACCGCGAATGTGCAGACGACCTTTACCGGTACGGTAGGCATCAACAATACCTGATTTACCGTAAATAATACCGCCTGTAGGGAAGTCAGGACCGGTAATATATTCCATCAATCCTTCAATCGAGATATTCGGATTGTCAGCATAAGCCAAACATGCATTCACAACTTCAGTCATGTTGTGTGGTGCCATGTTGGTAGCCATACCTACAGCAATACCCGCAGCACCGTTAATTAGCAAATTTGGAACACGTGTCGGAAGTACTTCAGGAATACGTTCCGAACCGTCGTAGTTATCTTCCCAGTCAACTGTGTCTTTTTCTAAATCTGCAAGAAGCTCATGTGCCAGCTTAGTCATACGGACTTCGGTATAACGCATCGCCGCGGCGCTATCGCCATCGATCGAACCGAAGTTACCCTGACCATCAACCAATAAATAACGTAAGCTAAAGTCTTGAGCCATACGAACAATGGTTTCATAAACAGCTGAGTCACCATGCGGGTGATATTTACCGATTACGTCCCCAACGACACGAGCAGATTTCTTGTAGGCTTTGTTATAGTCATTGCCCAATTCGTGCATGGCATAAAGCACACGACGGTGAACAGGTTTAAGACCGTCTCTCACATCCGGCAATGCACGAGATACGATTACACTCATTGCGTAATCTAAATATGAATGCTTGAGTTCGTCCTCAATGGCAATCGGTCGGATTTCCGATACGCTCATGCATACTCCTTCTTACAGATAGATATTTCTATCCGTTTATATGTCTTGATCTTGCAAAAAATTTAGTTCCGGAAAGTGAACTAAAATCGAAAAAAATATAGCTGTATACTATAGCATAAATTGCTCGATAACTGGGAGTCTAGCGATCTGAAAATAGCATTTTTTTACAATAAAAATTCTATTAGAATTAATAAGTTAAAATTATAGGTTTCTACTTTTAAATGTATTCATTAAAACTCAATTATTCGACCAAAATATAAACAGCATGAAAGTGCTCTTTTTAGAACACATTTCATGTATTTAAAGAATCTAACTTTTCGTCTTAGCTCAACTTAGCACTATTTGAGTTAAAGATTCCGAGTTCATTTTTAAAGCTAATTACACTTTTTGAAGAATCAATTTACAGGGCGATATTGAGCCGGTATCCATTGGTATCCTGTTGAGCTTTTACCAATGTGTCCAATGCCAGGAAAAGCGATATGTGCTGCCCCTATCCACCAATGGTTTTTATAGGCTTGCTCAAAGATATCTTTACGGACAGCTATGGCTAGTTTCGAGTCAGTATCGGGCTTATAGCTTGCTTCAGGATAAGGAAACTGTACCGCACCGTAGTGCACAACATCACCTAGACCTAAGAACTTTTGTCCGTTTTTTCCATCTACTAAGTATGAAGAATGACCTTCCGTATGACCATGAGTCACGATGAGTTGAACATTCGGTACATTAAAAGAGGATTTGGTAAACGCAACTAACTGCCCTGCCTTTTGGTATGGCTGTAATGCATCACGCGTCATTTTAAATAT
Source organism: Acinetobacter sp. AOR41_HL (assembly GCF_027854645.1). NCBI lineage: Bacteria > Pseudomonadati > Pseudomonadota > Gammaproteobacteria > Moraxellales > Moraxellaceae > Acinetobacter > Acinetobacter sp. AOR41_HL. Next base: position 47,570 of record NZ_JAKTHZ010000017.1, on the reverse strand, counting down.
TGGTTTAAAAAAATCAGTGGCTTTTGCTTCATTAACAGGCGATGTCCAAAAATCTACATCTTCTTTAGCTAGATAAACTTTCGCATTTGGATAAGCCATTTTGCCATCGAGTGTAATACCGCATAAGTGATCGGGATGGGCATGTGTAATTAAAATCGTATCTATTTGTTCAGGCTGTACGCCTGCTTTCTTCAAGTTTTCACGTACATGACCTAAAGTTGGGCCAAAACATTTTGCAGTCCCTGCATCAATCAAAATATTTTGCGTAGGCGTTTGCACAAGATAGGCAGAGAAATCCGTGACAATCTGATTATGCTCATCTACAGGAACAAAGTTTTCTGCAAACAGTCGATTGGCTTTTTCAGCTGAAATACCCAGTAAATCACTACGAGGCAGTCCCAGTTCCCCATCAAACAATGCCGTTACTTTAAGGTTTCCTATTGGTTGTAAAAAATAACCATCAACCTGATGCACGGTTGGCTTTTGTTCTGCATGTATAACTGTACTGGCACTCAGCAGTAATAATATCGCAAGTGATTTTAATGATTTCATCATAGAGTCCTTGGTATTTTCATACTTTAACTCTATTGGTTTTTACTTATTTAAATCGCTCAATAAACTACAAGAAACGCTCAAATTGACTTATTCCGCAGCTAGAACAGCTGGATCTATCCCATAACGCTCTACAAAGCGATCACGAAAAATAGCAACAGACTGGTATCCAGATTTTGCTGCAATCGTTTTCATAGGTAACTTTTTCGAATACAACAACTCAAGCGCATATGTAAGACGTGCATGCGTAATCGTTTCTCTTAAGGTTGTATCTTCATGGCTAAGTTTGCGACGAAGTGTTGCACTGCTCAAACCTAAACGCATTTCAAACTCACTAGACTGCCAATGATGCTGCGGATTCTCTATTACCCAATCGTGAATGATTTTTGTCAATTTAGGTGGCGGTACAATTAGCACATCTGAGAAGTGCTGTTGACATAACTGTACTAGTATAGCGGTAATACATAAACGCGCTTTCACCACATCATGACTAAATAAAGCGGTTTGCCACTCGGTTAAAGAGGTAGCGAAATCATCAATTGAAAACTTTAATATTGCGTCGGTTCTGTCTACAACTGGCTTTGCCCAAATCATTTGTGCAGCTTGAATAACTTCATCACACATAGGCACAAGAATAGTGAGGTATTCACCCGTTATAGGGTCAGGCAAATTAACTGCATCGATAACCGTATCGGGTTTTATAATGTATAGATCACCGGCATTAAAATTGAATTGTTTTTTTTGAAGATTTAATTGTTGCTGCCCATATAAAATAAATCCCATGTGCAACTGGTTAACTTTAATATTGGCTAGCCCATGCTGATTTTTAGATCGAATACATAAATAATCTCGTGCCATATCTGCCCGTGCCAATCTCACCAATGACTGATGCAATTGATGAGCTTTTATGGAAGCAGAATAGTTAATATTCATAATAATGATCGAAATAAAAAACGCCCTTGGCTAGTTATAGCACAAGGGCGTTTTTCGAATAAGTATTAAGCTGTAAATTACAACTTGCTTACCAACTCTGGTACTACAGCATTTAAATCACCAACTAACCAGTAGTCAGCAACGCTGTTAATTGGCGCTTCTTCGTCTTTGTTGATTGCAACAATAACTTTAGAATCTTTCATACCAGCCAAGTGCTGAATCGCACCAGAAATACCTACAGCAATGTAAAGCTCAGGTGCAACGATTTTACCAGTTTGACCAACTTGGAAATCGTTAGGTACGAAACCTGCATCAACTGCTGCACGTGAAGCACCTTGTGCTGCACCAAGCTTGTCAGCTAATGGATCAAGTACTTTGTGGTAGTTCTCACCAGAACCTACACCACGACCACCAGATACAACAATACGAGCAGCTGTTAATTCTGGACGATCAAGTTTAACGATTTCTTCAGATACGAATTTAGAAATGCCAGCGTCTTTTACTTCGCCAACAGTCTCAATCGCAGCCGAACCACCTTCCGCAGCAACTGGATCAAATGCTGTACCACGAACAGTACCCACAATGATTGCTTCGTCAGATTGAACAGTTGCAATCGCGTTACCAGCGTAGATTGGACGCTTGAATGTGTTCGCAGATTCAACAGAAATAATGTCTGTGATCATGCTTACATCAAGAAGCGCAGCAACACGTGGAAGAATGTTCTTACCAGTCGTTGTAGAAGCAGCTAAAACGTATTTGTAACCTTTAGCCAAGTCAGCAACTAAGCCAGCTACGTTTTCAGCTAATTGGTTTGCATAAGCAGCGTTGTCAGCAAGTAATACTTTGCTTACACCAGCAACTTTAGCAGCAGCGTCAGCAACTGCTTGAGCGCCTGAACCAGCAACTAATACAGTAATATCACCACCGATTTTTTGAGCTGCAGCAACAACGTTTAAAGTAGCACCGTTAAGTGTCTGGTTGTTGTGATCAGCGATAACTAAAATACTCATGATTTTATCCTTCCGTATTAGATCACTTTCGCTTCATTTTTCAATTTTTCAACAAGCTCATCTACAGATTTCACTTGTACGCCAGCTTTACGTTCTGCTGGAGCTTCAACTTTAACAGTTTTAAGCTTAGTACCAGCTGTAACACCGTAATCAGCAGGAGATTTAGTATCAAGCGGTTTTTTACGAGCTTTCATAATGTTAGGCAATGCAGCATAACGTGGCTCGTTTAAACGCAAGTCAGTTGTAATAATTGCAGGAAGCGCAAGTTCAACAGTTTGTAAACCACCGTCGATTTCACGAGTCACTTGTACTTTACCGCCATCCACTTTCACTTCAGAAGCAAACGTACCTTGACCAGCACCTAATAATGCGCCAAGCATTTGACCTACTTGGTTAGAGTCATCATCAATTGCTTGCTTACCAAGAAGGATAAGTTCTGGTTTCTCAGCATCAACAACACCTTTTAAGATTTTAGCAACTTCTAGAGCGCCAATTTCGTCAGTAGTTTCAACTAAAATACCGCGGTCTGCACCCAAAGCCATTGCAGAACGGATTTGTTCTTGAGCTTCTTTAGGACCAATAGAAACAACAACGATTTCTGATACTGTTCCTTTTTCTTTTAAGCGAACCGCTTCTTCCACTGCGATTTCACAAAATGGGTTAATTGACATTTTAACGTTGGTAAGGTCAACCCCACTATTGTCCGGCTTAACACGAACTTTAACGTTGGCATCAACCACACGTTTTACAGCAACAAGAGCCTTCATGTAATCCTCGGCTGTTCTAGCAAAAGTAAATGTTGAGAAAAGTATATTAACTCTTCAATTCAAATTTTTTAGGTACCCTATCTTGCAATGTGTTTGGCATTTCGGTCAAGTCACAATTTTCTGGAACAGTACAAAAAAAATGAAATCATCAGTTCATAAAAAAAATTTCACACCTGACTCGCACTTATTTTATTCCATTTAAAGTCTATTTTATACATTGATTTTTATTATCTTTTTATCTTATTTACCTTATTAGTCAGAAACATAAACGCCTTATAAATGAGTCAAATTTTATCGTTTTTAGGCTATATATGCCGACAAAATGTGCAAAGTTCAAAATGGTCAATTGGGTAATTTCACATATTTCTTTTAAACAAATTTGTAAAAAAGTACAAATGATCTCTACATTCATCTGATTCAATGCAATCAAAGTTGCTTATTGATGGATAATTTATCTTAAATGTCTTAATGCTTGGTCGCTCGCGGATGGGCCTGATCATATACTTGAGCCAAATGATCAAAATCGATATGCGTATAAATTTGGGTAGTCGATAAGTTGCTATGGCCTAACATTTCTTGGACTGAACGCAAATCACCACTACTTGATAACATATGGCTAGCAAAACAATGTCGAAGTAAATGTGGATGTAAGTCGACATTTACACCTGCTCGTTGTGCCTGAAGTTTTACTCGTTTTTCAATTTGTCGTGGAGTGAGCACACCACCACGCTGTGAAATAAAAACAAAAGCATTTTGATCAAAATGCCCTTTCCAGATTTTATAAACTTTAAGCCAGTTCAATAGACTTTCTTTTGCCTTTTTCCCAAACGGGACAATACGGGTTTTATTTCCTTTACCCGTAATACGAACAAGATGACGATTAAAATCGATATCTTTAATTGTGAGGCCTTGTAGTTCAGCAAGTCGTAAACCACTTGAATACAGTAGTTCCAACATGGCTTTGTCTCTTAACCAAAGCTGCTGATCAATTGGTTTTTCCGGCATAGGTTGATCTAAAATTTGATTAACCGTTTCTATATCAATCATGCCCGGTAAAGGTCTAGGCTGACGTTTCAATTTAAAATCGTCAGTAGGATTAATTTCTAGGTATTTGCCCTGTTCAGCCCACTTCATAAACTGGCGTATAGAAGTGAGATGACGCTGCATGCTACTTGCGCTTAACTGGTCTTGCTCAACACGCTGAGCCAGATATTCACGTAAATCTGAAGCTTCAACATTTCTTAAGTCAATTTTTTTTGAGTCACAAAACTCAAGGAAGCTTTTAACATCTCGCTCATAAGCGGTAATTGTATGCTCAGACTGGTTTTGAATTTTTCTTTCTTTTAACCACATTGAGAGCAGTTGTAATGCAAAATCCAAATTGCTCTCCATTATTTGCCCATTTTTTTGAGTGTACCAAAAACTATTTGATCATGAAAATTTCATATCGCACAGCATAATGAATCTAACTTATATATTACAATTTATACCAAGTATTCATTGGACCTTGCTGCCATGACCACCATACTCATTCCTTATTTAATTGCCATTACTTTACTTACGCTTACTCCCGGCTTAGATACAACCTTAATTATTCGCACTGCCACACTTGAAGGTAAATCTAAAGCATTTCAAGCAGCTCTTGGGATTAGTTTTGGCTGTATTGCTTGGGGTATTGTTGTAACATGCGGTTTAGGTGCTCTGCTCATGGCATCTGACTTAGCTTTTAATCTATTGAAATGGATGGGTGCCGCTTATTTAGCATGGCTGGGTTTAAATATGATTTTAAAACCACGTAGCCAACTTGCAGACATACAAGAAAATAATCCAAATCGCTCTACATCAGAGAATTGGTTTGTTAAGGGTTTCTTTGGCAATTTACTCAATCCCAAAGTTGGCATTTTTTATATTTCATTTCTTCCGCAATTCATTCCAGCCCAAGCGTCTGCTGTCACTTGGGTGATGGGACTTGTGATGATTCATGTCGTGATTGGCGTATTATGGTCAAGTCTATTAATTATGGCTATGCAACCACTTTCACGTTATTTAAAACAACCTAAATTTGTGAAATATATGGACCGAATTACGGGCAGTATTTTTGTTCTGTTCGCATTGAAATTAGCTTTAAGTAAAAGATAATAAAATTAAAAAATTATTGTGCATATAAAAGAAAGCCTCTTTTATCACTTTAACTGATGAAAAGAGGCTTCTATTTAGGCTACGCGATTAACCTTGGAAATAACGTAAATCCAAACGTCCATCATATACATGGGTTGTTGGACCAGTCATCCAGACCACATCACCTTCTTGCCATTCAATTTGCAACTTACCACCAGCAAGTTCAACTTCAACTGAGTTCGCAAGCAAACCACGGCGCATACCACTTACCGCAGCAGCACATGCCCCTGTACCACAAGCTAATGTTTCACCAACACCACGTTCAAATACACGTAAGCGAACATGTTTTTCATCAATTACTTGCATAAAGCCAGCATTAACACGCTCAGGGAAACGTTTATGTGATTCAACTTGTGGACCAATACCTGCTACATCAGCAGTGAGTACGTCTGGAACAATAGTGACTGCATGAGGATTCCCCATGTTGACTACGTCAATACTAATGTTTTGGTCATTTGCCAACTCAAGCTTATATAAGGCTTCTGGCTCTTCCGCAACAAATGGAATTTCATTTGGTAGAAACTTTGGGTAGCCCATATTTACGCGTACCCAACCATTTTGCCCAAGCTCAGGCTTAACAATACCTGCTTTGGTTTGTACCGTAATGTTGGTTTTATTGGTTAAATGACGTTCATGCACAAAACGAGCGAAACAACGTACGCCATTACCACATTGCTCAACCTCAGAACCATCTGCGTTGAAAATACGATATTTAAAGTCAGCTTCTGGTACATCTGGTGGTTCAACAATTAAAAGCTGGTCAAAGCCAACACCAAAGTGTCGATCTGCCAAACGTTGAATGGTTGCTGTGTCTAAATAAGCTCTTTGGCTAATTAGGTCAACCACCATGAAATCATTGCCCAAACCATGCATTTTGGTAAATTCTAATAACATCTCATTTACTCCTCAGGCAATAAATGTTCTTTTTCCCAAAGCGACTCAACCGTTTCACGTTCACGAATTAAATAGCTGTTTTCACCTGATACCATGACTTCTGCAGCACGGCCACGCGTGTTGTAATTTGAACTCATCACAAAACCATAAGCCCCTGCACCGAGTACAGCCAACAAGTCATTTTCTTGTAATGCAAGTGAGCGGTCTTTACCAATAAAGTCACCTGTTTCACAAATTGCACCAACGAGGTCCCATACTTTTTCTTCAGTATCAGTACGTGGCACAACAGGCTGAATATCCATCCAAGCTTCATATAAAGCAGGACGGATTAAATCATTCATTGCTGCATCAATAATAGCGAAGTTACGATGTGTAGTTGGTTTAAGCAAATCAACTTTAGTTAAAAGTATGCCCGCATTTGCACTGATGCTACGGCCCGGCTCCATATAAACCTTAAGACCTAACTTTTCTAAAGCAGGTTTCATAGAGTTTGCATATTCTTCAACACTTGGTGGCGTCTCATCTTTATAACAAACCCCTAAACCACCACCGATATCGATATGTTTAAGATTGATGCCTAGTTTTTTCAACTCATCAATCATCACAATGACACGGTCTAAAGCATCAACAAATGGTTTAGTTTCAGTGAGCTGTGAACCAATGTGACAGTCAATACCTACAATTTCAAGGTTAGGTAAAGAAGCTGCGTATTGATAGGTTTCATAAACAGCATCACTTGGAATACCAAATTTATTTTCTTTTAAACCTGTTGAAATATAAGGATGTGTTTTTGCATCGACATCAGGATTTACACGCAAAGAAATAGGCGCTTTTTTACCTAAGCGAGCAGCTACTTTTTGAATGCGGTCTAGCTCTGCATAAGACTCAACATTAAAACAAGCAATGCCTACATTGAGTGAGGTTTCAATATCGACTTCAGTTTTACCTAAACCTGAAAATACGATTTTAGAAGCATCCCCACCGGCTTTTAAAACACGAGCCAGCTCACCACCAGAGACAATATCAAAACCCGCACCAAGTTTTGCCAAGACACTAAGAACAGCCAAGTTTGAGTTAGACTTCACCGCAAAACAGATTTGATGATCAATAAAGTCAAAGGCACGGTCCATATCTAAATAATGTTTTTCAAAAGCTGTTTTTGAATAAACATATAACGGTGTGCCAAATTGCTGCGCAAGCTGCTCTAGAGAACATTGCTCTGCATGCAATACTCCATTAATGCGGGTGAAACTCATGAATGTGTCCTTATTTCAAAGCTTAAGGTGAAGTTGTTTGGGTTGGAGCTGATGATGACTCGACTGGCTGTTCAGCCTTTTCATCTTTTTGCACAACTTGTTTTGATTCTTTATTACGATAGAGCAAGTATTTTGCACGGTGGTCATAATTTGGATCAGAAGGTAGCTGTAATGCTCCTGACTGACCGCAAGCTGTAAGCAAAATACTGCTGCTCAATAAACTGATGAGGCAAATGACACGAAGCATCTGAGCACCTGATTTAAACAATTCGATGCAGTATACCGTGATCATGCAAGCGGCTAAAGAGTAAACTTGAATAGAAAAACAATATGCATAAAAAACGCCAGCTTTTCAGCTGGCGTTTAGTCATAAGTAAATCAATTTCATTACTTTTTATGACGTGGTTTATAGAAGAAGAAATAACCAATGATCAGGATAACAAACCAGATTGGGCTGACTTTCAGTGCTTTAAAAGTATCTGGCTCTAAAGACAGCACATAAATCATGCCAACAAAGAAAATAATCGTGATCCAACAGGTAAATAGGCCGCCCGGCAATTTAAATGTTGATTTGGCATGCAGTTCAGGGCGTGTCGTGTAGTAACGGATATAACTCCAGATAATTAGTAACCACACGCAAATGAACAAAATAGTTGAAAGCGTTGTTGCAAGAGTGAATGCTTCAACTGTATTTGGTACAAAATACTGTAATGCCGCACCTAACAATAAACATGCAGCAGAAAAATACAATGCATTTGCAGGTACTGCACGTCTGTTCAATTTACCAAAAGCTTTTGGACCTTGATCTTCACGAGATAAACCAAACAACATACGGCTTGTTGAGAATACACCGCTGTTCATCGAAGACATAACTGATGACAATACTACTAAGTTCATCAAGATCGCTGCTGCCGCAATACCAGCTTGGCTAAACAAGTTTACAAATGGGCTGATCGCCGGATCAATTCTATTCCACGGAGTTACCGACATCACGATAAGCAATGCCAAGACGTAGAAAATAATGATACGAACTGGAATTGAGTTAATCGCTTTAGGTAAGTTACGCTCAGGATCTTTGGTTTCAGCAGCTGTTGTTCCAACAAGTTCTACGCCCACGAAAGCAAAGATCGCGATCTGGAAGCCAGCCAAGAAGCCATGCACCCCTGTTGGGAAGAAACCGCCATTTGCCCATAAATGAGTAAATGAAGCCACCTCGCCCGTACTAGAAGTAAAGCCAGTAAAGATCATCCATAGACCCACTGCAATTAAAATAATAATCGCAAGAATCTTAATAAGCGCAAACCAGAACTCTAATTCACCAAATAGGCGTACAGTTAACAGGTTCAAGCCCATAATAAATACAATAGCAGCCACACTAATCATTGCCCCTTCAACTGGTGAGAAAGGCTGGCCGTTATTGAAAAATTGTAAGTAATAGATAATTGCAGACAGATCGGCGATACCAATCGTGATCCAGCACAACCAATAGGTCCATCCCACAAAATAACCTGCCCATGGGCCAATTAAATCTGTGGTGAAATCAATAAATGATTTATAGGTTAAATTTGACAGGAGTAATTCGCCAAGCGCACGCATGACAAAAAACACCATCACACCAATAATCAAATAAATGAATAAGATAGATGGGCCGGCAAGACTAATTGTTTTACCTGACCCCATGAATAAACCAGTACCAATGGCACCACCAATTGCAATCAGCTGTAAATGCCGATTGGAAAGACTACGATGGAGCTCACCTTGTTCATGAGGATCACTCAGATTTTGATTCGACATTTTATGAATACACTCCAGTAATTTTTTTAGTCCGTTAGCTAAATTCAAATCAAAAAGACGATATCGCACCATTTGCAGGTATCTTTTAAATGTATATTTTTTGACAACTTTTCAGCTAACCAATTTTTGTCTGTATGGCTGATAATTTCAAGATACATACAATTAAATCCGATAATACGCACAAGAACATAGCAATACAACGCACCTTCCAGTCTAAAATTAAGACTTGAACCACTTTGATTTTTCAATTAAAAAAGGCAATCAGATCGATTGCCTTTTTATATTTTGCTTCTAAGTTATTTATTCTTGGGCAAAATTACGTTTTATTTTTGACTTATAAAAACCAAAGTAACCAATTGCAAGAACGAGGAACCAAATTGGACTGACCATAAGCGACTTAGCTGTGTCTGCTTCAAGGCTTAAAATCGCAATCGTAAATAAGAAGAAAACAATAACGACATAACTCATCGCTACCCCACCCGGCATTTTAAAGTTCGATTTTTCATGCAGTTCAGGAGATAACTTACGGTAGCGGATATAACACACCAAAATCAAAATCCATACCGTTAAAAATAAAATGGTGCATAACGTTGTTGCCAAGGTAAATGCTTCAATCGTATTGGGCACAAAATATTGTAATAAAGCACCACCCATAATACAGGCACAGGAAAAAATTAAACCATTTGCTGGAACTGCGCTTTTAGTCAACTGACCTAATGTTTCAGGTGCCTGACCATCACGCGATAAGCCATACATCATTCGGCTAGTTGAAAAAATACCGCTGTTCATTGATGACATGACCGATGACAACACCACTAGGTTCATAATAATTGCAGCAGTTGGAATACCTGCCATTAAGAATAGTTCAACGAATGGACTACGGTCTGCTTTTACCTGATCCCAAGGCGTTACAGACATCACCACCATTAATGCCAATACATAGAATAAAATGACGCGGATCGGAATTGCGTTAATTGCTTTAGGCAAATGTTTATGAGGGTCTTTAGTTTCAGCAGCTGTGGTTCCGACCAGTTCTACCCCAATAAAAGCAAAGATCGCAATCTGGAAGCCGGCAAGGAAACCATTTACCCCATGAGGAAACATACCGCCATGATTCCAAATATTAGAAATAGCCGCAACAGAGCCAGATGGTGATTGGAACTTGGTTACTACCATATAGATGCCGGCAAGAACTAGAGCAATAATGGCAACAATTTTGATAATCGCAAACCAAAATTCGACTTCGCCAAATAAACGAACCGTCAATAAATTTAAAATCAATAGAAAGAGAACACAGCCTGCACTAATCATTGCCTGTTCTATTGGGCTAAAACTAACTCCATTGGGGAGCCAAAAGCTCAAATAGCTCGTCACCGCAGTTAAATCTGCCATTCCAACAAGCACCCAACTTACCCAATAGGTCCACCCGACATAAAAGCCAGCCCAAGGCCCAATCAGGTCATAAGCCATATCGACAAACGACTTATAATTTAGGTTTGAAAGTAAAACCTCTCCCAAAGCACGCATAAGAAAGAAAATCATGGTGCCAATAATTAAATAGATAAATAAAATTGATGGCCCCGCCAATGAAATAGTTTTGCCCGACCCCATAAACAGGCCTGTTCCAATGGCCCCTCCAATAGCGATCAATTGTAAATGGCGATTGGTAAGCTTTCGCTGTAAGTCGCCAGCATGATCATGATGCTGAAGATTAGACATAGGTAAATATCCTAAAAATTTCCCACCTTAGCTAAAGCAAAATACATTCCAATATTTTTAGACAACGCATGAAAAATAGGCCCTTGAAAAATGATCGGGTTCTGCCTACGTTCAGGGTGTCGTTTTGCTATACTCTGTTTTTACTGATTATGAAGTTAACAAACCGAAGTCGAATATGAGCAAAGTCAAAACTGTTTACCGTTGCGAACAATGTGGTGCGGATCATCCTAAATGGGCTGGTCAATGTTCAGAGTGTGGTGAATGGAATTCTCTGACTGAAGTTAAACTCGAACCTACTACAGCCCATCGCGCTCGTCCTAAAATTGGGGGCTACGCAGGCCAAGTTGCCAATATAACAACACTAAATAAAGTCTCGGTTTCTCATGAAACCCGCTTACCTACAGGTATTAGCGAGTTTGACCGCGTACTTGGCGGTGGCTTGGTCACAGGCTCAGTAGTCCTGATTGGTGGTGACCCAGGTATTGGTAAATCGACCATTCTTTTACAAACAGCAACCTACATGGCAAGTGCAAAAAGTTCTGCACTTTATATTACGGGTGAAGAATCATTGTCTCAGGTGGCCTTACGTGCTCAGCGCCTTGACTTGCCTACAGACCAGTTAAAAGTCATGGCTGAAACCTGTGTCGAACGCATTTGTGAAGTTTTAGAGCAAGAACGCCCTGTGGTAGCAATTTTGGACTCGATTCAAACGCTTTACACAGAAACGCTTCAATCTGCACCTGGTGGGGTTTCACAAATTCGTGAATCTGCTGCGTTATTAACCCGCTATGCAAAAAATAGTGGCACGGCGTTATTTATTGTTGGTCACGTGACCAAAGAAGGTGCACTGGCAGGCCCACGTGTTTTAGAACATATGGTGGACTGTGTGCTTTATTTTGAAGGCCAATCAGACTCACGCTATCGTATGATTCGTGCGGTGAAAAACCGTTTTGGTGCAGTCAATGAACTTGGTGTATTTGGCATGACCGATAAGGGCTTACGTGAAGTGGCTAACCCTTCTGCTATTTTCTTAAGTCGTTATGACGAAGCCATTCCCGGTTCAATTGTCATGATTAGCCGTGAAGGAACTCGCCCACTCTTAGTTGAAGTTCAAGCTTTAGTTGATGATGCTCAAGGACAACCTAGACGTGTCGCTCTTGGTCTTGAACAAAACCGTTTAAACATGTTGCTTGCTGTAATGCACCGTCATGGTGGTGTACAAACTACAGGGCAAGACGTTTATGTCAACATTGTCGGTGGTTTAAAAATTACCGAAACAGGTTCTGACTTGGCTGTTTTACTGGCGTGTGCATCAAGTTTACGTACCAAGGCATTGCCTCAGCAACTTGCAGTTTTTGGTGAAGTTGGTCTTTCAGGTGAAATCCGACCTGTACCGAATGGACAAGAACGCTTAAAAGAAGCAGCAAAACATGGCTTTAAATATGTCATTTTACCTAGAGGCAACGCACCACAAAAAGCGATTCCGGGAGTACAAGTAATTGCTGTGGCGCGCTTACATGAAGCCCTTACCGAAGCGATGCAGCTCAGCGATGAATTGACATAAAAAAACATATTTTTATAGTTGAAATTTAGTGTAAATGACTGCATAAATACAATTACAAATTAATTTTAAACAGGAATTTCCTATGGAAGTACACCAGCGCGGCTTGATAACCGGTATTTTAATGGCTGCTTTGGCAATTTCTCCTCTTGCTGAAGCAAAACGTGCAGGTGGTGGTAAAAGCCACGGCATGGCACGCTCTACCACTTCAAGCCAGTCATATCAACAACCTCGTCAAGTGACTCCAGTTCAACAACCTGCTACAGCACCTCAAAGATCTGGTCCGGGTGTTGGTTCAATGGTTGCAGCTGGTGTAGCTGGTGCTGCCGTAGGTGCTGTTGCAGCACATGCTTTAGCTGATGACAAACCAACATCAACTGAACAACGTGTAACCCAGCCAGACAACGAGCAACAAGCGGTTCAAGCTCAACAGCAACAAGAGAAGAAAGGTGGTATCCCAGGCTGGTTATGGGTATTACTTGCTGCTGCTGTTGCCTTTTTTGTATTCCGCAAATTGGGCGGGAAAAAAAAATTAGCAGCAAATAATCCTTACGCTCCAAACAGCAACGGACAAAACACATTTGGCCGTTCAGCTGCACCAACTAACTCAAACGACAACACCAATATTTTTGGTCAGTCTGTTGGTGGTGGTACAGCAACTCAAGCTCCGTTTGGTGGTGCAACAACAAGTAATGGCAACCAGTTACCAGATGGTAGCGAACCTGCTTCTTTCTTACGTGTTGCCCGTCAGCGTTTTAACCACATTCAGTCAATCAACAGTGCAAGTAACATCGAAGAAATTCGTCGCTACTTAACACCTGAACTTTATAACTCTATGTATAACGACATCATGGAGAATCAAGATCAGGACGTTGCCGAGTTTAGTAACTTAAATGCAATGGTTGTAGACAGTGCGACTGAAAATGGTCAATACATTGTGAGCGTACGCTTTACAGGTACAGTAAGTGAAGATTTAAATAGCTTGCCACAGCCATTTACAGAAATCTGGCACTTTGTAAAACCTGTTGGCTCTCAGCAAGACTGGGTGGTTGCAGGTATTCAACAAGCTTAATTTAAATAAGCTCCAAATAAAAAAGCCACAATATGTGGCTTTTTTATTTGCTCGCCCTCAGGCAATTTCGGCTGGAAATGCGATGACTTTTTCAATTTTAAGTTGTTCGGTTGCAACCATGAGTAAACGGTCTATGCCTAAAGCAATTCCTGAACATTCTGGCATATGAGGCAAAGCTGCTAACAAGTGTTCATCTAATGGCATAACATGAAGCCCTTGCTTAGCCCGTTCTGCATTGTCTGCTTCAAAGCGTGAACGTAACACGTCTGCATCGAGCAATTCATCGTAAGCATTGGCAAGTTCCAGACCTTCGATATAAACCTCAAAACGCGCTGCGACCTCTTCCTCATCTTCATCTACTTTCACTTTTGCCAAAGACGCCATTTCTGGCGGAAAGTCAGTTAAAAAGACAGGTGCATCAAAACCTAAACTTGGCTCAACAAAATGAGAAAACAACAAGTCCATATAAGCTAAGCGGTCATCACCTAAATCAAGATTTAAACCAACACGATTTGCAGTATCTTTGAGTTGCTTTAAAGTTGCTTGTAACGGGTTAATATCTAAACGGTCCTGAAAGGCATGCTTATAACTTAAAATAAATGGACGAACTTCACCAAAACGATGCTGCAAACAGGTTTGCAATAAATCGGCTGTTTCATGCATTAATGCTTTTAAGTCTAAACCCGGACGATACCATTCGAGCATAGTAAATTCACTGTTGTGTTTACGCCCGTGCTCATCGTCACGAAAAACCTTGCATATTTGATAAATCGGTCCGCTACCACTTGCTAGCAAACGTTTCATGGCAAACTCAGGAGAAGTCTGTAAATACTGAGTCTGTAATTTGCCATTGATATGGCGTAACGCCTGAACCGAGGCTAAATGCACATCGGTAACGCCTGCTTGTGAAACTACGGGTGTTTCAACTTCCATGACCCCACGTTCTGCAAAGAACTGGCGAATTTGGGTATAAAGCTTGGCACGAGCCTTTAAAGCATCAATTGAACACGTAGGTTGATAACTTAAACTCATGCTTGCGGTCCCCCGTGTGCTGCCCATTCACGACGCAGCGGGTAATTCTTACGTAATAAATCAAATGCTTTTTGCTCTACTTTGCCGTCTTTAACACAGGCACGAATATTGGCATCATCTTGAGCAATATCATAAATTTGAGATAGTTTTTGCTTTAACACTGCTTTTAAGTCATGTCCTGAAAAATAATCTTCGCATGCAGGCAACTGCGTTTCGAAACGCTTATTAATGTCGTAGCCAAATTTTTGGCAAAACGCTTCATAAATCATTTGTGTACCACGAGCTTTTCCTTCCAAGCTATAACCTGCAATATGCGGTGTCGCCAAAGCCAACATATTTAAAAGCTCATCTGATATCACTGGCTCATGTTCAAATACATCAAGTACAACTTTACGTTTGGTACGTTGAATGTCTTCGATTAAAGCAGCTTCTTTCACAACCGGACCACGAGCGCTATTAATTAAAATCGTATCTGGTTGAAGCGCTGCAAAAGTTTCTTCGTTGAAAAGATGATATGTCGCATGTTCACCGTTTTTGGTGAGTGGCACATGAATTGAAATAGCATTGGCTTGTTGTAATAGGGTTTTAAAGTTCACATTTTCAATTGAATCTAATGTTACATATGGGTCAAAGCCAATTACGTTCCAGCCAAGCAACCGAGCCATATAAGCTAAACGTTTACCCACGTTGCCAAGCCCCACAATGCCTAGCGTAAATTTTTCTTGTTGTTCTAAAAGGCTACCATCTAAATGAAGTAAAGCGGTAATGACATATTCAGCAACTGCCTGTGCATTACAACCTGCGGCATTGGCCCATGTAATATTATGTTTTTCTAGGGCTTGAATATCTAAATGATCAGTCCCGATTGTGGCACTACCTACATATTTTAAAGCAGTGTTTTGAATTAAACTTTCATTTACAGCAGTAACTGAGCGGACCAATAAAGCTTCAGCATCTTTCACATCTGCGTGCGTTAAGGTGCGTCCTGCATGGTGTTGAATATCGCCAAATTCTGAAAAAAAGTAATCGGTAAACGCCAAATTTTCATCTGCGACGATTTTCATGGTCTGCAACCCATAGTTTATAAAAACGTTATTATCCTTTGAGTTGTAGCAAAGCACAATGTTAAGGGTATTAAATTCGCACAGGTTTTAAGACTCAGTTCAACTACAAACCACCACCAAAATAAAAGTAAGCCATTACGGCAAGTGTGAGCCAAATTAAAATAATAAGTACGGCAACCAAATAGTTTTTTGGGCGTTTTTCATGTTCATCTAGCCATTCTTTAGCTTGTTGTTCAGCATCGAAAATGACTTGCTGAGGCGTAAAACGAACTGCTAACCAAATGAGTATGGGTAAAATAACTGCGTCATCAATAAAGCCTAAAATAGGAATAAAATCTGGAATTAAGTCGATAGGACTAAACGCATAAGCCACAGCCACTACCGCAATAACTTTGGGTAACCACGGCATTTGAGGATGCCTTGAGGCAAACCAAAGCATAATAATTTGTTTTTTTAGACGTTTTGCCCATTCTTTTAGTGATTGTAACCAAGACATTTGGACAGACTCTGAACCTTTTGAGTTTTATAATAATCTATAAAATCTATCCTTAGCTTAAAAGCAACAGAAATGTCAGATGAGCTTCGTTTTAAGCCCCTCATATTGAACGATATATTTTAAATTTCTGTATATAAAACAAACCGGTCTCCCCTACAGAAACTTGCCAATGTGAGGCCAGATTGTTTGGCTAACTGAATGGCCATACTGGTCGGTGCAGAAATTGAAGCAAGCAAGCTAATATTCAGCTGAGCGCATTTTCGTATCAGTTCATAACTTGCCCGACTAGTCATGACAACAAAACCTAAACTGATGTCGTAGTTTTCTTGCGCTATATAACCAATTAATTTATCCAAAGCATTATGGCGGCCAACATCTTCAAATAACGCCACGATTTGACCATCAACCACCCACGCTGCGGCATGTGCCCCACCTGTTAAAGCGGTAATTTCTTGCTGGGCTTTTAAATGGGAAATGGCACTCGGAATTTGCTCAAGCCATAGCTTTGATGCATGCGTTGTAATTTTGGGAACATCTAACTGAAACTGCTCCAAACTTTCAATGCCACATAAACCACAACCTGTACGACCAACCATCATGCGTCGATGCTCTTTTAATGCAGCAAATGCTCTCGATGAAATGGTCATTTCAACCGTAATGCCCAATTCATTTTGATGTACATCAAGGACATATAGCTCTTTTAAACTGGTCAAAATGCCTTCCGAGAGACTAAAACCTTTGGCAAATAATTCGACATCGGTCGGTGTTGCCATCATCACCGCATGTGAAATACCGTTATATACCAAGGCAATTGGATACTCTTGCACAATATGATCTAAAACATTTTCAGATTCGGTTTTGTTAAACCGCTGTACTGGCAATGTTTCAACCCCATAAGCATGTGGTGTCAAAATTATTTCCTTTATTTCAAAATGGCGCTTGTTTAGAGCGCCATTTGCTTAGATTTCATTTTAAAAAACAGGTTCACTTAGAGGCTGCTGACTTTCTTATTGGCATCTTCAGGGTCAACGGCTGTTGCCAAGTTAAAGTGCTCTGGTGCATTCCCTGGATGTAAAATCACAGGAACACTTTTAGAAGCCGGAATCTTGGCATATTTGTCATGACTGCTTAAGGCCACCAAAGGATTGGTTTCCGGATAGTAAGCCGCCAAGCTCCCTCGCGGAATGTTGTAGGGCACAATACGGAAACTGTGCACAATGCGCTTCACACCATCCGAGAAAACACTTTCAATATCGACCCACTGATTTGCTTCAAAGCCTGCTTCATCAATATCGGCTTGGTTCATAAACAACACACGGCGCTGACCAAATACCCCACGGTAACGGTCATCCAGACCATATAAAGTGGTGTTGTATTGGTCATGAGAACGGGTAGTCATTAAGGTATAAACCTTACTTTCGGTATATGCGGCAGCGTACTGATTTTCTTTATCCGCGTAGACTTCTTCAAGTGGCGTAATCAGAAATTGCGCTTTACCACTCTTGGTATTCCAGATGTGCTGATTAGCAGGATGCTCTAGGTGGAAACCGCCCGGTTTATAAACACGTAAATTAAAGTCATGGAACTCATCAAACACATCGGCAATGGAGTCACGAATGCGGTCATAGCTTTCGATGTACCATTTCCATTTAATCTGACTGTCTGGAAGAACAGCTTCAGCCATTCTTGCCACAATATCGGGTTCAGACAATATGTTTTTAGAAATTGGCGTATTACGTCCTGCCGACAAGTGAACATTACTCATGGAGTCTTCAACCGAAATGGCTTGTGGGCCATGAAGCTGCTCGTCTATTTCGGTACGGCCTAAACATGGCAAAATAAGTGCATCTTTACCGCATACCAAATGACTACGATTTAACTTGGTTGCTACATGGACGGTTAAATCACATTTTCTAAGCGCTTCTTGCGTATATGGGGTATCAGGAGTTGCAACTGCAAAATTTCCACCTAAACCAATAAAGACTTTTATCTCGCCTTCAGCCATGGCTTTAATCGTTTCGACCACGCCATATCCATTTTTTCTTGGTGATTTAATACCGAATACACGGTCAATATTATCGAGTAGTTTAGGGCTAGGTAGCTCATTGATGCCCATGGTGCGGTCGCCTTGCACGTTACTGTGCCCACGAACCGGACACAGCCCTGCACCTGGTCTACCAATTTGACCACGTGCCAACAATAAATTTGCCAGCATATGTACGTTAGCAGTTCCGTGACGGTGCTGGGTAATTCCCATCCCCCAACAGAAAATGGAGCGCTCGGACTCTAAAAAGAGTTTAGCGAGCTTTTCTAAATGTTCAGGCGACAGGCCTGAGTGCTTATAAATATCTGCCCACTCAGTTCTTTCCACCTGAGCAATCATCTCATCGAAACCAACGGTATTCACCGCAATAAAGTTTCGGTCAAAAACGCTTGGTTTACCTGAAGCAAGTGCTTTTTTATCCCATTCATTTAAGTGCTTTAACATTCCTAACATCAGTGCATAGTCGCCACCAATTTTAGGCTGGAAATAATAACGGCTAATTGGCGTACTGCCGTTGGTCATCATTTCAAGCGGTGCTTGCGGGTCTTGGAAACGCTCGAGACCTCGCTCTTTAATCGGGTTAATCGCAATAATGTTGCCACCGCGTTTAGACACTTCACGCAAAGTACCTAACATACGTGGATGGTTGGTTCCCGGGTTGTGCCCAAAACTAAAAATGGCATCGGCTAAATCAAAATCTTCTAAAGTAACGGTGCCCTTTCCTAAACCAATTGAGTCGAGCAAGCCTACACTTGTGGTTTCATGGCACATGTTTGAACAGTCTGGAAAGTTATTTGTACCAAAGCTTCTCACAAACAATTGATATAAAAATGCTGCTTCGTTACTGGCACGGCCAGATGTATAAAATGCCGCTTGGTCTGGGTTGTCTAGCGCATGTAAATGTTGAGCAATGAGCTTAAAGGCATCGTCCCATGAAATAGGAACATATTTATCGGTTGCAGCATCATAACGAACTGGGTCTGTTAAGCGGCCTAAGTCTTCTAAAAAAAAGTCACTTTGTTCTGATAGCCAACTAACCGTATGGCCTGCGAAATATTCGGGAGTAACGGTTTTACTGGTTGCTTCAAAAGCAACTGCTTTGGCACCATTTTCACAGAAGTTAAAGGCATGGGCATCTTTCTTTTCTGGCCATGCACAACCGGGACAGTCAAAACCTGTAGGCTGGTTAATGTTGAGTAAGGTAATTGAACCTTTACCTAAAATATCTTGTCGCTTTAGGTTTCGAGCGACACTAAGGAGTGCGCCCCACCCGCCAGCAGGATGAGTATATGGCTCAATTCGCGCAAAACCGTTATTTTCCTGTATATGCTTTTGTTCTTCTGAATTATCCACTTTTTCATCCTCTTATTTCTTTTACACTCAACAGATCCAATAAAATCACAATTTAAATTATGGTTATATCAAGACAATCTGCTGTTTAGCTTATTTGTAGAGTCTACTTTTTATAGGTTTCCGCTATTTTAAAAGCTGGCTCAACCGTTCTTATAATATGTGCCATATTGTTTACAATTACAATCATTCAAAACAACCATACTATTTATATAAAAATTTATAAAACAATGGCTTAAAAATTTTACAATCCAATTTTTTACAGATAAAAACATTATTGATTTTCATTTTTATCATATTGAAAGTATTTAAAAATTGACGCCTACATGTGTTTATCTATGTTTTTTTCGTATTAAGCAGTATAAAACAATGAGAAATTTATCCGTATTAGAACGTTTATGAAGCTTGTGATTGCCCCTGACTCATTTAAAGACAGCTTATCTGCTTTGAAGGTAGCTCAAGCCATTGCCAAAGGATGGCAAGCTGTTTTTCCCGATGCCGAAACTGTTTTGTGCCCGATGGCAGACGGCGGTGAAGGCACCATTGAAGCTGTTTTAGAAGTCTGTGAGGGTCAATGGCGTGAAAAAACGGTGGTTGGGCCATTAGGTCAGCCTGTTCAAGCCAAATGGGGATGGTTAGAACATCAAAAGATCGCCATCATTGAAATGGCTCAAGCAAGCGGCATACAGTTAGTCCCACCGTCTGAGCGTGATGCTTGCCACAGCACAACCTTTGGCACAGGGCAGCTCATTTTAGATGCTTTAGATGCAGGTGCAAAAGAGATTATTTTAACTGTGGGCGGCAGCGCCACCAATGATGGCGGTACAGGTTTACTCAGTGCTTTGGGTGCAGTTTTACTTAATGCTAACCAAAATGCCTTACCCGCCGGTGGCCTTGCCCTGAGTCACCTATCAAAAATTGATTTAACACATTTCGACTCACGCATTCAGCACACACGGTTTTTATTGGCTGCCGATGTGACCAATCCACTTTGCGGCCCAAATGGTGCATCACATATTTTTGGCCCACAAAAAGGGGCTTCCCCTGCTCAAGTACAGTTACTCGATGCAGCGCTTGCACATTTTGCCGATGTCTCAGCGGAGCTTTTAGGTTTCGATAAACGAAATGAAGCAGGCTCAGGCGCTGCTGGTGGCTTGGGTTTTGCAGCCAAAAGTTATTTAAATGCAGACTTTAAAGCTGGCGTTAAAGTGGTGGCTGAACTAAACCAACTTGAACATAAAATTGCTAACGCAGATTGGGTGATTACAGGCGAAGGTAAATTTGACCAGCAAACTTTAAGTGGCAAAACTGTTTTTGGGGTGAGCCAAATTGCTAAAGCTCACAACGTACCTGTGATTGTGATTGCTGGGACTTTAGGCGAAGGCTACCAAGCACTTTATGAACATGGGGTTACGGCTGCTTTTTCGCTAGCAAACGGCCCGATCACATTAGAACAAGCTTGCGAACATGCAGCAGAACTCATTTATGAAAGAACCGTAGATATTGCGAAATTAATTCAATTTAGCCAAATGAACTGGAAAGATAAAAAAGCTTAATTGGCTAATTTTAAAAGGCTCTCTTTACAGCTTTCTAAGATTTCATCGCTAAGGTTTGATTGATCTGGGCATGCGCGAGATAAGGCAATTGCCCCTACAGACTGGGCAAGAATATTAATGGCTTGCTTTCTTAACTCAGGCGCTTCTAAAGAAACTTGTTTGGCTCGCTCGTTCATAATGAACTGAATAAGTTGCTCAATACCCTCTTCAAACTCGACTTTTACTTCGTCGGGCTGTCTTGCAGCATCACAAGATAACGCCGTTAGTGTGCAGCCCAAATCCCGATTATCTCGATGAGTGCGGGACACATAAAGCTGAATAAATTGAGTTAAGTTTAAACCTTCTATTCTTTTTAAAACCTGCTCAAGTCCATGTTTAACAGTAATTGAGACAAGGTCTGTTTTCGAACTGAAATGTTTATAAAAGCCGCCGTGGGTAAAGCCTGCGCTAGACATTAATTCGGCAATGCCGACTCCATCGTAGCCTTTGCTACGAAACAGTTGAGTCGCCTTTTCAACAATTTTATCTCGGTTTTCTTTTACCTGAGTTTTACTGACTTTCATGTTGGCGCACCCACTTTTATTCACCCTACTGGTCATAATTATACATTGATTATGATTGACATCAAAAATTAGTTATTTTAGATTATGATCATCATCTAAAAAATAAAGCGTGGAGACATCACATGTCAGCTCAATCAAAAGTACTTATTACAGGGGCTTCGTCAGGAATTGGTTCAGTCTATGCAGACCGTTTTGCACAACGTGGCCATCACTTAATCTTGGTTGCACGAGACACCAACCGCTTAGACAAAATCTCGAGAGACCTTCAAGAAAAATACGGTGTACATGTCGAATTTATTCAGGCCGATTTATCAAAGGCTCAAGACATTAGCAAAATTGAAGATGTTCTAAAAAACGATGCTGATATTGAAATTTTGGTAAATAACGCAGGTATTACACTTAGCGGAAATTTTTTAACTCAAGATATTAAAGAAATTGAAACACTCATGACTTTAAATATGACGGCGGTTGTTCGTTTGTCTCATGCGGTTTCCGAGCAACTCGTACGTAAAGGTAAAGGCTCAATTATTAATTTAGGTTCTGTTGTTGGGTTGTCTCCTGAATTTGGTTCTACCATTTATGGTGCAAGTAAGTCCTTTATACATTTTTTTAGCCAAGGCTTACATTTAGAGTTAAAAGATCATGGCGTACATGTGCAAGCAGTATTGCCTTCTGCAACCAAAACTGAAATTTGGAAACGTTCAGGTATCGATTTAAGCCAAGTTCCGCCATTAATGGACGTCAATGATTTAGTGGATGCTGCTCTAATCGGCTTTGATCGTAAAGAAACAATTACAATTCCTGTGCTGAAAGACGAAAATCAATGGAATAATTTTGAAAAATCACGTATGACATTATTACCAAACTTTTCTTCGGCTGAAGTAGCCCAACGTTATACAAACTAACAAGTACAGCTACCCAATTCTCAAGTAGGAAAATCTTATGAATGTTATTGATGCTCTCCGTAAGCGCCGTGCAATTAAACGCTTCGACCCTTCTTTTCAGTTATCTGAAGATAACAAAAAGCAGTTATTACAAGAAGTTTTAGCAAATGCACCAAGTGCTTTTAACTTGCAGCATTGGCGTCCGGTTGTTGTCGAAGATGCTGAGTTAAGACAAAAAATTCGTGCTATTGCTTGGGACCAACCACAAGTTACAGAAGCATCTTTACTCATTGTATTATGTGCAAAATTAAATACATGGGAAGTTGATGCTAAACGTGTATGGGATGGTGCGACTCCAGAAGTTCAAAATATTATGGCTGGCGCGATTGACCAGTATTACCGTGACCGCCCACAAACCCAACGTGACGAAGTTATGCGTAGTGCAGGGATTTTTGCTCAAACTCTGATGTTACTTGCCCAAGAACATGGTTTAGATAGCTGCCCGATGGATGGTTTTGACTTTGACGCAATGGCGAAGCTCGTTAACTTGCCTGAAGACCATGTGGTTTGTTTAATGATTGCTGTTGGTAAGTCAGCTTCTGAACCTTACCCACGTGTGGGTAAACTTCCTTTCGATGAAGTCATTATTCAAAATACATTCTAAGTGATAAGTCTTTTAGACCCTCATGCTATAAATAGTGTGAGGGTCTAATTTTTAATGACTTTCATTATTTTATGACATCTTTTTTTCGTTTAGCTTATTGGTTAAACGGCGAACTAAAAGAAAGAATAAAGGCACAAAGAAAATAGAAAGCAAGGTTCCTGAAATCATACCGCCCGTTACGGCTATACCAATTTCTTTACGGCTAACAGCTCCTGCTCCTGTAGATACAGCCAAGGGAAGAACGCCCGCAACAAATGCCAGAGATGTCATAATAATGGGACGTAATCGCTGACCTGCTCCTTCAATAATTGCTTCCATTAATGCTTGACCTGCCTCTAACTTGGCTGCCGCGAACTCAACAATCAAAATAGCATTTTTGGCAGAAAGTCCAATGGTAGTAAGCATAGCTACCTGAAAGTAAATATCATTCACAAAACCAGCCAGACTTGCAGCCACCACAGCTCCAATCAGACCTAAAGGAATCACTAGCATGACAGAAACAGGAATGGACCAACTTTCATAAAGTGCTGCCAAACATAAAAAGATAAAGATAATGGATGCTAAATATAACCAAATGGTTTGACCGCCAGCTAACTTCTCTTGATAAGACAACCCGCTCCACTGAAGGTTAAAGCCATGTTGTTGATCAACTAACTCCTGCATCTTATCCATAGCCCCACCAGAACTTTCACCAGTTGCCGCGGAGCCTTGTATTTGTACAGCTGAAAGACCATTAAAGCGTTGCAGCATTTGTGGTCCCATTTGCCATTTTACAGAAGAGAAACTAGAAAATGGTGTCATCTGACCTGTAGCACCGCGAACATACCATTGCCCAATGTCTTGAGGTAAGGAACGATAAATCGCGTCTCCTTGTATATAAACTCGCTTAACACGTCCCTGATCGATGAAATCATTAATATAAGATCCACCCCATGCCGACGACAGCGTATTACTGATATCGGCTTGAGCCAAACCAAGTGCACTGGCTTTTCTTTGATCGATGTCGACTTGTAACTGAGCTTTATCTTCTAAACTATTTAGACGGACTGCTGCTAAGCCAGAATCAGCACTTGCTGCTTTTAAAACAGTGTTTTGTGCCGCCAGTAAAGCATCACGTCCTTTATTTTCAGCATCTTGTAACCAAAGCTCAAAACCACTTGATTGTCCAAGCCCCCTCACTGCGGCTGGTGAAAGTACCTGAACACGTGCGTTACGCAGCGACTTAAAATATGAGTTTGCCCGAGCAATCACTGCTTCTGCTGTGTTTTCACTCCCTTCTCGATCATCCCAATGTTTGAGTCCAGCAAATGCCATTCCCACATTTTGCCCACTGCCCGCGTTATTTCTACCCATCACCATGAAAATCACATTGAGATTATCCTTTTCTTTCGTCAGGAAATAATCTGCTATCAAGTTACCCACCCGTTCTGTTTCAGCGAGTGTCGTGCCTACTGGTGTACTAAACTGGACCATAACTGAGCCTTGGTCTTCTTGTGGTAAAAACCCAGTATTCATTCGCGTATATTGCCAGCCTAACAAAGCTGTAATACCTAAGAATATGATCATAAATATTTTGGGCTTATCTAAAACAGCGAGCAGCTTTGTACGATAGCTTGACTGCCCTTGTTCGACTTTACGATTGAACCAACTAAAGAATTTTCTCTGCTTCTGTTTTTCATTTGCAGGTTTAAGTAAGGTTGCACATAACGCAGGTGAAAGGGTTAAAGCAACAATGGCTGAAAGCACCATAGCCGATACGAGTGTTACCGAAAATTGGCGATAGATAATGCCGACAGAACCACCAAAAAAAGCCATAGGTAAAAATACCGCAGCAAGTACCATCGCAATACCGACCAACGCACCCGATATTTCTTTCATTGAAATTAGGGTAGCTTGCCGGGCATCAAGATGTTGCTCATGCATAACCCGCTCGACATTTTCTACAACGACAATTGCATCATCTACAAGCAAACCAATTGCCAAAACCATCGCAAATAAAGTCAGCGTATTAATGCTATAACCCAATATACTGAGTACACCAAACGTTCCTAACAATACGACCGGAACCGCAATAGCTGGAATTAAAGTGGCGCGCCAGCTCTGTAAAAATAAGAACATGACAATAATGACTAGAACAATTGCCTCAGCTAAAGTTTTAATTACTCCTTCTACAGATGCTTCAACAAATGGAGTACTGTCACGTGGATATGCAACTTTTAACCCTGATGGCATAGAACCGGTTAAACGCGTGACCTCAGCTTTTACTCTTTCAGCGGTTTCTAAAGCATTGGCACCCGAAGCAAGTTGAATAGACATACCCGAAGCTGGCTTTCCATTCAAACGTGTAGAGGTTTGATAATTTTCTGCACCGCGCTCTACACGAGCTACATCTTTAAGTAAAACTACAGCTCCGTTTGTTTGAGTCCGTAAAATAATATTTTCAAATTGATTTACGGTCTGTAGACGGGATAATGCTGTTACGGTTGCATTTAAAGCCTGTCTCTCACGAGTTGGTAATGCCCCCAACTCACCTGCTGTAATTTGTGCATTTTGAGCTTCAATTGCAGTTCTGACATCTGAAGGCATAAGGCCATAGCTATTTAGTTTATGTGGATCGAGCCATATGCGCATTGCATATTGAGCACCAAATACTGTGATTTCACCTACGCCATCGACGCGACTTAGTGGGTCTTGAAGTGTGCTCACCATGTAGTCGGATATATCGACAGAAGTTCTCGTATTACTTTCATCGTAAAGTGCAAAAACCAATAAACTATCGCCTTGTGACTTTGTCACGGTTATACCTTGCTGCTGCACTTCTTGCGGTAGTCGGCTAAGCGCCTGATTGACTGCATTTTGGACCTGAACTTGAGCGGTATCAGGGTTTGTTTTTTGATTAAAACTTAAGCTTATACGTGCCTGACCAGCCGAGCTGCTACTCGATGAAAAATACAGTAAACCATCAATGCCCTTAATTTGCTGTTCCAAAATCTGGGTTACACTATCTTCAACAGTTTTGGCAGATGCCCCAGGATAATTTGCAGTGACGTTTACACCCGGTGGTGCAATATCTGGATATTGTTCAATGGGTAAGGTCAAAATAGAAATGGTACCCAAGGCCATAATACAAATAGAAAGAACCCAAGCAAAAATAGGCCGTGCAATAAAAAAACTCAATAAAAAGCCTCTATTTATAGAGGCTTTTTATTAACTTAATACTTAATTATTTATGAACCCAAGGCACAGCCGGTGAACCAATCCACGCAGATTTAGCCGGAATGTTTTCACCTTTCATGACCAGTGTTAATGGACCTAACACAGCATGGTTGCTTACGTTGGCGTTATACAAAATAATACTGCGTGTATTTACCACAACATCGTTACCAATATTCACTTGCCCGATTTTCATAATACGGTCTTCAAACAAGTGAGTTTGTGGGCCCGAGAAGCTATTAAACTCAGCACGGTCACCGATGCTTACACAGTCAAACTCTGTAATATCAGCCGTATCCATATAGACATCTTTACCAATGCGAACACCTAAAATACGCAAGAAGAATGGCAGCATTGGCGTTCCTCTCAAGTAGTTTAAGAAGTTAGGAATCGCAACTGACTCATATAAGCTCGTGATCCCTTCACTTAACCATACAAACATGGTCCACATTGGAGCTGAACGTGGTTGATAACGACCAATCAAAATCCACTTTAACAATGCAACAATAACAAAGCAGCCGACACCATAGAGCAAACCAGCAAGCGTTAAAGCCAACAAACCAGTTGGAATGTTGTATTTGTTAATAACATCAATAATCTCAAGCACAATCATATAACCCACACCAATCGCAAGAGCGGCAGGTAATACAACACGAAGGCCTTCAATAAAACCACGCATTAAACGGCGCTTGATACTTGGCAAGAATGTTAAATGATCTGGATATTTCTCAGCAGCTTCACGTGCAGGTAATAACAATGGTGGAGAACCAAACCAAGTTTGTCCATCATACATTTCACGGTTATCGGGTGATTTAGATTGCACGCCAATTAAGACATTGTCTGGTAACACGGTACCATCAGCAATATAAGCACTGTTTCCGACAAAACTACGGTTACCAATTTTGGTCGATTTTAATGTCATCCAGCCGCCTTTGATTTCTTCATCACCTAGCATTACAGCATCGGCAATAAAGCTTTCTTCACCCAAAGTCAGCATTTCTGGAATAACACCGTTTGCGGTAGAAATTTCGGTATTTTTACCTACTTTTGCACCGAGCATACGGAACCATGTTGGCGCATAAATGGTCGCAAACAAGCCATGTAAAGTTTGTAAGCTTGTTTCCAAGATTTGAGACGCAAACCATTTACGATAATACGTGCCGCCATGAACCGCATAGGTTCCAGTTTCAAGACGAGGCAATGCAATTTTACGAATGACTGAAGAAATAACAGCAGTAATCATCATCATCATTGCACTAGCTGGAATCGCTAAAATGAAATAGTAAAGTGCGATTTGCAAATGGTCGTTGGTACTAATATTAAAGACGTTTGCATCTAACCAGTCGACCAAAAGGAAGCTTGGGAAAATTGGAATAAAGAACAGACATGCAATAATTAATGCGCTAATTCCATAATATGCATATTCAGCAATTTTACGAATAAACGATAATTTTGGACGCTCTGGCAATTTAGCGTGTTCGTCCACATGCCCAATTTTCTTCGCAGGTGTACCATCCCAAATTTCTCCGGCTGGTACCACTGTGTCATATTCAATTGAGGTTAAGGCATTTACGTGAGCTTGTTTTTCTAACACTGTATTTTCTTCTAATACAGCATAAGAACCCACATAACTATCTTCTTTTAAGTGAATTGAGCCTAATACCAAGTGACCATGTTCGACTTTGGCATTTTCCAAGTTTACTTGAGAACCAATGCTCACCCCATCTTCAACAGTAAGTAAAGATGGCATACGAATATGTACTGAACTAATCGTTACGTCATGGCCGATTTTCGCACCAAGCGCTTTCAAATATAAGTTAAGTAAAGTTGAGCCTGACAAAAGATAGACTGGTGAAATATTGCTAATACGGTCTGCTAACCACCAACGGAAATAAGTTAATCCCCATAATGGATATTGCCCTGCACCAACGCCTGTCATTAATAATCGTTTTACCGTAATTGAAACCACAAAACTGGCAATAATTACGCTGATATAAACCAATAAAGACATCGCGATTGCATTTGGAATACTATCTCGTGTTCCACCGGTAAAATAATGATAGGTAAAGAATGGCGCTAACCACTGCAAGATATTAATCGAGATTAAAACCGGAATAGTAATAAACTGAGCAATACCACATAACCACTTATAAGTTTGATTACGAGGGTTATCTTGTCCAATCTGGCTATCAAATACAGTCGGCGTTGGTTGCTCTAGCATGAGTGCAGCAATTGCCCCAACCCTTCTCGCTTGATATAAGTTTTGAATAGTTAAGTGGCTATATTCCGGATGTTCACGTAGGTTCGAAATTAAAACCGCCGCTAGAAGTGAATGCCCACCTAGGTCATCAAAGAAATCTGAGTCGAGTTTAATCGGCATGTTTGGAAACAAGCGATTTAAAATACCAAATAAAACTTCTTCGGCCGGGTTCTGTGGTTGGTCAGATTCACTTCGATCAATCACACTGGTGAGTGGTCGTGCTTTTAAAGCCTTACGGTCAATTTTTCCTGACAATAAACGCGGAACTTCTTCAATAATCTCAAAACGGTTTGGCACCATATAAGGTGGTAATCGCTGGCTGAGATTATGGCGAATCTCTTTAATTTCGATTGCTTTCTTTGCATCAATTTCTGGTGCAATAAACGCAATGAGCTGGTCAATACCGTCTTCAGGACGAAGAATAACTGCCGCAGTACCAATACCTTCAATATCGCAAAGCGCAGCTTCGATCTCACCGAGTTCAACACGGAAACCACGAATTTTTACCTGATCGTCGGCACGTCCCAAGCAATGTACTTGTCCAAATTCATCAATTTTAGCCAAGTCACCAGTACGATAGAGCGATTGTTCATCTGGACCTTCTGCCCAAGGGTTTTGAATAAACTTATCAGCCGTTAAATCAGGTCTGCCTAAATATCCTTCTGCCACACTTGGCCCGAAAATACAGAGCTCACCTGTTTCACCTTGGGGTAGTAATTCTCTTTCAGCGTTTATGACCAACATGCCATAGTTTGGTAAAGGCTTACCAATCGTAACGAGTTTGCCACGCTCCAAGGCCTCAAGACTTGCCGTAACCGTAGTCTCAGTTGGACCATACGTATTAAACATTTTATGATGAGGCAATGCCCAACGGTCAACCAGTGAATCCGGGCACATTTCCCCACCTAAGTTAATAATTCTTAAGTTAGGTACATCTTCTGGGAATAAAGCAAGTAAAGTCGGTACAGCATGCAATACCGTAATGTTTTCTTGCTTTAATGTTTGGCATAAACGTTCAGGGTCACTCACAAGTGACTTAGGTGCAATCCACAATGTTGCACCAACCAAGTAAGAAAGCCAGATCTCTTCAAACGACATGTCAAAAGCAACAGAAAAGCCTTGATAGACTTTATCTTGCTCTTCAATACCCAAAACATTATTTTCACTACGTAAAAAGTGGCAAATATTTCTTTGGGTAATCACGATCCCTTTCGGCTTACCTGTTGAACCGGATGTATAAATAATATACGCAGGTTGTTCGGGGGTCGTTTTAGCTAAAGGAATATTTTCACTGAGCGGCTTTTGCAATTCAGTATTGGTCCACTTTGTTTGTGGTACTTCATCTAAATGTGCATACCATTCATCTGTAGTAATCATTCCTACAGCTTCGGCATCTTCAAGACAAACTGCTATACGGTCAGCCGGTGTATCCATATCGAATGGAAGCCATGCTGCACCACTTAAACAAATTGCCAACTGAGCTTTTAAAAGCTCAATACCACGAGGCAACCATAACCCAACAATATGACCTGGTTTTACCCCTCTTATCGTCAAATGCTGAGCCATGATTAAAGCTTGCTGATATAACTCACCATAACTCAACGTTTTATCTGCTTCAATTAAAGCCGTCTTATCAGGAAGAGTTTGTGCAGTATGGACAAAAATATCGGCCAAGACTTCATGCTGCAAAAATTCCGGATGATACTTTCCACGAATAATATTATTCGTGTTTGTTACAAACTGGTTCATTTTTATACTCTCTTTAATTTTCTGATTTGGCTCAAATGAAGTCATGTTTGTTTTTGTGACCCATTAAAGAAATCAAGATATGTCATAAATTAAATAATTGAACTTAAATCAAGATTAAAGTTTTAGTTTTAAAGTCTATTTAATAATATATAAATTCCGATTGTTTAGGCTCATTTTTTCTAAAAAAATTAATCTCTTAGCTACAATATTTTAATTTCATCACACTCATCAGGATGAAAAACGTACAAAAACAGCCAAGTAAAAACCTATAATTCACAAGATTTATATAACTCTAATTTTAATAAAACTAATAAATGCTATCCGATATACAAATTCTCCATATTTTAAACTTAATTGATTCATTGTGAACATTTAAAAAGTCCTAAAATGGAAAATTCTATTTAAATTTTTAGAGGGTATTTAATTATTAACAATATATTAAAGTCATTATGAGTCATTTCTATTTATCTTATATTTTTATCTGTATTTTTCTAAAAAACTTTTGCGATCGCTTAACTCAAGCTTACATATGTTTAATATCATTTAGTTATGAGGGAACACTCCCTATTTTGCGCTGCAAGTATTGTTTGTTTATATAGAATCTCAAACATATGAAGAATGAGAGCTGCTGTTACGTTTAAGCAGGTCGAAGTCCCTTCATTTATAATACATTGAAAATAGACTTAAGAACTTAAATAGTAGGGATCATATGAGTCAACACATAATAAACCCAGAAGATATTCCCCTAGCATTTCAAGCCGCTTGGAATAATCATGATATGAAGGCCTTTGCAGCGCTTTTTCATCAAGATGCGACTTTTGTTAATCGTTTCGGTCATTACGTTAAAGGCATTAATGAAATTATTGCTCTTCACCAGCCTATTCATGAAACCATTTATAGCGATTCAACACTAGAGAATGAGCTCATAGACGTCACCTCTTTAACTAATGATATCTGTATTTCACATTTTTGGAGTCGTCTAACCGCAGGCTTAGCTCATCCTCAGGGTCCCCATCAAATTGATACCCTTCTTCTCACCGTCCTTGTTAAGCAAAATAACTCTTGGTGTATTCAGGCGCTAGAAAATGTGACTTTAACGAACCCACGCACAGGAGAGATCATACTTAGAAATTTATGAAACAGAGTAATATAATTTTTTAAGTAATTTATAGATATAAAAAAAAGCCCTTGTCATTAACAAGGGCTTTTAAGAATTTTGGCGGAAGCGGTGAGATTCGAACTCACGGAGGACTCACACCCTCGTCGGTTTTCAAGACCGGTGCATTAAACCGCTCTGCCACGCTTCCAACGAGCGCTATAATATAAACAAAAATGCAAGTTGGCAAATCTTTTATTTAATTTTTAATTCAAACGCTCAAAATAAAAACAAATCTATTTAAATTTCATCATTTTTAGGCTTTTCATAACGAATTGCATTGATATACCAAAGCTTTTTACCTAAAGGAGTGTGCACTTCAACCTCATCATCGACTTGTTTACTCAAGAGTGCACGTGCCATTGGCGACTCAATCGAGATATGTTGAGGATGATGATCATAAATTTCATCAATCCCTACGATACGTAAAGTTTTTTGTTCACCTTCTTCATTTTCAATTTCGACCCAAGCGCCAAAGTAAACTTTGCCTTCTTGCTCGGGAGCATAATCGACAATTTTTAACTCTTCTAAACGTTTTCCTAAATAACGTACCCGTCGATCAATTTTTCTAAGCAGCTGCTTATTGTACTGATAATCGGCATTTTCACTGCGGTCGCCAAGGCTTGCCGCCCAATTCACTTTCTTTGTGATTTCTGGTCGTTCTTCATGCCAAAGTTGTTTTAATTCAGCAACTAATTTGTCATGTCCTGACCGAGTGATTAAGTTAGATTTCATGATAAAAAACCACTGATGAACAACATACTGCTTACAAGATGTAGCATTTTATACCCTATTTACTCATATCAGAAGTGTATAAATTTTCTTCCTTAATAAATTCATGTTGTTATGTTGATATATCGAATATTTAATTGTTCAAAATTTGACAATCTTTTTTTTGAAGATTATGATGCGCGCATCTTAAATGTTGAGTATTTTTTAACCCAACCAAAAACTTTGTAGATTTTCTACATAGTTTATTTTTTTCATTTCATGTCATTTTGAATGACGTCATGACTGCCCACCCCTTATTGAATTTATCAACTTTTAAAAGTTATGGCAGCTTTTTGTCTGGCTTTTAGGGCATAAATTATCTGTAGCGGAGACAACATGCACAGTAATTCAAGTTCTGGGTCGAGGCTTGGCCTTAGCTCTTTATTTTCTTCTCTCCCATTGAAAGTTCTTGCACTCAGCACTATGTTTTTTCCCTTTCATAGTATTAATGCAGGAAAAACCCTACAGTACAATACTGTAGTTAACACCAACACATTAACCGTAGTTGCTGTAGAAAGCCCAACTACTGTTTTTAAAGAAGATCAATTTTTACATGGCTTCGGTTATGACTTGGCTCGTAACTATGCACAAAGCTTAAATGTAAAGTTGGACTTCAAAATCGTGGCAGATAACGCCACCGCACTCAAGTGGGTCCAGCAAGGTAAAGCAAATCTTGCCATGACGACCGCGAGCTTAAGCTCAATCGAGAACAAAGGTTTAATGTCTTTTTCTGCAAGTTGTGGTGACATCGTAAATTTGCAAAAAAATGGATTAAATCCCGATTTAAGCTGGGTGTTTAAACAAGCAGATGATCCTCTTACACAAACAGCTAGTGGTTTTGTTTGTCAAAGCAAGCAAAATGGTCTGACTCAACAACTGGCTTCATTTTACAACCGTAACGTTGTAAAACCTGAGTCTTGGTCGACGATTCAACGTGATATAAGTACACGTCTACCTATTTACAAAGCCAGCTTTAAACAAAGCGCGGCCAAGTATGATTTAGATTGGCATTTGCTTGCAGCAATGAGCTATCAAGAATCGTATCTTAAGCCAGAGTCTGTTTCACCAACAGGCGTACGCGGGTTAATGATGTTAACCAACAGTACAGCTCGGGCAATGGGTGTAAGTAACCGTAGCGATCCAGCGCAAAGCATTCAGGGCGGTGCGAAATATTATGATCTCATGCTAAGTGAGTATGGTGATATTCCCTACCCAGATCGTAACTGGTATGCCCTTGTGGCCTACAATATGGGTCCGGGAGCAGTAAACCAGATCCAGAAGCGCTTACAAACCCAAGGAAAAGACCCAAACCAATGGGTTAATCTCTATGACTATTTACAACGCAATCAAATGCGAAATGGTCGATACAAACAAGCGGTACAGTATGTGACTCGTATCCGTGCTTATCTTGAGCATATTAAAACGGCTCAAACACGAATCAATATCTAGTTTTATTGTTTTAAAAGTTGATAAATTCATTGTTTGTATCAATAAAAAGCTTACCTCTTGGGGTAAGCTTTTTATATGAATTCTTTTAGAATTAAGCTGTTTGTTCTAATACTTTCTTGAACAAATCCTTTTGTTCTTGGCTTGGTTTAGCTGTTTGTAAAGCCATTAACTGAGACATGTCGCCTTGAACTTTAATTTTACCAGTCATGAATGCTTGCATAGCTGCAGCCATATCAAACTCTAGGAATACTTTACGTAAAGTTTCAGCATCCATGTTTAAAGTTGTTTTGGCATTTGAAGACAAACCTTTTTGGATTTTACCCCCATCTAACGCTAATTCGGTATTTCCAGAAGCATCTGTAACTACTAAATTAATTGCCAAATTCGCAAGAGCTGGTGGCAAATTAAGATCACCTGCTTCAGCAGTTAATTTTTCGACAGTCGCAAACCAATCATCAGTTAAAAATGCAGGCATGATTCTTCCTCAAATTTATTTGTTCAATTTCTCTAGTTAGTTGCCTATCCAGACAACATCATATGAAGCACTTCTGCTTGTGCGTTGTTATAGCATGTAATTTTAAGGTTGGGCTATGACTTTTTGTACGGAACATTCATTTTTTAGTATTTTGATACATTAAAGGCACTTGTTTATAAAGTGCCTTTAATTGACTTACTTAATTGTTTTATTCAGCAGCAAAACTTAAGTTCACGACATCTAAACGTTTTTTAAGTTCTTCAGGGTCTTTAAAGTCGATCTCGCGCTGAGAATCTAGCGCTTCGAAATCAAACAAATCACGGTCTGCTAACTGAGACGGAGACACGTTTTGTAACGCACCAAAAATACTGTGTAAACGTTTCGGATATTGTTTATCCCACTCACGCAACATTTCATTAAGCATGGCACGTTGTAAGTTCTCTTGTGAACCACAAAGGTTACACGGGATAATTGGGAACTTACGTAATTCTGCATATTTGATAATGTCTTTTTCTTCAACATAAGCTAAAGGACGAATCAAAATATTTTTCTTATCCGAAGACAAAAGCTTAGGTGGCATTGCTTTTAAGCTACCGCCATGGAATAAGTTCAAGAAGAAAGTTGCAATGATGTCATCACGGTGATGGCCTAACGCAACTTTAGTGGCACCAATTTCTTGAGCAAAGCCATAAAGCGAACCACGGCGCAAACGTGAACACACTGCACAGTATGTTTTACCTTCAGGTGTTAAACGCTTGGTAATGGTATAAGTGTCTTTTTCCAAAATGTAATATGGAATGTTATTTTCTTCCATATAGCGTGGTAACACATCTTCTGGAAAGCCCGGCTGTTTTTGGTCAAGGTTAACCGCAACAATATCAAAGTTGATTGGTGCAATACGTTTGAACTGCAACAAAATGTCGAGCAAGGTATAACTGTCTTTACCACCAGACACACACACCATGACCTTGTCACCATCTTCAATCATGTTGAAGTCACGGATGGCATGTCCAACTTGACGGCGAAGCTTCTTAAGCAAACGATAATAGGCCGAGCTTGTTGGAAGTTCAGGCTTAAAATTAAATCCTTCGTTGGACTCAACTGGCGCGTACATAGACGAGATATACCCATAAATAAAAATACCGCGCAATTTTATATGATTCGGACGGGAATCGCATCAAAAGAATAGTTTCAATTCTTGAAGTCGTCATAATGCTCAGGCATGATGCAAAAGCAGTGCTCCATTTTGACCGATGAGTTCATTTTTTGCGCAAAATGCTTACTTTTTGGACTTTTCCACAGTTTTCCACAAAACCTGTGGATAAAATTGTGGATTTCTTAATACTTGACAAACTGTTTTCACCTTCTGTTAAGGGTTTTATTTAAATTGATCATTTTTTAACCAATGATTTTTGCCTTTAATTTTCAAATAGTTAGACAAGTCAATAGAATCATTTTAAAAATTTTTTTTAATTTTTTTTGATGATCATTCGAACAAAACAGCTTGATTTTTTAAAAGAGCAAAAATAAAAAAAATTACACAAAACTTCTTTCTGTAATATTTTTTGATAAACTCTTTGACTAGTTACGAATACCTTAAAATTGTGAATAACATAAAATGAAAAATTCGGTTCAATATCTTTTTTCGTGTTTACTGGGGATGACCACTTTTTCGGTAGGTATAACACCGACTTTAGCGGGTCAAATGTACATTTACCAAGACAAAAATGGCAGCACTTTACTCACTAACCGTAAAAGCTATGACCATTCACTCAAGAAAGTAAAGGTGACTTACTACCCCGATAGTAATATTCATAGTTATACAAACTGGGGCGCTTCAGAAGCTTCTGTTCTACCAAGCTATAGCAAAAATAAAAATGCTTTTGACCATATTATTAAACAGGCAGCACAACAGCATGGTGTATCCGAAGGTCTAATTAAGGCAGTCATGCATACCGAATCTGGTTTTAATGTGAATGCTCACTCTCCTGTGGGTGCGCAAGGTTTAATGCAACTCATGCCAGCTACTGCTCGTCGTTTTAACGTATCTAATGCTTATGATCCTCAGCAAAATATCTTTGCTGGTGCTAAATATCTAAGTTGGTTGCTCAAACGATTTAACGGCAATACGCAAATGGCTCTTGCGGCTTATAATGCAGGTGAAGGGAACGTGGATAAATACGGTGGCATTCCGCCATTCCGTGAAACCCAAGATTATGTACGACGAGTCACAAGTCGATATCAAAACTTATATTCTTCTGGTGTAAGCCTTTCATCTTTTAGTAATTCAAATATTTCTACCCAGACTGTAAATCAGCCAGAGTTGACCCAAACCACCACAACTCAACAAGTATCGGCTAAACCTGTTAAATATTCTTCTGCACGCCAAATCGTGACATTGTCTGATGGCACCTATACCGATGCACCAACAGGGACTTATGTCACCAATAATGCAACGGCAATTGCCCATATCAGAATTGAGTAAAATTAAAAACCGCATACTTTGCAGCTCATGCTTTAATAAGGCCCATCGTCTAAAAATTGTAATGATCTATTACCCCGACCCTAGTATTTAGACGGGCCTTATAAATAACTTGTTTAATTTGAATACATTCGTATACCGGAAAGAATGTATCGATTCCTTATTTTTTCCTTGAATTTTTCCCCCAAGCGCCGCATATTAGCTGAGTGATTTATAATTTATAAATCAGATAATATTTTATTTATAAGAGGATTTTCTCAATGATGCGGATTGGTTTGTTTTTGCTTACCAACCTCGCGGTACTGGTTGTAGCTGGCATTATTTTGTCACTCTTCGGTGTCGGTAGTTACCATGGCGCGGGTGGCTTAAATCTAGGCAACCTTTTAGTCATCTGTTTTGTGTTTGGTATGGTGGGCTCTTTAGTCTCTCTATTTATGTCCAAATGGATGGCTAAGAAAACTACTGGTACAGAACTGATTGACCCAAATGCTCCTCGTAACCAAGCTGAAAGCTGGTTATTGCAAACAGTCGCTGAACTTTCTCAACGTGCTGGTATTAATATGCCAGAAGTTGGTATCTTCCCTTCATATCAGTCTAATGCTTTCGCAACAGGCTGGAATAAAAATGATGCGTTAGTTGCCGTTTCAAGCGGTCTACTTGAGCGTATGAACAAAGATGAGCTACGTGCCGTGCTTGCGCACGAGATTGGTCACGTTGCAAATGGTGACATGGTCACCTTGGCACTCATCCAAGGTGTTGTAAACGCCTTTGTTATGTTCTTTGCTCGTGTAGTAGGTGATTTTATCGACCGTAATGTTTTTGGTCGTCAAGACAATGAAGCACCTGGTATGGGTTACTTCCTCATTACGATGGTTTTAGATATCGTGTTCGGTATTCTAGCTTCTGCTATTGTAATGTGGTTCTCTCGTTACCGTGAATACCGTGCAGATGAAGCCGGTGCACGTTTAGCTGGTAAACAAGCAATGATTTCTGCTTTATTACGTTTGCAAGCTGAAACAGAGTTACCAGACCAAATGCCAAAAGAAATGAAAGCGTTCGCGATTGCGGAAGGTAAAGAACAAGGTTTCAGCTTAGCTGCTTTGTTCCAAACTCACCCAACGATTGAACAGCGTGTCGCAGCTCTACATCAGTTAGATTGCCCATAACACAGTAAATAAAAAAGCCTCCAGTTGGAGGCTTTTTTATTAGGCTGAATGATGGGCCAGTCCCCAAAGAAAACTAATCCCCCACCACATTGCTAAACCAATCAGAACAAGCACCAATACCCCTAATAAATCCGGTATATGTAGCCATAGCCAACTCACAACAGGATTACGCCAGAAGGCTGACTGTTGCTGTTTCTTTTCAAGCTTTTCATGTAAATACGGATGAATAACATGTATATCACTTTGAATCGCATATTCTTCACGAATATGGGTATGAACCACATCTAATGCTTTTCTACTAGGACGTATAAAAATATCGAAAATGGTTCCTGCAACTGGTACACACCCCACCACAGCATCGACTACAGCCAATTTTATGACGGGAGTAAGCTTGTGCTGTGGCACACCAATTTGCTTGGCTTTATATA
The DNA here is from genome assembly GCF_027854645.1 of Acinetobacter sp. AOR41_HL. Classification (NCBI taxonomy): domain Bacteria; kingdom Pseudomonadati; phylum Pseudomonadota; class Gammaproteobacteria; order Moraxellales; family Moraxellaceae; genus Acinetobacter; species Acinetobacter sp. AOR41_HL. Next base: position 9,032 of record NZ_JAKTHZ010000017.1, on the reverse strand, counting down.
TGGCGTAGCAAGTCAGGACAAAACCCGCAACATCACCAGCAATTGGAATAGTACTTAAAGCAGCATCGGCACCAATACCCTGCTTTGTAAAAGGAATACGGACGGCGCTATCCATCATGGTTGCAAACTTGGCAAGGTCCCGTTCTAGTGCGATGACCTGCTGCTGTGTTAGTTTTTTTTCTTGAGGCATCTAAATCAAATATATGAAGAGAAGTTAAACTTAATATACTTGATTTAACGCCGGTTTTTAAATTGTTTGCTTTTAACTTGAAGCTTTCGATTTAAACAATGAACGCAATAACACATACATAACTGGAATAAAGAATAGAACCAGTACAGTACCAAACATTACGCCACCTAAAATACTAATACCAATTTCTTGGCGGCTCACCGCACCAGCGCCTTGTGCAAATACAAGTGGAATCACACCTGCACCAAAGGCTAAAGAAGTCATTAAAATCGGTCTTAAACGCAAGCTCGCGCCTTCTAAAGCGGCCTGAATAGCATTCTTTCCTTTCTCTTGGGCTAATGCAGCAAACTCAACAATTAAAATTGCGTTTTTACATGACAATCCAATCGTGGTTAGAAGTGCAATTTGGAAATACACGTCATTTGGTAAACCAAAGATATAAGAGAAAATGACACTTCCTCCTACACCTAGCGGAATAGAAGTCATCACGGCAGCAGGAATACTTAAGCTCTCATACAAAGCAGCTAAACATAAGAAAATAAAACCTGCCGAAATCAGATATAACCATACCGCCTGATTGGTCGACTTCTGTTCTTCAAAAGACAGACCAGTCCAAGCCAAACCAATATCTTTTTGCTGGTTGACGAGTTGTTCAACATCTTTCATAGCCTGACCAGAACTGCTACCACCGGCAACATCAGCCTGTAACTGTAAAGCACTATATCCCATATAGCGTTTTACAATTTCTGGTGCCCCACCCCAGCTAAAGTTAGCAAACGAACTAAAAGGCACCATTTCATTTTGATTATTACGCACAGACCAATTATATAAATCTTCAGGTTTAGATCTGAACTCGGCATCGCCTTGAATCATGACACGTTTAATACGTCCCCGATCAATAAAGTCGTTTACGTAAGTTCCGCCCCATGCACTCGACAAAGTGTTATTAATTGCAGAGAGTTCCAAACCATTTGCCAAAGCCTGTTTCTGGTCAATTTTGATATTCAGATTTGCTTTACTATTGGTAGACTGCTTATCAAAGTTTTCAAAAGTTGAATAGTTTTTACTTTGAGCCTGTAACTGACGGAACATACCATCTAAGAAGTTTTGCCCTTGACCATTTAAATCTTGAATCCAGAAATCCAAGCCATCAGTCTGCCCCAAACCATTTACCGAAGGAGGTAAGGTCACGTTAATTTGAGCATTACTAAAATTTCTGAAATATTTCATTGCACGCTTTTGTATAGCGTCAGCCGAGTCCTCTTTCGCCGTACGTACATCCCAAGGTTTTAAAGCAATAAAGCCTTGCGCTAAATTTTGTCCTGTCCCGGCATTATTTCGACCGTAACGAATTAAAACCAGATCAACATTTTTATCTTCTTTAGTGAGAAAGTATTGGCGCACTTGTTCACCAATTTTCTGACTTTCAGAAATTGGAGCACTGTCTACCAGCTTAATTTGCACACTTAAAATACCTTGGTCTTCTTTAGGAATAAAGCCGCTTTTTAAACCACTGTAGAAGAGCATAAAAACTGCAATCAGCGCCACAAAAATCACAATAACCGATTTACTGTAATGAATACTCGTCTGAACAAGCTTGATATATTTATTTTTAAGTTGATCAATTTTTTGGTTAAACCACACTGCCCAGCGCATAGGTTCAGGATTAGGTTTTAAAATTAATGCACACAATGCAGGCGTTAAAATGAGTGCAACCGTAAGCGATAATGCCATAGCGGCAACTAAAGTAATGGAAAACTGACGGTAAATCACGCCAATTGAACCACCTAAAAAAGACATTGGAATAAAAACAGCAGTTAAAACCAATGTAATGCCGACTAATGCACCGCTAATTTCACCCATTGACTCAATTGCAGCTTCTTTTGGAGTTAAGTGCTGTTCATGCATGAGCCGCTCAACGTTTTCAACTACGACAATCGCATCATCAACCAACAAACCAATGGCGAGTACCAGTGCAAATAACGTTAATGTGTTAATACTAAAACCAAGCACATATAAGACTGCAAAAGTTCCCAAAATCACAACCGGAACGGTAATACTCGGAATGAGTGTTGCACGCCAGCTTTGCAAAAACAGGAACATCACCAAAATTACCAAAATAATGGCTTCTACAAGCGTCTTTACAACTTCCTTAATCGACTCTTGAACAAACGGCGTATTATCTCGTGGATAAACGATTTTATAGCCTGCTGGTAATTTAGCGGCGAGCTGATCTAAGGTTTGATGGATGAGCTTAGAAGTTTGAATAGCATTTGCGCCCGAGGACAGAGATATACTTACACCCGCAGCAGGATAACCATTAATCGTGTTGAAAGACTGATAGTTTTCTGCACCGAGCTCAACTCTTGCAATATCTTTTAAATAAACATAACTCGCCGTTTTATCGGACTTTACGACAATATTTTTAAAATCATCAACAGTCTTTAGTCGAGAACCTGCCGTCACTTTTGTATTTAGATATTGACCATCAATGACTGGTAAATCACCGATTGCACCTGCAGCAACTTGGGTATTTTGAGCAGTGATTGCATTAGCCACATCACTGGGCATTAAATTATATTGCTTTAACTTATCTGGATTTAACCAGATACGCATCGCATATTGCGAACCGAATACATCCGTTTCACCCACCCCTTCAATACGGTTTAAGTTATCAACGACATGTGTAGTTAAATAGTCCGACAGCTCAATATTTCCGGTTTTACCAGTCGAGTCGTATAAACCAATTACCATAAAGGTATCGCCTAGTGACTTACTGACTGTCACCCCTTGACGTTGCACTTCATCGGGTAAACGGCGTATGACACCACTAATACTATTTTGGACTTGGACCTGAGCAGTATCGGGGTTGGTTCCGTTATCGAAACTAATGGTAATTCGGCTACGTCCTGATGAATCACTTGATGAGCTAAAATAGAGTAAGTGATCAATCCCTTGTATTTGTTGTTCTAAAATTTGGGTAACACTTTGCTCAACCGTTTGTGCATCTGCCCCGCTATAACTTGCCGACACTGTAATTTTCGGAGGTGCAATATCGGGATACCGTTCTACGGGCAAGTGCATCACCGAAAAAATACCAAAAGCCATGACAATGATCGCCAGTACATTGGCAAAAATGGGGCGCTGAATAAAAAATTTAGATAGCATGGCTGCTCGGTATGATGTCGTTAATTAACAGGAGTAAATGCCGCTTTGAGACCTTGTGATCATCAACGAGCGGTGTAAAAAAGACAAGTGGAATTAAAACAATAAATGTAATTAAGACAAAAACAAAGCGTGATTCACTATTTCCAACAAAGCAATAAAGAACTAGTTAAATAGTGTCACTTAAAATTCATGAATTCTTCATGATCACGTCAAACTAAATCCCAATACTTGAGTCGTTTCAACTAAAACAATATGAGTAGAATTATGTTTAGAAAAGCACTTTTATGCTTAAGTTTAATTAGCTTGGTCGGTTGCAATGACGATGATAAAACCGAAACAACCCCAACTACACCAGAATATCAACTTCCTAAAATTTTAGTGATTGGACACCGCGGCGCTAGCGCTTTACGTCCTGAACATACTTTGGCTTCATATCAAAAAGCGATTGATGATGGTGCTGACTTTATTGAACCTGATCTGGTTTCAACAAAAGATGGTGTATTGGTTACTCGTCATGAAAACGAAATTGGTGGTACTACCAATATCAGTACTCTTGCCCAATTTGCAGACCGTAAAACCACAAAAAATATTGATGGTGTCAATTTAACGGGTTGGTTTACGGAAGACCTCACTTTAAATGAATTACAACAAGTTAAAGCACGTGAACGTATTCCTGAGTTCCGACCAGCAAATACGGCTTATAACGATCTGTATTCAATTCCAACACTTGAACAAGTCATTGAACTTGCCGAAGCAAATTATAAAAAAACCGGAAAGATTATTGGCTTATATATTGAAACCAAACATCCAACTTATTTTAAAAACAAGAATTTGGCCATGGAAGACACACTTCTTAAAACTCTTGCCAAATATCAATATACACGTGATATTGCCCCTATCTATTTGCAATCGTTCGAAGTCAGCAATTTAAAGTATTTAAAAGATCAACTTGATCTACATAAAACACTTAAACATGCACAAATTATTCAGTTATATGATGCAAAAACTTCTCGACCAGCAGACTTTGTTGAATCTGGTGTGTCTAAAACATATGGTGATTTAGCTACAGCGCAAAGCTTAAAAGATGTTGCTAAGTATGCAAATGGTGTAGGCCCAAGCAAAAACTATATTCTCAATTTCAATAATGATGGTTCAGTACAAACTACTTCATTTATTAGCGATGCACATGCCGCTGGCCTAAAAGTACACCCATATACTTTCCGTCCAGAAAATAACTTTTTACCACAGCCTTTAAAATGTAGCGACAAACCTGCCGAGCGTTGCCCGACAGGTGCTCTAAAAGAGTTTGAAGCATATTTCAAAGCAGGTGTAGATGGTATCTTTACAGATGACCCAGCACTCGGCCGTGAAGCAGTCAATAATTTTGAGAAAGCAACAAAATAGTTAAAGACTTAATAAAAAACAGGGCATTTAATGCCCTGTTTTTTTTACTTATCAACACTGTTATTAAAATATAGAGGAATCCATTGGTATTGCTCTGCATTTACTTTATACACATGGCCAATTCCTGGGAATGGCAAATGTGGAGCAGCTACCCATTGCTGTTTATTTGAGATTTCAGCAAACATTTTCAAACGAGTGTTAATTGCCTGCTCAGAATTTACATCAAAATCTACGCCGGTTTTTGGAGCATCAAACTGCAAAGAATGTGAGTGGACAATGTCTCCCACAAAGACAATTTGTTGATTTTTACTCTTTAAACGGAAACTGTGGTGACCCGGTGTATGCCCTTGTGTATTGATTACTTCAAAACCTTGAATGACATCGCCATCTTTAAAGGTCTTGAAAGCTTTTTTCGCTTGATACGGTGCAAGCGCAGCTTTTATATTTTTAACCGTGCCTAAATAGTTTTCTTTTTTATCTGCGGGTACAGTTTTTTCAGAAGCTGGATTTAACCAATAGTCAGCTTCACGTTCATGTGCATAAATAGTTGCATTAGGAAATACAGCTTTTCCATTTTGAGCAATACCACAAACATGGTCTGGATGTAGATGGGTTAACAAAACCGTTTTCACGTTAGCAAGTTGATAGCCTGCCAATTCAAGATTTTTAGCAATTGAACCCAACTGTGGGCCAAAACAACTTGAAGCACCACTATCAACAAGAGTTAAACTTTTACCGTCATCTACCAAGAATGCATTTACCGAAGTTTGAACCCCTTTCTCATTAACAGCGGCGTATTTTGTTAAAATTTTAGTCTTCTCAGCCTGACTTAAATTTTTAAATAACTTAGGATCTAAATAAATAGTGCCATCAAGTAAAGAGGTGATGCGGTAATTACCAAATTGATGCTTATAATATCCCGGTACTTGTTGAGCTGAGACAGGCTCTGCATAGCTTACATGTAACCCACCCATGACAAGTCCTAATGCTACAAATAATTTTTTCATCTCTTCTTCTCTATCAAGTTATAAAGTCAAAATCTTTAAAAAAGATTTAATATTTTTTTTAAGGGCCGCGATATATAATGCATGAAAAGTGTTAAAAATATAAGTGAATGAATAGTTATTCTCCCTACAAAGGCAAAAGCGGACTAAAGCGCATCTTGAATGCGACAGGTTATTCAATTTCAGGATTTAAAGCAGCTTATAAAAATGAAGCCGCTTTCCGACAAATTGTTTTAATTAATGTTGTGCTTATCCCTACTAGCTTTTTTCTAGATGTAACTCGCGGTGAACATGCACTTATGGTGGTTGTGTGTTTATTTGCAATTATTGTAGAACTATTCAATTCTGCGATTGAAGCGGTAGTTGACCGTGTATCACTTGAAAAACACCAACTCTCTAAAAATGCTAAAGATATGGGAAGTGCTGCTCAATTTGTCGCGCTTTCAATTATTGCAGTGACATGGCTTATCATTTTATTAGGTTAAAAAAAACCATGCTTATAAGAGGATAAGCATGGTGTAACAAAAAAGAGGAACTACAGCTATGGTTCCTGACTATAAGTTTAAGAATATCAACTTAACTTTTTCTTAATTTATATAAGAAATAAAAAAATCCCTGCAAATGCAGGGATTTTTTTATTTAGACGTTGATGTTTATTACATCATGCCAATTAACAATCTAACCTTCTATAAATACAAATCACATTACAACCTATCCAATTGATTCAACGATATTTTTATTCTAACCTTCCATAACAATGTAATACATGCAATTACCAATTTTTGTGAGTAAGATTGTGAGTAAGCCCTTTCAAAAATAGCGTTACTCACAACATATGCTGAACGATTTAAAAATCAAAAGATTAAAACCACGTGAAGAATTATACCGCATGGCTGATCATTCAGGGCTCTGTATAGAAGTCCGCCCATCTGGTAGCAAATTCTGGCGTTATCGTTACCGCTTTCTTACTAAAGCAAAAATGCTCACAATCGGTAAATATCCTGAAATTACTTTAGCATATGCTCGATTAAAAACTATTGAATATCGAGAGCAACTTGCCAAAGGAGTAGACCCAATAGGTCACCAGAAAAATGAACGCCTTGAAGCAATTAAAGCAAATAATGGTACATTTCGGTTAGTCGCAAGTGAATTTATAAATTCCCGAAAAGCTCAACAATCCAAGGAATGGGAACAACGCCGAAGCAGTTATTTTGAGAAAGATGTTTACCCTCTTATTGGTAACAAACCTATTCATGAGATTGACTCTATTGATATTAAAACTGTGCTTGATAGCACTATGGCAAGAATCAAAAAATCAGGAAGAGGCACAGGAGAAGTTAAAGGGATTTTTGTAAGACAAATCATTGGTGAGGTTATGGAATATGCAATTATCACAAAACGCATTTCTATAGATCCTACTTATGTTCTTAGGGGTTACATTAAACAGCCAGATGTAACCCATGCCAGACCATTAACTGAGTCTGAAAAAAAAGTACTTATGCTTAAGCTCAATGCATACGGTGGCTCAATTAGCACACGAAATGCTATTAAAGCCGCAATATACACATGGCTTAGAAGCATTGAGATACGTCGAGGTAAAAAGGAATATATTGACTTTGAAGATAAGACATGGACGATTCCAGCAGTATCAAGGGCTGATATTTTGGCTGGCAAGCGCAATATGAAAAAGAACAGAATGCATGTTGTACCATTGTCTGACCAAGCCATTGAAATCATAAAAGAGCAATTTGCACTTTATCCAGATAGTGAATATATATTTGCAGGAGAAGACGGGGAAATGATGGGTAAAACCACATTGAATACAGCCCTGAGTAATATGAAATTAGAGTTCAGGATGCATACTCTAAGAGCAACTGCATCCACTGTGGCTAATGAGAATGGTTTTAATAAGGATTGGGTTGAATTACAACTTGCCCACGTTTCAGATAATAAAACAAGGGCATCGTACAATCATGCTCAATGGTTAAATGATCGTAAAACGATGATGCAATGGTGGGCTGAACATGTAGATAGTTGGGATAAAAATAATAATCTATAGTATAGGTATAAATTCTTTATTTTTTCCCTTTGTACACGACAAAAAAAGACAACTCATTGAAATAATGGCATAATACTTGTTTTCTGACGATGAATATGATGACACATTTCAATGAGTTACATCTCATCTTAAACAAATATCTAAAGTGGAACAAGTCACGTGTAAAATGTTTTACACTGATTATGCTTGCATTAATTGTAAAACAGACATGTAATCTTTCTTCTGCATCTAAAGCCTTACCCATCAAGTGCTTACCACAATCATTTTATCGACGTATACAACGCTTCTTTGCAGATCAGTATTTCGATTATCGTCAAATTTCTCAGTTAATTTTCAATATATTTTCATTCGATAAAGTCCAATTAACTTTGGATAGAACCAATTGGAAATGGGGAAAACGAGATATCAATATCTTGATGTTAGCCATCGTCTATCGTGGAATAGCGATACCTATTGTTTGGACATTGCTCAATAAACGTGGAAATTCAGATACAAAAGAGCGTATTGCTTTGATTCAACGCTTTATCTCCATTTTTGGTAAAGATCGTATTGTGAATGTGTTTGCAGACAGAGAATTTATCGGTGAGAAATGGTTTATATGGTTAATTGAAAATGACATTAACTTCTGTATACGTGTTAAAAAAACTTTATTGTGACCAATCACTTAGCCAAGAGTCATAAAATTAGTGATTTATTTCGTCATCTTCAAGTTGGTCAAACTGAATGTCGTAAACGACGTATTTGGGTTGGTCGAGTGAAACTGTATATTAGTGCGTTACGATTAGAAGATGGAGAACTTTTACTTGTTGTTTCTCCTATGTTTAATGCTTCTGCTATTGGTGATTATGCATTACGCTGGGAAATCGAAACCTTATTTAGTTGTCTCAAAGGACGTGGATTCAATCTTGAAAATACTCGTTTAACAGACCCTAGACGAGTCAAGAAATTGATAGCAGTGCTAGCGATCGGTTTCTGTTGGTGCTATTTAACAGGTGAATGGCAACATGATCGAAAAAAAGCGATAAAAATAAAGAAGCATGGACGACTTTCAGTAAGTTTATTTCGCTACGGTTTGGACTATGTTCAAATGGCTATTCTACGTTTGATTGGTTTTGGAAAAAAAGAAGAATTTAAGAAAGTGCTCGCAATTTTAAGAAAGAAAAAGCCTGATAGGACAAGGGCTCTATGAAATTTGTCGTGTACAGAG